>NZ_FXBS01000003.1:300000-411034 GCF_900178005.1 Tuberibacillus sp. Marseille-P3662 | reverse complement strand
CAGCGCTTGAGTTTTTGTTTAGTTTTCAAAGAGCAATCTATCGATTCGCTAAGGCTATTTCTCGTCAAAGCGACTCAATTAGTATATCAAAAGTTATCTTTAGTGTCAACAATGTTTTATCTTGTTTCCGGACGCTTCAAGAGCGACATCTATTAATATACCAAAACTTATTAATGAAGTCAATAGATATCTTCAAAATTGGCTTAGCTTCGCTCAAAAGCGACATTTATTAATTTATCAAAATCAACTGATTGAGTCAACAACTTTTTTTATATGATTTTTAGTTCAAAACAATTTAGTAGGATTCGCTATTTCGTTTTAAGATATGTTCCTTAAAATAATCTTGACTAGTTCCCAAAACCTTAAATTGTATAAGTAGAATTAGATGACCTTATCCCTATCAAGCATAATATTAATCCAACTGAAAAAATGAATACATTCCATTATTGAAGATACTTCTAACTTGGGTGTCACAATCATAATGAAGCGCCAACTAAAAAGATTAATATAACACCACATACCATTTAGAATTCAAGAACGCAGTCACCCTTCATAAATTATATTCCCATAAATTTTCTTTCCATTGCCTTAAAGACAGCAGCCATCTTATCTACCCTTACATAAATGAGTCTTTAAGCTCCTCTGTCATTTGTTCGACTAAATCAGGTCTCCCATGATACTGGGCTGGCGTGTTCTGAAACAGTTCAATTTCCCATGCATCATCTTTCTTAACTGCGACTAGCGTTTGATGAGCATTTAGTTCCGGAGCAATGTCTGTTTTCCCAGGTGGTACCATTCCTACAATAGCATGCAGCATAGCAGCAGATCCCAGCATTCGTATGTTCTTAACCTTACTTATAAATGGAGGTGTAGGATGATTTTTAAAAATGGGCTTAAGATGTGATAAAAGTTCCTCACGTCCAATGACCTTGCTCCCATCAAACCCAATTTGAACCCCATCCTCCGAAAACAGCTCAGCCATTCCATGAGCATCACGGTTGTTCCATGCATTGATGAGTTTGTGGTAAAGATCATGGATACCATCGTTCGTAGACGTGTTCATATTCTATTTCTCCTTTATTAAACAAAAGTGTTGATGTGACTATCATAAAGTATCTATATTATGTCATGATAACCTTTTCGACATTTGATAACCCGTCATGTCATAACCCATTTTTTCATAAAGGGATTTAGCTCGTTGATTATGTGCGAAAACATGTAGGCGTATTTGCTGGACACCCATTGACTGTGCATACTCGTCAATAGCTTCCATTGCGGCTGTTCCGAATCCTTTCCCACGCTGATCCTCATCAAGCTTAATGTCAAATATAATGGCTTGCTTTTCTTGATGATTTGATTGGACACGCAACCATAAAATCCCGATAGGTTCTCCATCATGTAAAATAGATAGCAGATGATGATCCTTTGTTTCTAGCCCATCTGGCAACAGTTGCTCAAATTGTTGCCGAGCCTTTTGAATGGCCTCTTCTTCTTTCCAATTTCCTGCTTTCACGTGTTCATCTGCATACGCTTTCAAAGCATGCTTATAATATTGATTAAATCTTTCTTCCGTCATTGATGTTAATTCTAGCGACATATGTATGCTCCTTTCAGCATCTATCCACCACAAAAATACTTTCCCTTTTTAAATAGAATTCGACTCATTAACGAATCATCCTTCCCGTTTATCGAAAGTAGTAGAATAAAAAACATGACGCTCAGGCAACACCCACTGTTATAATGGGAGCCTAAACGTCATGTTTTGGTGTTTTGGTATAAATCGTTTTACTTTACGATACCCGCTCAGCCTGAGTCTGTATGGCGGCTTTTTGCCGGGTCTTTTGTCGAGAAACACTCACATTAAATATGATATTCAAAAGAATCGCTGTGATACTGCCGGCCACAATGCCGTTATTCGTGATGATTTGTACACTGTTAGGTAACTGAGCAAACAGATCCGGCTGAACCGTGACACCAAGACCTAATCCGACCGAACAAGCGATGATCATTAAATTATCCTGCTTGGAGAAATCCACGCGACTTAACATTTTCACTCCTGAAGCAATGACCATACCAAACATAGCGACCATCGCCCCACCTAAGACAGGGGTTGGAATCAATGTTGTCAACGCACCAATTTTCGGTTCCAAACCAAATCCAATTAACAGTAAACCACATATCACGATGATTTTCTTTGATTTCACGTTGGATAGTTCAACAAGACCAACATTCTGTGAAAATGTTGTATACGGGAACGCATTGAATAATGAGCCAATCACAATTGCTAACCCTTCAGAACGGTAGCCCCGTTCCAAATCCTTATCATCCAACGGTTGATCACAGACATCGCTTAAAGCGAAAAACACGCCCGTTGACTCAATCAAACTGACAATCGCGACAATCACCATCGTTAATATCGCACTCAAGTGGAAGGTTGGCGTGGCAAAGTGAAAGGGTTCAACCATATGAAACCAATCGGCCTCACCCACTGACGACATATCAACCCTACCGAACATATAGGCCACAACCGTTCCGCCAATAAGGCCAATCAAAATGCTAATGGCTCTAATGAAGCCTTTAAAAAAACGATTGATTAAGATAATGAGTAATAACACGCCAAACGATAGCGCCAAATTCATCGGGCTACCAAAACGCTCACTACCTTGGCCTCCTGCCATCTTATCAATCGCAGTTGGAATTAAAGACATCCCGATAATGGTCACAACGGAACCCGTCACAACCGGTGGAAATAGTTTAATAATTTTACTAAAATACTTAGCAATTAAGATAACGACAAGCCCTGCAATCAGTATGGATCCATAGATACCTGAAAGACCGAATTGCTTACCGATGGTGATCATCGGTGCTACCGCCGTAAAGGTACATCCAAGCACAACAGGGAGTCCGATACCGAAAAACCGGTTTTTCCATACTTGAAGCAGGGTGGCCACACCACTGGCGGCAAGATCAATAGATACTAGGTAACTCAATTCCGTGCCCGACAAACCAAGGGCCTGACCGATCAGCAACGGTACAAGAACCGCACCAGCATACATGGCAAGAACGTGTTGGAAACCAAGGGACAACATTTTCCCTGGTTCACGTTTGAATTCCATTTGTGACCACCTCGCTCTCTTCGCGTTTGAAATCAATGTTGCCATTATCATGAAGCGCGGCAATCCGTGCAAGTGATTCAACATGATAACCTAATTCATCGAGTTCAGCTCGTCCATCTTGGAATGACTTTTCAATGACAATACCAAGACCAGCAACCTTGGCACCCGTTTGTTCGACAATACGAGCTAAGCCCTTAGCAGCCTCGCCTTTGGCAAGAAAATCATCGATGATTAAGACAGAGTCATGAGGCGTCAAAAATTGGTCAGAGATAAATATTTTATTTGCTTCATTTTTTGTATATGAATAGACATCAGCTGTCACTAGATCTTGCTTGAGGGTTAATGATTGTTTTTTACGTGCAAACACTAACGGAACCCCTAACGTTTGTGCTGTGAAAATCGCCGGTGCAATCCCAGAAGATTCAATGGTTAATACTTTTGTGATGCCTTTAGACCGGAAACGTTCAGCAAATGTATCACCGATTTGCTGCATAAGCTCGGGATCTATTTGATGATTCAAAAACGTATCGACCTTTAAGATATCGCGACTTAGCACTTGACCCTCTGATCTGATTTTCTGTTCTAATGCTTCCATGTTGTCTACCCCCTTAAATATTGGCGGAAGACGGTCGGATCCATAAGAAAAACCCAAACCGCCCTCACGACAGAGTGAGATGGTTTGGGTAAGCAAATAACACGCCAATCTATGTTAAATGAGACGTGTCAATATATGAAAACCAACTCACTCGTAGTCGGATGATTAACGGTCATCCGGTAGAAACTTGCAGGCCTTATTCCCGCGATTATACGAGTGTTTCAAAAGTGTTTATTTCAGTGTTTGATTGCATTATATCGCATGCATGGACATTTGTTAATAGTTCATAAAAAAAAAAGCTGCCGGCGTGCATATCGGCAACTTAGTTCACCCATTTGGGCGGCATATTTTTATCCCAATACACTTTTTCCAATTCACGGTGTGACTGGAATCCATCTTCATACGTATGGTAATGAAAGTTAAACCAGTAACCTTCTTGTGGCGGGTGATCCCGGCGCACATGGAATTTAATCATTTCCTCACCTGTGCGTGTATCATAGACATTCAGTATCCGTTCCCCGGTACCGCCAGCTGGATTATTGCTGACATCAACAAATTTCAAAAGATGATCATCGGTTGTATTCGCAAGTGATAGAACAGCATCGCCAAATTTTGGGACAATTTTTTGGCTATAAGTTGGACCAATTTCTGCTGAAATCGTGTCTCCAAACTTAGCAAAACCTTGCGATTCGGCTTGTTCACGTGTATATTCATTAAAACGTGCTAATAGTTCATCATTATCATTGATTGTTGCCGCAATTTCCGGCCAACTGTCCAGTGTCTCATTAGCATCAAAATCAGCTTGTTCGGTGGGTTGATCAACAACAAGGGTTTGCTCTACCGTTGCTGCTGACGATAATCCTTTATGATCTTTTGACCCTTCAATATCAGTATTGGATGGCTTTGACTCAGCTTGTATATTAACTTGTGGAACGACTGTCCCAAGCGTCAATACCGTTACCATCGTTACAAACGATTTTTTTAACCATTTTGGTAATTTTGGCATATGAATCGTTCCTTTGTGCTTTTGACACTATTTTCTCATGAAAAAAGCACAAACTCAATAAAATGGACTTGACAAATGTGTTACAATATTTTTCAAAATTTATTTCATAACTTCACACAGCCATCTTCATAATATCAAAAAATGAGCCCAGAAGACTGTTACTGCTTCTAGGAGCTCATTTAGATCATCCTATAAATCATCAAAACCGTTCGTATCGGTCACTTTCGTATATTGCCTTGATTTTTGTTCAAAGAAGTCACTTTTACCGGCATTGACATCCGAATAGGCCTTAATCCACGGTAACGGATTCTTATTATAGTCACTGAATGGGCTGTCCACACCTAATTGCTTGACCCGTGTATTAGCTGTGAACTTAATATAAGCTTCCAATTCTTCCATAGTGATACCATCAAATCGATCACCGATAATATAGCGGCCCCAATTAATTTCCAATTCCGCAGCCTTTATAAAGGTTTGGCGTACAAATTCGTCATTCTCGGCCGTCTTCAACTCTGGATAATCTTCACGTACGGCTTTAAATATACGGGCAAACAAGTTCACATGCTGCTGTTCGTCACGATTAATATAATTTATCATCGTTGATGTCGATACCATCTTTTGATTACGTGCAAGATTATAGAAAAAGGCGAAACCAGAATAAAAGTTGAGTCCCTCAAGAATGACATCAAAAACGATGGACTCCATAAACGTTTGCGGCGTGGGATCATCGATAAATCTTTGATAGCCCTCAACAATAAAATCATTGCGCTCTCTTAAGACTTCGTCATGCTTCCAATATTCAAAGATTTCATCTTGGTTTTGCTTATTGGTCACACTTGATAAAACATAAGAGTAAGATTGATTATGAACCACTTCCTGAAAGCCTAGTACGGTCATGAGGGCACATAAACTTGAGTCTGTTAAATAATTGGCGACCCGTCCGGCGTAATCCGTCTGAATACTGTCCAAGAACGCTAATAGACCGATAATTTTATTAAAAGCACGCTGTTCATCGTCTGTTAATTGTTGATATTGTTTGATATCATTCGACATATTAATCTCAAACGGCGTCCAAAAGTTCGACAACATTGTCTTATACAGCGAATAGGCCCACGGAAAGCGCGTGTCATCCCAGTTAAGAACATTTGAACTCGTCCCATTAATAATGCCAGTCGACGCATTTGGGGCATTCACATCATACAGTTTCCGTTCATGTAATGTTTCCAAATCAATTCCTCCTCCTTCTGAACCCTATTAAGATTCGCAGCTTTCACAATCATCGACCTCTGTGGACGTTGATCTTGTATAATAAGTGGTCTTAAGCCCCGATTCCCAAGCTTCAAAATGAAGACCTAATAAGTCTTTCGCCTTGATATCATTGTGGACATAGATATTAAACGAAACCGATTGGTCGATGTGTTTTTGTCTAGCCGCGTTTTGTCTAATACTCATGCTTTGGTCAATATTAAAGGCGGACTTATAATACCAGGTCGTTTCGACATTCAAATCAGGCGCTGTAACTGGAATCTTATAATTTTTCTTTTCTTCCGAATAGGCTTTGCTAAAAATCGGGTCAATGGACGCTGTTGAACCAGCAATGATCGACGTTGATGAATTCGGGGCAACAGCCATTAAATAGCCATTCCTTATACCGTGTGCCTGTACATCCGCTTTTAGCGCTTGCCATTGGCGACTGGTATAACCATGCTGGTCAAAATAGTCACCTGTTGACCAATCCGATCCATGAAAAGTTGGATAAGCGCCCTTTTCCTTAGCCAACTCACAGCTCGCCTTAATCGCATGATAGGCGATTGTTTCATAGATTTGGTCAGCATAGTTCACAGCCTCTTCCGATTCCCACGCAATTTTTTGAAGGGCCAGTAGATGGTGCCATCCGAAGGTTCCTAGACCTACCGCACGATATTTTTGATTCGACTGGCTCGCTTGTTTGACTTCGATATCATTAATATCAATAACATTATCAAGCATCCGAACTTGGACCGGAATTAATCGCTCTAGTACCTCATCTTGAATCGCACTGGCCATCGAAATCGATGATAGATTACAAACGACAAAGTCACCCGGTTCTTTCATAATGATAATTTTACCGTCCTCAACTTTTTCTTCTGTGACAGTTGTCGCCGACATATTTTGGACAATTTCCGTACAAAGGTTACTTCCGTACACCATGCCTTCATGCTTATTCGCATTCATCCGATTGGCGGTATCCCGATAGAACATAAACGGTGTTCCCGTTTCAAGTTGGGAGACCATGATTCGTTTAAAAATATCGATAGCCGGTACCTTTACTTTCGACAAGCCTTCATGGTCAACACAAGCCTGGTAATGGGCTCGAAACTCACCGTTACCTTTGGTTTCATCATAAAAGTCTTCTAGTGAAAATCCCATCACTTTTCGAACTTCATGCGGATCAAATAAATACCAATCTTCCCTGGCAGCAACCTTTTCCATAAATAAGTCAGGAATACAAACGGCCGTAAATAAATCATGGGTCCGATACCTCTCATCACCGTTGTTTAGTTTGGCGTCAAGGAAATCAAAGATATCCTGATGCCAACAATCCAAATAAACGGCGACAGCTCCCTGACGTTGACCCAATTGATCGACGGAGACAGCCGTATTATTTAATTGCTTCATCCAAGGCAGAACACCTGAAGAAACACCTTTGAACCCTTTTATATCGGATCCACGGGAACGAATCTTGCCAAGATAGATACCAATGCCGCCGCCATTTTTTGATAGCGTCGCAACATCCGTATTCGAATCATAGATGCCGCGCAAACTATCATCCACAGTATCTATAAAACATGAGCTTAACTGACCATAAGACTTGCCCGCATTGGCCAATGTGGGTGTTGCCACGGTCATATATAGATTTGATAAGGCCCAATAGGCTTCTTTAACCCACTCAAGCCGGCGATCCGCTTGTTCCTGTTTCATCAAAGTCATCGCAATGATCATCAAGCGTTCTTGTGGAAGTTCATAGATATGTCCTTCATAATCCCGAGCTAGATAACGATCACTCAAGGTTTTAATACCTATGTAAGTAAAAAGAGAATCTTTATCAGAGTCAATAGTATTTTCCAACTCTTGAATATCTTCATGGCTATAAGTATTGATTAATTCATGAGAGTAAACGCCCATGTTCGTCAACGTTTCAATCAGTCCGTAAAAATCACCATAACCTGATGCAATATCACGTCTCGTCTTTGTCTCTTCATAGAGTTGTTGTAGGAAAACATAAGCTGCGGCATAGGTCCAGTCCGGTTCCTCGGCTGTGATTTTTTCTAATATATTAAGCGCCAATAGCTGGTCAAGTTCAGCCTCATTTTTATGTTGACTTTGCTGACTTGTTTTTTCGATGACTGCCGATATATCTAGTTGTGGAAATCGTGCTAGAAGTTCACCTTCTAAGCGATTTAATTTTGGTGAGACCCTTTCAGTCGTCTGCATGTTCAAGCTCCTTCCAATCATTTGGGCATAAAAAAACCCATCCATATTCAGGATGAGGTTGAAACGACACAGACCTTTAAAAGCATGTAAAAGAAACATATGAGATCATCTATTAAAAAATAATAGACTTACTCCCGTCACGTTCCCGCCGGCGCCGTTTCATTCACTCAGATCCCCGAAGTTTATGAAACGCTATAGATAAGGTAGGTCTACTGGCTTGTGCTTCATCCTACTCCGGGCCTTCCCATACAAAAAGCACAAAAGCTGATTGTACAGTGGCTACTTCCGTTTCGTAACACTGACAGTTGCGGGGACAGCTCCGGCCTTTCACCGGATTCCCTTTTAATTCCTTGAAGGACACCTTAACTATCACGAATATACAACATATTGAATTCCACATCGAATTATAGCGCAATATATTGTATATTTCAATGGCTTTTATAAAAATGACGGTAAAATAGATTAAAAAGGGCTCACCGTTTGGGTGAACCCATCATTGGGGAAGAGTAAAACAAAGAGTTTTATGATGGAGAAACAGAAGTGAATAACTAAACAATGACTCTCTTTGTTTTAATTTAACTTCTGCAACTTTATTATAACAGTTCTGATCCTATAGAAGTATCGGGAAAAATACTAAAAATCCCCCTGACTGAGTTGGGGAACAATTGATCTTTTTTCCCAAATTGGTATCATTTGATCAAATGAATTTAATAATAAGGATATACTAACACAGATTAATGATTATTAGAACAATAACACCCATCTTTCAAACTTAGGACCTATAAGAGGGTGGATAATCAACGTTACTTATTCTATCAATCTAAAATAAACCGGCGCAATAAAAGCACCGGTTGTTTAATCTCGGAATCATTAACTTGTTAATTGGGCGGTCTCCATCAAATACTGATGACAGGAATCAGCCGCTTCACGACCCTCACGAATAGCGTTCACGACTAAACTTTGACCGCGACGAGCATCACCCGCTCCAAAGACTTTCGCCCGATTGGTCTGGTACGTTTTCCGATTGGCAGCCAAGCTGCCTCTTTGATTAACAGCTAAACCAGCATGATCGATCTCCTGTTCAACACCTACAAATCCGATAGCAATCAGAACAAGATCAACGGGCCAAAACTCTTTAGAGTTTTCACATTCACGCATATAGGATTGGCCGGCTTCATCTACATCGGAGACGATTCTTACCGTCTCCAATCCTATAATTTTGCCATCTTCGTCACCCACAAAACGCTGCGTTTGAATACTGTACTCTCTTGGGTCTTCTCCTTTAGTGACTTTCGTCTCTTTATAAGCGTAGTCAAGTGAGAAGACTTGCGGGTACTCGGGCCAAGGATTGTCTAAAGGCCGTGTTTCAGGTAACGCAGGGTGCTTACCAAACTGAACAATACTTTTTGCTTCTTGTCGTAAAGCCGAGGCCACACAGTCGGCGCCAGTATCGCCGCCTCCGATTACAACAACGTTTTTATTCTTAGCTGATATTTTTTGGTTATAACTTTGATGATCATCTAATAGGGTCTTTGTACTGTCCTTTAAATAATCCATGGCAAAATGGACTCCGTTCAACTCGCGCCCTTCAATCGGTAGATCACGGTGTTTTTGTGCACCTGTACAAACGATGACGGCATCATAAGTTGTCTCAAGCTTCTCGAAAGATACATCTTCACCAATGGATACACCCGTTTTAAAGCGAATGCCCTCATCCTCCAAAATGGCGATGCGCCGATTCACCCATTTCTTATCCAGTTTCATATTTGGGATACCGTACATGAGCAAACCGCCAAGACGGTCATCACGCTCATAGACAGTCACGTGATGGCCAGCTTTATTCAACTCATCGGCAGCCGTTAAACCAGCAGGACCCGAGCCAACAACAGCTACTTGCTTACTCGTTCTCTCATGAGGAGGCATCGGCTTAATCCACCCTTCCTGATAAGCTTTGTCAACAATTGCTTGTTCAATTGTCTTAATATTGACAGGTGATGTTGGGAGTGCCGCAGTACAAGCTCCTTCACATGGAGCCGGGCAAACACGGCCTGTAAATTCCGGAAAGTTATTCGTCTTCATCAGACGGTCAAAGGCTTCTCGCCACTTTCCTCGTGATACAAGTTCATTCCATTCAGGAATCACATTATATAAGGGACAACCGGAGGCAACCCCACTCCACTCAATCCCCGTTTGACAAAAGGGAGTGCCACAATCCATGCAACGTGATGCCTGTTCCTCGACATCTTCCTGGGGCATAGACTGTTGATATTCATCCCAATGAGATATTCTCTCAGATGGATGTTCTTCCGGTTGTTCTACTCTTGGTATATTCATAAAATCTTTCGGATCTGCCAAACTTACCCCTCCTTACGTCACGAAACTGTTTCATAACTATCCGTCTCATTTTGGGGCAGGGGGTTACCTGCCTGTTTTCTATTAAAAGCTTCCAGAATCGCTTCATCATGTGTTAAGCCTGACTGTTTTAATGCAGTTATGGCTCGAAGCATATTTTGATAGTCCTTTGGAATCACCTTAAGCACCATGGACTTGATTTTGTTCCATCTTGACAACATTTGTCGAGCTTTCGGACTTCCCGTATATAGCAAATGCTCCTCAAGCATAGCTTTAATCTCAGCATCTTCGTCATCAGTCAATCCAGTTTCAATGGCAACCATTTCCCGATTGATACGATCAGCCATATCATGGTCTGTTATATCAGGAATAATATAAGCCTGGCCACCTGTCATACCAGCAGCAAAGTTTTTGCCGATATCACCAAGTACGAGCACCGTACCACCGGTCATATACTCACAACCATGATTGCCGACACCTTCAACAACGGCATGCGCACCACTATTTCTAACACAAAAACGCTCGCCAGCACGACCACGGATATAAGCCTCTCCGCTAGTCGCACCAAAGAAGGCTACATTACCGGCAATCACCTGATCATCGGGCTTATGCATATTCATATCAGGTCGAATCATCACCTTGCCACCCGATAGACCCTTTCCAAGATAATCATTTGCATCACCATCAACTGACATTGACATGCCCTGAGGGACAAACGCTGCAAAACTCTGCCCCGCCGAACCAGTGAAAGACATTTGGAACGTGTCTTCAGGTAAACCGTCAGCCCCATGCTCACTAGATATGTGATGGCCTAAGACGGTACCCACAGCCCGGTCAGTATTATTAATCTCATAATGTCTCATCATCGGTTGTTGTTCAGCTATCAAGCCTTGAAAATCAGGGAGCAAGTGCCGATAGTCAAAACTGTGCTCCAATTGATGATCCTGTTCACGAGCAAATCGGCGCTCCAAATTCGCATCAACGGGTTGCAGCAATGGATCTAAGTTAAGATGCTTAGCTTTAGAATGGGAATCCAGCTTTGATTTCTTGGCTAATACCGATGTGTCACCAATCAATTCATCAAGAGTACGAAATCCTAGTTCAGCAAGCAGCTCCCGGATCTCTTGTGCAATAAATTGCAAATAATTGACGACATGTTCCGGTTTTCCCATCATTCGTTTTCTTAGCTCTGGATTTTGAGTGGCAACACCAACGGGACAGGTGTCAAGGTGACAGGCTCGCATCATCACACAGCCAAGAGCAATCAGCGGAGTGGTTGAAAAGCCATATTCCTCAGCACCTAAGGATGCAGCTATTAACACATCCCGTCCCGTCATCATTTTTCCGTCAGTTTCAATAGTGACTCGATCACGCAGCCCATTTAACACCAATGTTTGCTGGGTTTCTGCCAAACCTAATTCCCACGGAAGGCCCGCATGCTTAATACTTGAACGTGGTGATGCTCCTGATCCACCGTCATGACCACTGATTAATATCACATCAGCTAATCCCTTTGCAACGCCGGCAGCAATCGTACCCACACCTGATTTCGCAACCAGTTTGACACTAATCCTCGCCTTTGGATTAGCCCGCTTCAAGTCGTGGATGAGTTGAGCCAAATCCTCGATTGAATAAATATCATGGTGAGGCGGCGGTGAAATCAGCCCAACACCCGGTGTCGTGCCGCGAACCTCTGCTATCCAGGGATAAACTTTATGGGAAGGGAGCTGCCCCCCTTCACCTGGTTTGGCCCCCTGGGCCATTTTGATTTGGATTTCGTTAGCGTTTGATAGATAGTGACTGCTCACACCGAATCTACCTGATGCCACTTGTTTGATCGCACTTTTTCGATCAAGGCCATCATCATCAAGTTCGTAACGCTCTGGATCCTCACCGCCTTCACCGCTATTACTTTTTCCGCCGATGATGTTCATAGCAATCGCAAGCGCTTCGTGAGCCTCTTGACTTAACGCACCGTAGGACATCGCTCCGGATTTGAACCGGCGCGTAATCGCCTCAACTGGCTCGACTTCATCAATGGGAACTGGCTGACGGTTGCTATTCAACGTCAATAAATCGCGGATATTAACTAAACTCTCTTGGTTGGCTAATTCACTAAATTGCTTATATAATTCATAATCATTTTTTCGTGCAGCCTGTTGTAACGTATGGATGGTCTTCGGATTGAGCTGATGATGCTCACCACCGCGGCGCCATTGCATGTCACTGCCGGAATCCAATGTTGCTTCAGCTGAATCATCAAAGGCTTGCTGATGTCGTCTGAGGGCATCCGAAAAGATATCTTCTAACGAAATGCCATCCAGTTGCGAAACCGTTCCCGTGAAATAGCGCTCAATCACGTCTTGACCAATACCGACCGCTTCAAACGTTTGCGCACCACGATAACTTTGAATTGTTGATATTCCCATTTTTGACATAACCTTGACAATACCCGTGGTCAAAGTAGAGAAATAGGTTTGAGTTGCATCTGCCTTCGAAACCCCTTCAATATGACCATCATCAATGAGTTGATGAAGCGTGGCCACACCAAGATACGGATACATAGCGTCTGCTCCGAATCCAAGCAGCATCGCCATTTGATGCACGTCCCGTGCCTCTGCCGTTTCAATAATCAAACTGACTTTTGTCCTTATCCCCTGGCGAATAAGATAATGATGGACGGCCGATGAAGCAAGCAACGCGGGAATAGCGGCATGATTAGTATTAACACCTCTGTCTGACAATACCAAGACCTCAGCCCCCGCTTCTAGGCAATCATCCACTTGAGTGAATAAGCGGTCCATCAAATCCTTGTAATCAATTGAAGCATCCGTTTCAAAGTTAAGCGAAACAGTATCCGTCTTTAATAAACCTGCAATTTGTTGAATTTGGTCATAGCCAATAACAGGTTGCTGCAATTGCACCCGACGACAATGATCGGCTTCCGGTTGCAGGATATTCCCTTGCGGCCCCATCCATGTCAGTGTTGCCGTCATGCTTTCTTCACGGATGGCATCAATGGGCGGATTCGTCACCTGAGCAAACCATTGTTTGAAATAGTTATACAATAACTGCGGCTTTTCCGATAACACAGCTAAAGGGGTATCCACCCCCATTGAACTAAGCGGATCCTTACTATCCGTAACCATCGGTTTTAACCCTTTCATTAACTCTTCATAGGTATACCCAAAAGCCGTCTGTAACTTAAAGAGTTCCTCCGGCGTTATATCAGGTTCCTGCTCATGTTCATGATCCACCGTCATTTTCTCTTGACTGAGCCACGCCCCATAAGGTTGTTCCGTACTGAGATTTTGTTTATATTCTGTATCAGGGATGATACGTTTTTCTTCTAAATCGATGACTAATAGTTCACCTGGTTTGATCCGGCCCTTCGTCTTGACTTCCGATTGAGGAACGTCAACGACACCGAATTCCGATGAAAAAATGATTTTATCATTGTTCGTTAGATAATAGCGTCCAGGTCGTAAGCCATTCCGGTCTAATAAAGCTCCGATTTGCTGCCCATCTGTGAAAGCTAATGCCATTGGACCATCCCAAGGTTCCATAAATGCACTATGATATTCATAGAAATTCTTCATAAGTGGATCAACATCGTCTGAACGTTCCCATGGCTCGGGAACCATCATTAATGCCGCATGCGGCATCGGACGTCCGCTAAGGGTTAGAAATTCTAATACATTATCAAAAACAGCCGAATCGCTGCCCTCATTATCAATAACCGGATGCAATTCCGATAAATCATCACCAAAAACGTCGGTCGACATCTGCTGTTCCCGGGCTTTCATCCAATTAATATTGCCTCTCAACGTATTAATTTCACCGTTATGAACCGTTGATCGATTCGGATGCGCCCGCTCCCATGTCGGAAAGGTATTTGTGCTAAAACGCGAATGCACTAAAGCTAATGCTGATGCAAACGAAGGATGACTTAAATCAAGATAAAAGTCTTTCAAACGTTCTGGTTTGATCATCCCTTTATAAACGATCGTCCGACTGGAAAAACTGCAAAAGTAAAGATCTGAACAACGTTTTTCCACGCTTCGTCTTATAATATATAACGCCCGTTCAAATTGTTTTTGATCCATGCCGAACGCTTTTTTTACAAACACCTGCTTGATGGAAGGGCAATCTTCATTAGCTTTCCGGCTGATCCTTTCGTTATTTACCGGGACATCGCGCCACTCTATTAAAGTTAAAGATGATTTTTTTATAATTTGATTGATTTCGGTTTCATAAGTTTCTCTTAAACGTTGCTCCTGTGGCATGAACACCATACCTACAGCATAATCGCCCGCTTGAGGTAAATGACACGGGAGATGATCGCGAAAGAATTGATCCGGGATCTGAACGAGGATACCCGCACCATCACCCGTATCATCATTTTGACCAGCCCTGTGATTCAGTCGGCTTAACATATGCAAACCATCTATAATCGTTTCGTGTGATGGTTGATTATTAATATCAGCAATGAAACCGATCCCGCATGCATCATGCTCAAAATCCGACCGGTACATTCCGTTGTTTTGCATCAAAACATCTCCCTTCCTAGTCGAGCGACAGAAATTTTCTGTTAATTACCAGTTTACTGCAAATCAATTGTTCTATACAATATATAATTAATATATAAACAATCTCAAAATAAGAACGGTTGTGAAATAACCATGGAATTACGGCAGATTCATTACTTTATGGAGGTCGCAAGAAGGGAACATGTCACGGAAGCGGCTCATGTTCTGCACGTGGCTCAGTCAGCGATCAGTCGCCATATCTCTTTATTAGAAGAAGAATTGGGCGTATCGCTTTTTATTCGAGAAGGGCGGAACGTTAAATTAACATCCGTGGGGCGAGTGTTTCTGAAGCACATGGAGCGCGTGGTGTCTGAGCTCGATCAAGCCAAACAGGAAATTGACGATTATTTGAATCCGGAAAAAGGATTAATTCGACTAGGATTAGCAACAAGCCTGTCAATTGAAACCTTGCCGATGGCCCTCTCACAGTTTCGGGATGAGCATCCAGACATCCAATTTCAACTTCACCAAGGGTCAGCACAATATTTGAAGCAGTTAATTGATCAAGGTGATATTAATTTGGCTGTGATCTCACCGGTCCCGCACAATGTTGAACGCCTAACCGGCAACATTTTTTATACAGAAAAGCTCATCGCTTTGCTACCCTCTGACCATACGCTTGCTGAACAGGAGCGGTTAAGTTTAAAACAATTACGCCGAGAGCGGTTTGTGACTTTTCACAAAGGGATTGCGCTTCACGATATTGTCGTCAATGCTTGCAAGCAAGCCGGTTTCACTCCAGACATTGCGTTTGCGGGGGAGGATATTGAAACCATTAAAGGGTTGGTTTCCGCTGATTTCGGCATTGCTTTATTACCTGAACACGCCTTCCCTCATTCCCGAACGCCTGACTTGGTCACCAAGCAGATAACAGAACCTGAAATCACTCGAACGGTTGGCATTATCAAACCCAACACAAGAACAATGGCACCATCAGAAGAATTATTTAATCAATTTTTGATTGACTTCTATGAACGATTGTATAAATTCGGAAGCTAATCTCTATAAAGAAAGTACAGGATACTGGAACAAAAGGATATGAGTCACAGAATCATCCGAACATGTTTATTTAATCAGTTCGGATGATTTGTTGACACTTAAAGAAAGTATAAAAACTTTCTTCAAGTATAAGTGCAACTAAGGCTTTCGCCATTAAGGCTTGGCGACAAGCCAAGTTTTCTTTAAAATCGTCATTCCTGTCATCGCGTCGTCAAAATCCTTCGCTTGCCGCGAGCGTCTACGTATTTTGACGACGCTTAGAACGTGCTTTCATATCTCATGTCGGCTTCTGAGTACCCTGTTTTAGATTTGTCCCAGCCTTTGTTGGATTGACATTTCACATACTGCTTTCGACATCTTCCTCTTCGTATTGTAATTGACGGCGTCGTGAAGCTTCATTTACTTGCTCATCAGCATGATAGGAAGAGCGCACCATTGGTCCTGCCTCACAATGACGGAAACCTTTTTCTAAAGCGATACGCTTGAGTTCGTCAAATTCATCCGGATGATAATAACGCTCAACGTTCAAATGTTTCTTCGTTGGTTGCAAATATTGGCCAATAGCCATAATATCCACATCATGAGCAAGCAAATCATCCATCGCCTGTTCAATTTCCTCTTTGGTTTCACCCAAGCCAACCATCATACTTGATTTCACAGGTGTATTTGGCGAGATCTCTTTGACCCGCTGTAGTAATTGCAGTGAACGGTCATAAGTTGCAATTGCCCGAACCCGTTTCGTCAGACGACGGACGGTTTCAATATTGTGGTTGAAAATATCCGGCCCTGAATCCATTAACGTATGTAAACTATCGTAATCGCCCTTCATATCAGAAGGTAAGATTTCAACAGTACACCAGGGAACACGGCGGCGAATCGCGCGCACCGTTTCAGCAAAAACGGCTGCTCCACCATCTGCAAGGTCATCACGAGCAACAGCTGTAATCACGGCATGACGCAGTCCCATCATTTCAACCGATTCAGCAACGCGTTCAGGCTCGGCCCAATCTAATTCATTTGGTAAACCGGTTTTAACAGCACAAAAGCGGCAACCGCGGGTACATGTATCACCGAGAATCATGAAAGTGGCGGTCTTTCTAGTCGCCCAGCATTCATGAATATTCGGACACTTAGCTTCTTCACAGACCGTATGTAAGTTTTTCTCCCGCATCATTTTTTTCAAACCGGTATAATTTTTATTAGTATTCAGTTTAACTTTAAGCCAATCTGGTTTACGAACATGCTCTTCCTTCTTTGTCATATGTCAGGTCACTCCTTAACCGATTTAGCGCGAAAATGTATAGCTATCATCACTATATTTTGTTTTGGCCAATGTTTCAACTTCTTCTAATTGTTCCTTGGTTAAAGTATAGGGCTCTAACTTTACACCCAAACCCTTTTCAAATCCAGATTTAAATGCCGCCTTAACATCGGCAAGGTTTTTTTTATCCTCAAGAACATCGTTAATGGCCACTGCTTTACCTCCAAAGGACCGCCGCGCCCGTTCTTTGATACGTTCATTCGGATAGACAAATAAGTCAAAAAGCGCAACTTCATCAACATCAATCGGAATTGACCCGTGTTGTAAAATAACGCCCTTTTGCCTAGTTTGGGCGCTCCCGGCAGCTTTGCGGTCTTCAACAATCAACTCATACCAAGAAGGTTCTTCAAAACAAACGGCAGAATTCGTTTGTCCAAGTTTACCCTCGGGAATGGAAAAGTCAGCCTGAATGCCCAGACCGCTAAATCCTTCCAAAAGTCCTTGGGAAATCACCCGATAAGCTTCTGTCACCGATTTCGGCATTTTTTCATGCTCTTCCGCGACAATAACACTATAAGTGAGCTCATTATCATGCAAGACCGCCCGGCCTCCGGTTGGACGTCGCACAATGCGATAGCCGTGGTTGTGAGTGGCCTCAATATCAATTTTTCCTTTTGATTTTTGAAAATACCCTAATGACAAGCCTGGAGGGTCCCAACCATAAAACCGCAAGACAGGGGGAATCAACCCTTGACTGTGCCAATTCAGTAAAGACTCATCCAACGCCATATTGAATTCTGGCGTATGATAACCTGTATCCAAAAACACCCAAGTCTCAGTCATGATGTCACCTCAATTCTGATTAAGTTACTTTATTGCAGTAAATTAATTTCCATAATTATCATAACAAGCTTTGAACCAGGGTGTAAACATAATTGTGTTATAAAAAAAGAGGGGTGCTCCCTCTTTTTTACACCTTATACCGGTTCATATCATCGTTCAAAAGAGCCACCATAGTATCTAACTCTTCAACCTGGCTTAACATTTTTTCAATGGCTGATTCCTGTTCTGAAGTTGAAGCGGAAATTTCTTCTGAACTCGCGGCTGATTCTTCAGTTACGGCACTAATATTCTGAAAGACAGCAAGGATGCTTTGACTATTTTCTTCAGATTGTTGGATACGTTCCCGTAACGTTTGAATCTGTTGATTAATATGACTGACTTGTCCATCAATATCGCCAAAAGCCTCCGTTGTTTCTTCCATCGCCACATTTTGTTGATTCACTGTTTCAACATTGCTGTCCAAATTTGCAAAAACAGATTTTAAACCTTGGTGAATGTCATTAACACGATCAAAAATTTGTTTCGTAGCCTGGTCAGATGCCTCAGCTAATTTTCGAATTTCATCCGCGACCACTGCAAACCCTTTACCGGATTCCCCAGCACGGGCGGCTTCAATAGATGCATTTAATGCTAGTAAGTTGGTTTGTTCAGAGATATCCGACACTGTTTTTGCCATTTGATCAATCCCAGATGCATGACTTGAAAAATCCTTCAAAGCCTTTTCCATGTCTTTCGTAACCTTTTGACTGTTCTTGACCGCAGTCTGTTGTTTATCAACAGCTTCACGCCCTTTATTAATGGCCGTAACGGCTTGTTCAGTTTGTTGGACTGATTCATTAGAAACATTAAGTGTGTCACTGAATTGCGTTTGAATTTGATCCATCGACTCAACTGCACCGGCTAAATCACCCGAGACATTTTGCGTTCCTTGAGCCAGTTCATTGGTTGATCCAGCAATCTGCTTACTAATGTCTTTCAAGGTATGATTTTGATTCTTAATATCTGATGAAAATTCACCGAGTGTATAAGAAACCCCTTTAATCGAGTTCACCATACCTTTCAAATTAGTGACCATTTCATTGAAGGAATCATAGAGGTGCCCAATTTCATCATTGCGTTCATTATTAGGAAGCTCTGTCGTTAAATCGCCATCCGCAATCTTGCCGGCTGTTCGGGATAACCCATTAATAGACTTTGAAACTTGCAATGATAGAAAGGTGCCACATAAAGCAGCGATAACAAATAGAATCGCTCCTGCAACAGCGGCAAATATAACGATGGATTGAATTTCACTATCCGTCCGTTCTTCAAGGTAGTTATAGTAGTGATTCGCTCTTTCTCGCAATGTATACACATCATTAAGAATCCCTTTTATTCGGACAGACTGTGTTTTGGCGAGTGACGGCTTCTCATTTTCTAATGCGTTAAGAGCCTGATCTGTCAACGCTTTGGTTTTGTCTTGCATTTTTGCCAACAATTTGTCGTGCTGATCAATAAGTGTGGCCTGACTTAGTTGATCAAGCCGCTCTGATACACTTTCTAATTTCGATGTCGCATTGTCTTTATTTTCAAGTGTGTCATTCGTTGCATAATTGCTTAATGCTTGTTGAGCGCCAACCAACGAGGCATTGAGTTTTTCAATTTTCACCTTAACATCAACGTAATTGTTGTTTGAGTGCACCCCAAGTATTTGCCAGATGATAACGCCTAATAAGATAAAGACTAGAACTAATGGGGTTAAATTGATCAATAATAACCGATTTTTTAACTTTAAGTTCATGATTCTCCCCCCTCATTTTTCACAACGATCGTTCCGTCTTTAATCTTTTTCTTGATTGTTTGTAGGGTCTGTTTTTCTTTCTCAGTCAGTTTTGTTACCCGAATCGGTGCCAACGACACGCCTTCTTCATTTAAACCGAGAACCATTTGTCCCTTATCTAACTTGTTATCCTTAACAAGATCTTGAACAACCGTGTACATGGCCGTGTCAACACGTTTCATCATTGACGTCATGACAGCTTTTTCTGCGACATGAAATTGATCACTATCTACACCGATCGCATAGACACCGTTTTCCTGAGCGGCCTTTATCATCCCAACACCACTTAAGCCAGCGGCAGCGAATAAAACATCCGCCTTCTGATTGATCATGCTTTCAGCTATTGTCTTACCTGGAGCGGTTTGATTAAAAGTCCCAGTATAATCAATCAATACTTCAGCATCAGGATTCACTTTTTTTACTCCTTGCTGAAAACCGGATTCAAATTTTTTAATAACAGAAGCTTTCTCCCCTCCCACAAATCCGACAACATCAGATTTTGTTTTCATACCAGCGATCACACCCGCAAGATAACTGCCTTCATGTTCTTTAAAAGTGAGTGAAGTGACGTTTTTTAATTTTGAGACACTATCCACTAACAGAAATTGTTGGTCAGAGTGGTTCTTAGCAACTGTTTCAAGCGCTTCTTGACCTTCAAATCCTAAGCCGACAATTAAATCATAATCACCTTTCGCCAAATCCTTAAATGCATCCTCATAGGTCACCTCATCAGAGATTTCTCTATAATCAAATAAAATATTGAGTTTATTCCTTGCTTGGGTCAAACCGTTAAAAGCGGCATCATTGAAGGATTGATCCCCTAATCCACCATTTGATAAGACAATGCCAACTTTAGTAAATTCCTTTGGTTGATAATTTGCCTCGCTCTGACAGCCTGATAGCAATAGTCCCGTTGCAAGACATAGTATGACAAAAATATGGCGCACAGCTAACTCCCCTTTTAAATAAAAAATGTTTATGTTTTACATATCGACAAACGAACACATTTTTTTATGAAAAGGGTAATTTCAGCAATTGTGGCTATATAATGAATAATCTAATATATAAAACACGAGCCGCAGATCCACTTGGTAAAGGGGGGTTCTTGACCAAGTTAACTGAGGCCGTGCCCGCGGCAAGCGAAGGATTTTGACAAAACGATGACAGAAATAACTATTCTAAACAAATCATCCGAACGGATTAAATAAACAAGTTCGGATGATTCTATGACTCATATACTTTTGTTCCAGTCTCTTAGGATAAGATATAAAAACTTGAACCATCCACAATTTCTACATCTTCACGCTTTTTCAAATCAGTTATCAACTGAAATAAAGCGCCATCTTTTTTCTTTGCTTCAATCATGCAATCAATTTGCGGAACCGATCCGTTCACGGCTTTGACAAAGTGCATGAACCTATCAGCATCAACCGTATCGGCGTGACTGCGAAAGGCTTGGTCACTTTTCGGGCTTGAGATATGCATTTTCAACGGCAAGGGCGAGTTAGCCCATGTATCCACAATTCGGGGCCAATGACTTTCCCAGTCAGGATCGTCATGGTTAGCGAGATGATGGTGATAGTCGAACACCAATGGTACACCCAGTTTTTCACTTAAATAAAGGCCGTCCAACAGCGTAAATGACTTATCGTCGTTTTCAATCATTAACATCTGTTGAATGTCTTTGGGAATATACGCCCAGTTTGTCACAAACCGTTCCAAGGCCTTGGGTTTATCCTTGTAAGTACCGCCGACATGCAAGACACAACGATGCCTTGAATCTAAGTTCATACCCATTAACAATCGTCGATGGTAGCGTAAAATGTTGATGGATGCTTTCAATGTTTCCTTCTTAGGTGTATTGAGAACAACGAAATGATCCGGGTGAAAATCTAAGCGCATTTGGTGTTCTTTAGCGTAAGCACCCAATGATTGCAGCGGCTCCTGAATGGCTGACATGTAGTCCCAATCAGCAAGGGCCTCGTGTGTAGCTAACGGGACGAGCCGGGAACTTAAACGAAAAAAATGAATATCATGCGCCCAGTTATGCTTTAATAAACGTAGACAATTGTTAATATTAGACTGTGCGATATGCTCCAAACGCCGTCGGGCAGCGGCTGGATCATCCAACTGATTATAGCGTTTATACGTCATCGTTTGCGAGGGTGAGCTGTTTTCCAAATGGACACTCATCGCAACGTAACCGAGTCTGAACAACGTAGATGAGGGCATATGCTTCACTTCCTTGATCATCATTTTTACTAAGTCTCGCCTTTGGCACCATTGTTAAAATGCTATAGTGGTGCTTAGCGAGCAGGGAAGTGCCCTTAGATAGAAACTAGGATTAGTATATCGCATCACCGACATCATACTCATAAATGTTGTGTTTTATCGTTCACCGGTAGCTTTTTAATGTTTTGGCTACAAGTCCACTTAATGCCAACAAAGCCATCACATTTGGCAAGATCATAAAAGCATTAAGGGTGTCGGCGATTTCCCATACCAATCCAATTTTCAGCTGAGTACCAATAAAGAC
Source organism: Tuberibacillus sp. Marseille-P3662 (assembly GCF_900178005.1). NCBI lineage: Bacteria > Bacillati > Bacillota > Bacilli > Caryophanales > Sporolactobacillaceae > Tuberibacillus > Tuberibacillus sp. Marseille-P3662. Next base: position 388,444 of record NZ_FXBS01000003.1, on the reverse strand, counting down.
AAATCCAAGGACAAGACATCGATACAACACCGTTCGATTACCGAATAAGAATCTAACGTTAGTCTCCCCATAATAGTACCAGCCTAATATGGTGGTAAACGAGAAAAACAATAAGCTTATGGCAATGAAGTATTGACCGAATGCTCCAAACCCGCGCATGAAGCCCTCTTGGGTCAATGCAATGCTTGTTTCGTCGGTTGTAAATGCTCCTGTGGAAATGATGACCAATGCCGTCAAGGTACAAATCAGCAATGTATCAATAAGTACGCCTAACATCGCGACAAAGCCTTGTTCAACTGGATGATTCACGTCGGCCGCTGCATGGGCATGCGGCGTGGAGCCCATCCCTGCTTCATTCGTGAACAAACCACGGGAAATGCCGTACCTTATTGCTTCTTTGACCGTTGCACCAAGCAAGCCACCGCCAGCAGCTTCTGAACTGAAAGCATCGTTAATCATCAAACGAATCCCCGGCAAAAGTGCATCTACATGCATCACTAGAATCACAATACATCCAATAATATAAAATAACGCCATAAATGGGATCACTTTCTCGGCCACGGAAGCAATCCGATTAACACCACCAAAAATGATCAAACCAACAAAAACAACAAGAAGAATTCCGATCGTCGAAGATCGTATGGGAAAAGCTGTACTAAACGCAGCAGCAATTGAATTCGATTGAACCATGTTACCAATGAGTCCTAATGCGAGAACAACCGCCACCGCAAAAAATCCAGCCAACCACCGTTGATTAAGTCCCATGGATATGTAAAAGGCCGGACCACCATAAGCTTGATTACCAGATTTCACTTTAAACAATTGCGCAAGAACCGCTTCTGAAAAAATGGTAGCCATACCAAGAAATGAACTGATCCACATCCAAACAATCGACCCCGGACCGCCGCTGGCAATCGCCGTTGCTACTCCTGCCAGGTTACCCGTACCGACTTGCGCGGCAATCGACGTTGCTAATGCCTGAAATGACGTCATGCCGCTTGGTTGTCTTTCATTTTTCTTAAAAAGCGGACCCACAACTTGTTTTATCATCGCAGGCATTTTAAAGACTTGTAAAAAGCGTAGCCGGATCGTTAAATAGCATCCCGTACCAAGCAGGACAATCACCATCACCGATCCCCATAAAACATTATTAATGGCGTGGAAAATATCTGTTAACACCTGCATGTGCATTCACCTTTTTCAGTAACAATGTTGTAAAGAAAATGAATACAACATTATATGTGAAAGCAACGCCCAGCTATGCGGACGAGTTTATTTATGGGTACATTTGGGATATATGAATGGGATGAGGTACCTTCTATGGGACAAGTGCGTTCCAGCATTCTTCATTTTCGGGACAGAATAATTACAGTACGGGACACTTTTGTTGCGTTGCGGGACACCTACGGGACAGCGCACCTTCTATGGGACAAGTGCGTTCCAGCATTCTTCATTTTCGGGACAGAATAATTACAGTACGGGACACTTTTGTTGCGTTGCGGGACACCTACGGGACAGCGCACCTTCTATGGGACAGATGCGTTCCAACTTTCTTTATTTACGGGACAGAATAATTACAGTACGGGACACTTTTGTTGCGTTGCGGGACACCTACGGGACAGCGCACCTTCTTGAAGGCTACGGTCAAATTTACCCTAACCTAAAAAATTAGTTAGTAATGATCTGCAACCGTACATACCGAGCAGCAAGAAGACAAACCAAATAAAAAAATATATCAAGTCACCGAAAAAGGAAAACAAGCTCTGCAAGACTGGCTCGAAAACCAATTGAACATTTGCCACCAGCGATTGTGACTGTGACACTCGCCATCAATGCAGCCAACGTCCTCCTACTCCACAATGCCCGATTTTGCTTATCTGATTCCTGCCAACCATCATCGGAACACCGATCATTTCTTTAACAATACGAAAATATGCCAAAAATAAACACAAAGGGAAACCATTGAAGACGAACTAAGCCTTCCATTTCTCCCCTTGCTTCATTGCACTTTTACAGATCGGACATTCTTTTTCTTGAATCTGGGTTTCTTTATGGTTCGTTATTTGCTGCCAGCCATTACAAGACGAGCTTGTACACACCCAAGCGACAACTTTCTTATTTTTCTCATGGTTATCCTTTCTTCGATGATGTGGCTGCCGCTGGTTTTGGGTCTTCCGAGAGTCTGTTTCTTTTTCTTGAACCGGTTCGCCAAAGGCTTCGCACAAAAAGCGTGAGACGGCCGCTTTTTTTCCTCGATAAAAGGCGGGCGAACCTATGTATAATTCGTTTTCAGCTCTAGTGATCGCAACGTAAGCAATCCGCCTTTCTTCTTCAAGCGCTTCTGTGACTTGATCCCATGCCACACCGTCTTCCATATCGCCAGCTTCCAAGGCGGACCGATGTGGCAAGATGCCTTCTGACGCACCAATCACATAAACGACTGGGAATTCAAGTCCCTTGGCCCGGTGAATGGTCATTAATGAAACAGCATCAACTGACATATCGTTACGATCGTTCTTCATACCCTCATTTTTTTGAATCATATCATCGATGAAAGCAATAAAATTCGAAACAGTGTTAAACCGTTTTGCTGAGGATTCCAGTTCGTCCAACGATTCCTTGATGACTTCTTTATTCATCGTTAGCGACTGCCCCTCATCCGCTTCGATAAATTTATCATAAAATGTATCTCGAATCGTGCGGATTGCCTTAACGGGTTGATCTTCCTTCAATTTTTTAATCAGACGGATCCGTTCTTCAATCTTTTTCTTTTGAAAATCTTTAACCCGCGAGAAGCTCTGCAAATGTATCAGCGGGTATTTTTTCTTAGTCCAGGCTTCTTGATGTCTGACAAACTCAATACCTTTTTCTCTATTAATATACAAACTTGGTAAAATACTTTCGATCGCGTCTAAATCCCGTGGATTGAGTGATAACCTTAAATGGTCGATTACCGGTTTGACGCTCCATTGTTCATAGAAAACCTGATTGACCGATGAATAGTGAACGAACGGGAGCTCGTCGAGCGTTAATTGCTCGAACATAGAACGGCTATTGTTGGCGGTTCTATGTAAAATCGCAAAATCACCGTAATGATAAGCACCGCTCGCGACCTTAGCTTCGATATCTTCAGCGATCCACTTGGCTTCATCATCTGTCGTATCCGGATGAAAAAATTGAGGAACATGATGACTTTGTTTTGTCGCTTGCAGTATCTTGCTTTTTCGTTGTTTATTAGTTCGAATCACATCATTCCCAAGGCCAACAATCCCCACGTTTGATCTATAATTAATATCGAGCGTCACCGTTTTCACCTTAGAAAAAATCTTGTCAAAGTTTAAGATGATATCGCTTTTGGCGCCATTAAATGAATAGATGGTTTGGTCATCATCACCGACGACCATTAGATTTTGATGGCTGTCGGCCAGCATTTTAACAAGCTCATATTGTAAAGTATTCGTATCTTGAAATTCATCAACCATAATATAGCGAAACCGCTCTTGTAAAACTTGCAGCAACTGCGGCGACTGCTTTAACATTTGATAGGCTTCACATAAGATATCGTCAAAATCCCATTGGTTATTCTCACGTTTCCAAGCCTCGTACCGTTTGAAAATGGATTGAACATTCTTATCAGCCGTCGTCTTAGAAGGCATTTGTTCAGTCCCCATCCGATTCACCTTATAATAGGAAAAAAGCGCCAAAAGGGTTTCCGGTTCATGCGCGTCGACAATGCCCATCTCTTTTAAAATGAGTTTAATAATGGTCTGCTTGTAGCGTTCATTGCTTAAAATCACTTGCTTGTAACCCCGGCTTCTAAGGAGTTTTAAGAAAAACGCATGGAATGTACTGGCTTGGATACTCCGAGCCATTTGCTCCGTTAATCCCGGCAATCCTCCGATTCTCTCTTTCATTTCTTCCGCAGCTTTCTTGGTAAACGTAACGAGAAGAATATTTTTGGGATGAACCTTTTGTATGCTCACTAAATATCCCGTACGACAAACTAATACGGAGGTCTTCCCTGAACCCGCACCGGCCAGCGTCAATAATGGCCCTTCAGTATAACGGACGGCTTCAGTTTGCGCTGGATTGAGATAGACACCCGACTCTTCTAGCTTACGAAAATAAGCGGCATCAGTGTCATGGTCTTGAACGATTTGACTGGTATGGACAGTATCAGCCACTTCTGCCATGGGCACCGGTCGCTCTTTGACCCCAAATGGCCTTTGATAAAAGCGTTGCTCTGACATATGTATCACCTTGGATGTAAATTAAAATGTATCAATTGTTCGTATGTCGAATCCTGTAATCATCCCTCAATGTCACCTAAGGGATCCTTTTTGTATGCTTCATTTTACCGCGTGATGCTCTTAACGATCACAATACCCATCGGTAAATCGCTTGAGCAACACCATCATTATTATTCGTCCCCGTTATGCCATCAGCAGCATCTTTGACATCCTGCTGGGCATTACCCATAGCAATGCCATATCCTGCTTCATTGATCATCGCGATATCATTTAAACTATCCCCCATAGCTAGGACATGATCCATGGTTATATTAAGTCGATCACAGACTGATTGTAATCCATTGGCCTTGTTCACACCTTTTGCATTAACTTCAATATTGGTCGGATTAGAATTGCTAATTTCAAACTGATGACGGTTAGCCAATGTTCTGAGAACGCTCGTCCTCGCTTGATCATCACTTGTTTGAAATCCAAATTTGAGCCATTGGTGAAGAGACACATCATCTGGAAATTCATTGCGCCATACCTTGTCTGTTGTGACACACCAAAAGTTTGTAAGATACCGTTCTGCCAGTTCATGCATCCATAGAATTGAATCAGTTGGAAGCGAATGTTGTTCCACTAATTCGCCAGAGTCACCCCAAATTTCGCTACCATTAACCGTAACGAGATAAGATGATAATTGTAGTGCATCGGCATATTCTCGGCAAGTAGCGATTGAACGCCCTGTGCTTAAAACAACATAGATGCCCCGTTCTTGAGCTCCACGAATAGCCTGGCGATTCTTCTCCGTTATCTCTTCCTGATCGTTTAATAGCGTTCCGTCCATATCTAAAGCAATGAGCTTAATCTGGTTCATAGCGATGCCCCCAATTTAATTCCGCATAACATAACTAAATTATATCCAAACTCCCACCGCCATTCAATGGAAAGTAAAGGCCTATTAAACCCTTCCACAAGATGATGTATGTTAATATTGATTTGGAAAGATCCTATTAAGATTAGCTAAATTAGAGGTGTTATGAATGGAAGCATTAAATCTTAATCTTGAAGAAACCGCGCTTATAGTGATCGATTTACAAAAAGGCATTGTTGGTATGGGTGGACAACCTTATGACAATCAGGATGTCGTCAACAATAATAAGAAGCTAGCTGAAGCTTTCCGTGAAAAAGGCGGGTTTGTCACTCTTGTTCATGTGGATTTTCATGATGGCGGAGATGCTTTACAACCCATCACGGATCAACCCAGCGCTTCAGGTCAATCTGAAAGACCTGACGATTGGACCGATATGGTCCCTGAACTTGGACCTGAATCCACTGATCTTATTGTCACCAAACGCAATTGGGGCGCCTTTTTCGGAACTGATCTAGATTTGCAATTACGGCGACGTGGTATCAAAAATATTGTCCTAAGTGGTATTGCGACAAATATTGGTGTGGAAACAACTGCTCGTGAAGCTTTCCAGCGGAACTATCAGCAAGTGTTTGCTACCGATGCGATGAATGCTCTGACCAAAGAAGAACATGACTTCACCGTATCATATATGTTTCCGAAAATGGGACGGGTGCGGTCAACTGAAGATATTTTAAACAACCTATAATAGGCAGTTGAATTGTTATCCAAACCATCATTAAAAACCCCCGGAAGCTTATGCCTCCGGGGTTTTTAGTGTCATCCTTATGCTTCTGTAACCACAATGTCGTCATCAGCGGCATCAACTTTAACGTTCGTGATATCACCTTTTTGTAACATTAAGTCAGCGATGCCGTCTTCGACTTTTTCTTCGATGACGCGTCGCAATGGACGAGCACCAAATTGTGGATTATAACCGAGTTCAGCAATTTTATCTTTTGCGGCGTTGGTTAATTCAATATTGACACCTTGTTCATGAGCCGCATCATAGACCTCTTCCATCATCAAATCAACAATTTTGATAAGATTGTCTTGAGAAAGTTGACGGAATTGCACGATACCGTCAAAACGGTTTAAGAACTCTGGACGGAAGTAAGCGCTAAGATTGTTAATGACATCGGCTTGCGGCTCTTCTTCTTCGGCATTTCCAAAGCCGACGGTAATCTTTTTCACACTTGCTGATCCAGCGTTACTTGTCATAATAATGACCGTATCTTTGAAGCTGACTGTACGACCTTGGCTGTCTGTCAATCGGCCATCTTCCATGATTTGCAAGAACATGTGTTGAACATCAGGATGGGCTTTTTCAATTTCATCCAAAAGAATAATGCTGTATGGCTGCCTGCGAACACGTTCCGTCAATTGACCAGCTTCATCATGACCAACATATCCTGGTGGCGAACCGATCAGTTTCGAGACAGAATGTTTCTCCATGTACTCACTCATATCAAGGCGAATCATGGCCTCAGGATCACCAAACATTTCTTCAGCTAATGTTTTGGATAATTCGGTTTTACCAACACCGGTTGGTCCCACAAACAAGAATGAGCCGATTGGACGGTGTTTCTTCCGGAAGCCAGAACGATTACGGCGAATGGCTTTAGCCACTTTTTGCACCGCTTCATCTTGACCAATAACATTGGCATTAATCCGATCAGCCAAGTTCTTCATCTTCTCTTGTTCATCGCGCTGCAATTTCCGGACTGGGATACCGGTTTTTCCTTCCACAATCTTCTGGACGGTTTCGATGTCCACAGCGGCTTTTTGATGATTGTTTTCATGTTCGCCTTTGCTATCCTTCAACTGTTCTTGAAGTTGCAATTCTTCATCACGAAGTTTAGCCGCTCTTTCATATTCTTCATTTTGCGTTGCCTGTTCTTTTTCCGCAGCAATTTGTTCAAGACGAGCCTCTACATCATCCGTCGCTTCAGATGCATTAAGAAGGTTGATCTTCGAGCCCGCTTCATCCATAAGATCGATGGCTTTATCCGGTAAAAACCGGTCTTGAATATAGCGGTTAGACAAGGTGACGCAGGCTCGCAGTACATCGTCATCATACTTGACATCATGGTATTTTTCATAGTTTTCTTGAAGTCCTTTAAGGATTTCCACAGCTTGATCAACCGTTGGTTCATTGACCATGACGGGTTGAAAACGACGTTCAAGTGCAGCATCTTTTTCGATTTTTCGATACTCATTAAGCGTTGTGGCGCCAATAACCTGAATGTCGCCGCGTGCAAGTGCTGGTTTCAAAATATTACCTGCATCGGATGAACCTTCCGCTGACCCTGCACCAACGATTTGGTGAATCTCATCAATGAAAACAATCGCGTTTTTACGCTCTTGCAATTCACTAACCAATTGCTTCATCCGCTCTTCGAATTGACCACGGACACCCGTTCCGGCAACGAGAGAATTCACATCTAGTAGATAGATGCTCTTATTCTTCAATTTATTTGGAACGTTGCCATCAGCTATGCGCAAGGCTAGTCCTTCAGCAATTGCTGTTTTACCAACACCTGGTTCACCAATTAAGGCCGGATTGTTTTTGTTACGGCGATTGAGTGTTTCGATGACACGTTCGACTTCTTGATCGCGTCCGATCACTGGATCAACTAACCCTGCTTTAGCAGCATCGGTTAAGTTTTTACCTAACTCATCCAATAAACCTCCGCCGCCTTGACCAGACTGGCTTTGGGCTTGTTTCGTACCTTGCTGTCCGCCGTTCATACCGGCATTCTGTTGCATCATCTGTTTCAAGAGATCATCGATGGATGAAAAATGACCACCCATGCCTGCCGGAAATTTGCTTTGTTGTCTTAGTTGTTTATAACATGTCTCACATAGACTTAGGTTTTGTTGTTGCTGATTCATTTGAATCGTTAAATCAACTACGGCAGGGTTCTGTTGACAATTATCACATTGTATTGCCATGAACCTCAGGCCTCCTTTAAATAGTTTTGATTTCACCATTAATTTTAGACTTTGACTTTCTTTGACCTTTTGATTTATATTTTAACTCTCATTCCTATACCCTTTCAAGTACTATGCTTGAATCAAGGAATCAGAGTTATGAGCAAGATCATTACTGACTTTCTTTGACCTTTTAATTATATTATAACAAGCATATTAGGTATATGCAACGTGACCCGTTTCGTAGATGGTTAACCAATAACCATCTAACCCATATTATACTCTGACCTTTTTTGACTTTCAAGGATGAAATTTGACTTGTAAAGTATAAAAACGTCAAAACCCGGTTACAATGTTAATGAGATGCATTGGATCCTTGCATTGAACATAAAACTCCCCCAAAGTTTGACCCCGCCTTATTTCAAGGCGGGGTATTTTATGATTATTTCAATTGTGGACGAAGCGCGTCTGTACTTGGATTTAAATCATTGCTCTTATTTGTTTCTCGTTCTTGTCTGAACCATTTAAAGAAGATATAACCGAAAGTTGCAATAAACACAATTTCTTGCATGACCTTCATGACGACACCGCCAGTATGTTGGTCTTCCAAACGTGACATGATCCAAATAACCGGCTCCGTAGCCACACTTTCATAGAGCATGCCTGGGGCAAATGTGATCATAGCACATGCCGGTGTTAATAAAACACTAGCAAAGAAGACATAAATCAACTTCTTAGGATTATCGATTGTTCCCAGTTCATCGGTCGGTGGTATAATCACCCACCACATGATGAAAGCAAGAAAGATTAAAAAGATATTCGCTAAAATCATATAGGTCATGTCGCTCATAATAGCATCAAAAAATATCGGGATATGATAAAACGATAAGAACAAATTAAACAGGGAAACAGCTAATAACGGTTTCAATAATATTTTTAACACAAACTTAACAGGCGTAACTCTAATGACTGGGATGACCATCCATTCATATAAGCCCGCAAGCAATAACGGTGGAAAAACAAAATAAATGACGGACATCGAAAACATATGAACACTGAAAAAGAAATGGTGACCAATCGCCTTAACCGGGCTACCCTCAGCTATGTAAAATGCGAGCAAACCCGCTAGAAAAAAGAATAATTTCATCCCTTTTTTTTCCAGTTTCACTGTATGCCGTTTTTCATAGGAATGGACACTCCATATATATATAGCGCCTATAAAGAGTAAAATCCCAATCATAACCGGTGACCACATTTGGACAAAGGACAAATCAGAAATGGAATCATAATCACGCATATATTAGCCCTCTCTTATTACTATAATACTGTCTCTATATTAACAGCATACCAAATAAACTGTCAGTATAACCACTTATTATGTGACCATTCTTTAAAGAAAACCACCAAGCCCATTAGCCTGGTGGTTTTCAATGATCATGCTCATGGTGGCCTTGATCGCTATCCTCACAAGTCAAGGAATCCTTGTGCGGATGACTACCGTCCTCTAATTGAATGGTGACATGGCCAATGCCCTGATGCTGCAATTGATGCTCAACATCACGAAGGATTTCTTGCCCATCTCTAATCGTCAAATTTTCATTTACTACTGCGTGGCAGGATAAAGCATTTTGACCACTTGTAATACTCCATACGTGCAAATCATGAATTTTGGAAATACCACTAATCGACTGGACACAGTTGATGATGGCATCGATATCAACATTTTCCGGCGTGCCTTCCATTAGAACATGACAAGCATCACGCGTCACGCGCCAACCGCTTACCAATACCAAGACAGCGACAACCACACTCGCAATAGGATCAGCGATTCCCCAGTTGAAAAAGAGAATCAATAATGCTGCGATAATCGCACCGACGGACCCCAGCAAATCCCCGATAACATGAAGAAAAGCTGCCCGGAGATTCAAATTTTCTTCGGATTCCCCTTGCATTAAAATCCATGCAACAGCGATATTAACAATCAGTCCGATAATAGCCACGACTAACATGCCTGTGCTGGCAACGTCAGGCGGGTTTAAAAAACGTTGATAAGCTTCATAAATGATATAAAGGGAAATCAAAATGAGAACAATACCATTAAACAACGCCGCTAATATTTCAAATCGTTTGTAACCGTAAGTCTTATTTAGGTCCGCATTTTTTTCACCAAATTTAAAGGCTAATAGACCCACAGCTAAAGAAACGGCGTCACTCAGCATGTGACCAGCATCAGAAAGCAAGGCTAGACTATTTGTCAAAAACCCACCGATAACTTCAACCAACATAAATGCAGCAATAAGAATAAAACTAATGAGTAGTGCTTTTTTGTTCGCGTTATGAGAATGATCGTGTCCATGTTCGTGACTCACTTTTTCTCACTCCAAATTATCATATATGAACATGTGCTCATATATGATTGTATGAAAAAAATCGAAGTATGACAACCAGCTTTTTATTATTATGGCTTTGTTAAAAAGTTATTTCTTCTTTGCAGCACATTTCCCTTATTTCATTATATTCCTCATCATCATATCATGCTCAATCTGTTTGTTTCCCATTAAGGAATGATATGATGGATAGTAAGCAATGAACAAAAGGGGATGCTTATGACAGAGAACCAGTATGAACACTTAGATCAAGAAACGTTATTCATGGTTTCGCAAACCTTTAAAGCCTTATCTGATCCGACACGGATTAAAATTTTGCATTTATTGTTTCACCGAGAATGTTCCGTCAATGAAATTGCATCAGAACTGGAACTGACACAGTCTACTGTCTCGCATCAGTTGCGGTTTTTAAAAAACTTGCGTCTCGTCCAATTTCGACGATCAGGAGCCTCCTTTTATTATTCCCCTGATGACGACCATGTCATGAATGTTTTACAAGCCACGATTAATCATGCCCTGCATATTTAAAGCGTCCGAAATCACGGACGCTCTGACACTATAGTATGACATGTATTGAGAATTATCATGACTCACCATGCATGACTCCTACAAGTCCCTCGCACACTAAGGATGGCATTTTACGGAGAGGAAGGTTTTATGTCATCCAATAAACGAAATGATCCGGACTTAACTGTCAACGTCGGTGAACATCAATTGATCGTTCATCACAGATACGAAGTTCTAACCATTTTCAATGAGGTCTTACTAGCCATCACGTTCACGGTTGGAAGTATTTGTTTTCTCATAAGTAAATGGGAAGACATTGCAGCATGGCTGTTTCTTATTGGAAGTATCCATATGGGCATACGCCCATTTTTAAGAATGTGTCGGCACATTCACTTGAGAAAGGGACGCCGCAATCTAGCTAAACATATGAGTAGCCGTTAGGATTTCTTAGCATACACAATATGAAGCATGTGATTAATTTGTCTCGTTTTCACGTCGTAATCTAGCGTCTGCAGGAAATCAACAAGCTGGAAGCGGTTCGCAAAGTATTCATCATTGATGGCGTCAATAGCATCAACATCGCCGGCTTGTTCATAGTCATGGATCACTTGCCTGCGATTTTTTTGATCAATGAACATAAGATCGGCGATGCATAGACGTCCACCCTGCTTTAATACACGATCCATTTCCTCTAATGCTAAAAGCTTATCATCATCAGGTAAATGATGAAGCGCATAACTCGTTCCAATCGCATTAACAGTATGATCCATTAACGGCAAAGCGAGAAAGTGCCCTTTCCGTAAATCGAACGCTGGATGTTTTTCGGCACAAACCTTCAACATTTCCTCAGATTGATCAATACCAATGATGGTTGTCGCTTGATCTTTCCAATGATCAGCTAAATTACCCGTACCGATACCAATGTCAAGCAACACATCTCCCGCTTGGGGGCAGAGCCAATCAGTGGTCATTCTTAAGGCTTGCTGATAATCTTGATGAATATTGAAGCGATAGCCCGTCGTTTTAATGCTCTGATCATAGCTACCTGCTTGACTGTCAAAATCCCACCGGTCATTCCAATCTTTGCGTTTATCCTTTAGTGATTTCAAGTGCCGGGCCAGTACCGATAAGTCCTCAGGATTTAAACAAACGTTTGATTGACGCTGAATCACATCATCCAGAGTCGCAAGCATATCCTTCATTTCTAACCATTCTTCATATAATATAGACCGTTGGATATCCAGATATCTTCCTATATCCTCATTTTCATGATTCAATAAGTGTTTGATTGTCTTAACAGGTATTCCAAACTGTCGTAACGCCAAAATGGTCTGTAACCGCCAGAGGTCATGATCGGTAAATTCCCGGTATTGATTATCTGCCTTTTTCTCCGGCAGTACGAGTCCCTGCTGCTCATAATAGCGAATTGTTCTAGGTGTTGTATCTAAATGCTTGGCAGCTTCTTTAATTTGCACGAGCTCTCAACTCCCCTTTCGCCTTAACTATAAACGTTAACGTTGCGTTAATGTAAAGGGGGGGGGTAAAACATCCACATTATAAGGTATCAAACACCTTATAAAGAATCCCCCGAGGTCTCGGGGGATTCTTATGGTAATTAACCTTCTAATAACAATGTTTCCGGATCTTCAACCAGTTCTTTCACCTTAGCTAAGAAACTAACCGCTTCTGAACCATCAACTATGCGGTGATCGTAGGACAAGGCAATATACATCATCGGGCGATTTTCCATTCGCTCATTATCGATAGCAACCGGACGCGTTTTGATGGTATGCATGCCTAAAATACCTACTTGTGGTGCATTCAAAATCGGCGTCGACCATAGCGAGCCAAACACCCCACCGTTTGTGATTGTGAATGAACCGCCTTGCAACTCTTTCAATGTTAACTTGTTGTCCCGAGCCTTGGTACCTAAATCACCAATTTCCTTCTCAATACCAGCAAAGTCGCGTTTATCCGCATCGCGAACAACAGGAACCACAAGACCTTCCTTGGCTGATACGGCAATGCCGATGTCGTAGTATTTTTTAAGCAACAATTCGTCACCTTGAATTTCAGCATTTAGGTTTGGAAATGCCTTCAACGCACCGACAACAGCTTTGGTAAAGAAGGACATAAATCCAAGTTTCACATCATGCTTTTCAAGAAAAGTATCTTTCCGGCGTTTACGCAATTCCATAATGTTAGTCATATCAACTTCATTAAATGTTGTTAACATGGCTGCATTATGCTGGGCTGCAACCAAGCGATTAGCGATGGTTTGGCGCCTGCGTGACATTTTCACCCGCTCAACCGGTTTGCTGTCTGATTGTTCAGCTGGTTGCTTTTGGCTTTGGGATCCACTTGCTGTCTGACTAGATGATTGTTTGGGTTGTTCCGAGTGTGCCTTAACATCTTCAGGACGAACTCGGCCGAGCGGATCTTTACTTTGCACGGCGCTTAAGTCAATCCCTTGTTCCCGTGCCATCTTTCTAGCTGCCGGTGACGCAACAGTACGCCCGCTGTCATCATTACTTTCAGACGCAGCCGGTTGAGGACTTTCATCAGCTGCTGAGCCGGAGTCATCCTGCTTTTGACTACCTTGCTCGGTAGCAGCCGAATCGTTATCAGTATTAGCCGCTGCACCGCTACCTGAGCCTAAAACAGCAATGATTTCACCAACTTCGACTGTATCGCCTTCTTGACGTTTAATCTCCTGTAATACGCCTTCATCTTCTGCGCTAATTTGAACATTGACCTTATCTGTTTCAAGTTCAACAACATCTTCGCCTTTAGTGACTTGATCACCAACGTTTTTTAACCATTCCGCAATCGTTCCTTCAGTGATGGATTCTGCTAATTCAGGTACTTTAATATCAGCCACGACCGCTACCTCCTATTTTTCATAGAAATAAAAACTATAAGCTCTTTAAAGCATCCAAAACGATACGTTCTTGTTCTTTTTTATGAATATCGGCTTCTCCGGTTGCCGGACTGGAACGATCCGGGCGACCGACATAACGGACAGAAACTCCCTCAGGCGACATCCCTTTAATTTTCGATTCCATATAAGACCATGCACCCATATTTCTAGGTTCCTCTTGTAACCAAACGATTTCTTCAAGATTCTCATAACGATTAATAACGTCTTGAATCTCTTTTTCAGGCAGCGGATATAATTGCTCAACCCGCGCAGCATGGAGCCAATCAAAATGATCTTCTGATTGATTCAATTGTTCTTCTAAGTCAACGCCGACTTTACCACTACTTAAGATCAGACGCTTAATATTCTCTGTTTTTTCCTCGGTGCCATTTGGTTCTAAAACCCGTTCAAAATGGCCTTCACTAAACGATTCAATTGATGAAGCAACATTCGGATTCCTAAGTAAACTTTTCGGTGTCATGAGTACGAGTGGACGTGCCTCATCTTTACCAGCAATGGCTGCTTGTCGGCGTAGAATATGGAAGTATTGGGCCGAACTTGTTAAGTTTGCCACCGTCCAATTATTTTCGGCTGCCGACTGTAAAAAACGTTCCAAACGTGCACTCGAGTGCTCCGGTCCTTGACCTTCGTAACCATGAGGCAAGAGTATGACAAGGCTGGATTTTTGCCCCCATTTTGCACGTCCGGCAGAGATAAATTGATCAAAAATCACTTGACCAGCATTGGCAAAATCACCAAATTGCGCTTCCCATAGAACCAATGTTTCAGGTGCAAACACGTTATAGCCATATTCAAAGCCAAGCGCCGAGGCTTCGGAAAGCGGACTATTATAAATGGAGAATGACGCTTTAGCTTCAGGGATTCCATGTAACGGTGAATACGTTTCGCCAGTTTTGCTGTCATGTAGAACAACATGCCGTTGAGCAAATGTACCTCTTTCAGTGTCTTGACCTGTTAGTCTGATCGGCAAACCATCCGCCAATATCGTCGCAAAAGCAAGCGTCTCTGCATGTGCCCAATCAACGGTGCCGCCGTCCGCAAACGAATCTTTTCGTCGCTCCAAAATGCGTCTTAATTTGGAATAGACAGTAAAACCATCCGGCCATTTTAACAAGTTTTCATTGATTTGTCGGAGTGATGCAAAATCAACACTCGTATCAATTTGAGGTAATCCCTTAGCCACTGGCTCAGGAAGTTCCATTTCTTCCACATCATCTCCACTGTCAGCTTTTACTTTATCCATAACTGATTGCATTTGGGAGTGGAGGTCTTGATCCATGGCTTTGAATTGGTCTTCACTAATAACACCATCAGATACAAGCGTTTGTCCATAAGATGTTTTGACGGTCGGGTGTTTTTTGATTGTATCGTAAAGTTCAGGCTGAGTCGCTGCTGGATCATCCATTTCATTATGACCATGACGGCGGTAACCAACCAAATCAATTAAAAAGTCTTTATTAAACAACTTACGATATTTATAAGCTAAGTACATAGCAGAGAGACAAGCTTCAGGATCATCCGCATTCACATGAACAATCGGGATTTCAAAACCTTTCGCCAAGTCACTCGCATAGCGAGTCGAACGTGAATCGCGACTGTCAGTTGTAAAACCAAGTAGATTGTTGGCAATGATATGCACAGTTCCACCGGTTTGATAACCTCGTAATCGACTCAGATTTAACGTTTCACTGACGATCCCCTCACCTGGAAAAGCCGCATCGCCATGTATCACAACAGCGACGGATTTCCCAGAGTCTTGTTGCGGATAGCCGGCTTCATCTGTATCTTCTTGGGCTGCTCTTGTATAGCCTTCAACAACAGGATTAACAAATTCCAAGTGACTTGGGTTATTAGCGAGTGTTAAACGAATCCGTGCATCGTCGTTTTCTTCAATGGATCGATCGGCTCCAAGGTGATATTTAACGTCACCTGTCCAGCCGTAATTAATTCCTGTTGATCCCTCAGAAGGAACCAATTCCTTATTCGGTGAATGGTGAAATTCCGAAAAAATCTTTTCATAGGGTTTTTCAAGGATGTGGGCAAGCACATTTAGACGACCTCGGTGGGCCATGCCAATTAATAGATCCCCTACTCCATCTTTGACACCCTCACGAAAGATTTCATCTAACATGGGAACTAAAACATCAACACCTTCTATGGAGAAACGCTTTTGACCAACAAATGTACGTTGCAAGAAATCCTCAAATCCTTCAACTTCGGCCAAGCGCTTGAGAAGAGCCACTCGTTCATCATTGGTCAATGCACTTTTGATCGTACCGGACTCAACAATTCGATTCAGCCACTCCCGTTCTTCGCCGTCTGGAATATGACCAAATTGGAAAGAGAGGGTCTTGGTATAAATCTCACGCAATTCATTAATGACGTCTAAGCCATTTTCAAGATAATTGGGAGCTTCTTCCCATATGACTTTAGCTGGTATCGCTTGCAAGTCCTCTTCTGTTAATTCATAGGTATCGAGATTCAACAGTTGCTTGTCAGTCTGACTGCCAGCGGTATCCATACCTAACGGGTTAATTTGTGCATTCAAGTGTCCATAGGCGCGTATATTATCAGCCAATTTAACTGCAGCGACCACTTTATTTAAATCTGTTTGTTGATCGCCCGATGTTGCAGGTTGTTCCGTACCGGTGCTCAGAGTTGCAGGCGGTGGTCCCCAATTTGTAAATAATTCTCTCAATTCTGCTTCAACAGAATCTGGATCATTTTTGTACTGTTCATACTGATCAGCAACATAGCCCAGATTGGGACCGTAAAATTCTTCCCATGGTTTCTTTCCGCTAAAATTTCCGGTTGACATTGTCATACCCCTTACCATACATTTTAATCACTTAAAAGAATATTCCTTTGTGCTAAAACTTTCAAGACCATCAGATGATTTTTTTCGCCACAGACCGAATTTTTCACATTAACTCGATCCCACTCATATTATCATCCTCTTTTAGCCCTTTGGTCAAGTTAATCACTAAAGATAGTTCAATAAATTTTTGACCACTATGCTCCTGAATTCCTCATTTTCATTCCATATATATTAAAACACACTGTTAATGCTTGATTCAAAAAAGATGATACCCTAACCCTGAATTTTTTATAATAACCTCTTAATTCTTTGACAATATTTATTTAGACCGCATAAAATAAAGTTGAGCTTATGCAAAATTATTTTAATAAGTTAATAAGATAAGCCGCACGAAACATATGATGTATGACATAATATAGAGATAGTGATCCTTCCGATAGTCAATTAAAACTGTATTGAAAATGAGGAGGAAATCGTATCATGACGGTATTTAATGATTTAAACCCTGTTATGCAAGCCTTGATTGCGACCTTATTTACTTGGGGATTAACCGCCTTGGGAGCCGCAACTGTCTTTTTCACAAAACGTTCCAACCAAATGTTTTTAGATAGCATGTTGGCTTTCGCGGGTGGTGTAATGATTGCAGCAAGTTATTGGTCATTACTAGCACCCGCCATCGAAATGACTGAAACCCAAGGTTCTATACCCGCTTGGATTCCTGCTAGCATAGGATTTTTATCAGGCGGTATTTTCCTAATTTTAGTCGATCAAGTCTTACCATTCATTGATCAGGATAAATATTTGAAGGATATCAAAGACAGGCATGCAAAGCACCGGACAACATTGCTGGCTTTTTCCATCACCTTGCATAATATTCCTGAGGGGTTAGCCGTCGGTGTTGCTTTTGGTGCTCTAGCCACTAACCTCTCATCTTCTACATTAGCCGGTGCAATCGCTCTTGCTTTAGGGATAGGGATCCAAAATTTCCCTGAAGGTTTAGCTGTGTCCATGCCATTAAAGCGAGACGGCCTTTCCAATATGAAAAGTTTTATGTACGGTCAATTCTCCGGAATGGTCGAACCGATTGCTGCTGTTATTGGTGCCTACGCTGTCATTGTCATTGAGCCGCTGCTCCCCTATGCTTTAAGCTTCGCTGCAGGCGCTATGATCTTTGTGGTTGTTAAAGAAATGATTCCAGCTTCACAGGAAAAAGGACATGTCCAACTGTCTGCCATCAGTCTTATGATTGGCTTTGCGGTAATGATGGCCTTGGATGTTGGGCTAGGGTAAAAAAAAGGATCCCGAAGTTTCGGGATCCTTTTTCGAATCAAATTTAAAGTTTTATATATCTTGATTTTTCGGTTTTCTCACTAAACACATAATACCTGCAATTAAAAACAGAATACCTATAGGAATCCCTAGAAACATTGATATTAGCGTGCTTAAGACAGCACCGATAATGAATAACGTACCAGCCAATTTCGGCTTCTTATTCCCCTTGATAAAAATGATTGCGAGAATGCCTGAAATCATCCCTATAACTGCGGCAATTGTCGCAAATAACCCGTAGTTAGCGATCCCAGCAGTCATTTGATCAGCAGAAATAGACGATTGCATTTGCGATTGCTGATTGATTTGATTGGCAAAATCATTGATCATGTCTTGTTGCCCTTTTAGCCAAAAGAAAGCAAGACCCAAAATAAGCAGTAGTACACTTAAGATGGTGCCAATCACTCCTAAGGCTATTTCACCCGTTCTTTTCATCAATAACTCCCCTTTAAGTATGTCATTGTTTCAATCACGATATAACAATAATAAAAACGTAAAAAGTCGACAAGAAGTTTCATAAATATAGTATGTTTGACAATAAAAGGACCAGCGTAAGGACAATTAAACACTACTATCACATTATGGACACCTATTATCATTTATACCTATTTCCAATTTGCGAACGCTAACAATTGTATTATAATAGAAAAAAATCAATCTTCATAAAGGAGGCATTTAATGCAATTCCCAAAATTATCAGCATCCTGTCAATGGTTTTGGCATGAACACAATAAGACCAAGCAGCTATTGTTAATGTTTTCTAGTCGATCAACTGAGAAAACAATCAATGAAGTGTCCAATAACCGTACCAAACAAAGTAGTGATGATAATGGAGGCTACACACCTAAGCAATTAACGGGATTAATCTTAGGTCCCTTACTTTTCGTTCTCATCCTATTATTCTTTCACCCTGATGATTTATCCCCTGGAGGACGAGGCATTTTAGCTGGGACGATTTGGATGGCTGTCTGGTGGATTACAGAAGCGATTCCAATTCCAGCAACCTCTTTGTTGCCCATTGCGATATTTCCATTAGTTGGGGGCCTAAAGGTTGAAACGGTAACAGCACCTTACGGAAATGATACTGTGTTTCTTTTCATGGGTGGTTTTATGATTGCTCTAGCCATGCAAAAATGGTATTTACATAAGCGAATTGCTCTGGCTATCATCTCCGCCATTGGAACAAGTACCGATCGGATCATTCTCGGTTTTATGGTTGCCACAGGATTTCTCTCCATGTGGATATCAAATACAGCGACATCCATGATGATGATGCCGATTGGCTTAGCTATTATTTATCAATTGTCTGATTCGCTTAAGGAACAAGGTGAGGACACATCACAGGGCAATTTCAAATTCGGTAAGGCCTTAATGCTGGGAATCGCCTATTCGGCATCCGTCGGTGGTATTGGAACCATTATCGGTACCCCTCCGAATGCTGCCCTTGTTGGGGCGGCCGAAAATCTTTACAACGTCGAAATTGCCTTTGCGCAATGGATGCTGTTCGGTGTGCCGATCGCTGTTATTATGATTGCTTTAATTTGGGTTTATCTTGTCAAATTTGCTTTCCATATGAGCACAAAAGAAATGCCTGGCGGGAAAAGGGTCATTCATGAGGAACAAGATAAGCTGGGCACAATAAAATACGAAGAAAAAATTGTATTAACAATTTTTGCACTTACAGCACTTGCTTGGATTGCCCGGTCACTCTTCCTTGACGATTATATCCCGAATATCAATGATGCTACCATTGCCATGATTGGAGCTATTATTCTCTTCATCATACCAGCTTCCAGTAGTAAAGGATATATTCTAGACTGGGAAACGGCGGTTAAATTACCATGGGGGATTTTACTCTTATTTGGCGGCGGTTTTGCGATCGCTAAAGGGTTTCAATCTTCCGGTTTAGCTCAGTGGATTGGCGAACAATTGACCGTCCTCAATGGAGCTAATCTCCTATTAGTGATCTTCGTCACTGTGTTACTTGTGATTTTCCTGACCGAAATCACTTCCAATACGGCAACAGCCAACATGATGTTCCCTATTATGGGAGCTTTAGCTATGGCTCTTGGCGTTCATCCCTACGCCCTGATGATCGCTGCAGCTGTCGCCGCATCGTGTGCTTTTATGTTACCCGTCGCCACACCACCGAATGCCGTTGTTTTCGGCTCAGGTTATTTAAAAATCCCGGACATGGCTAAAGCAGGGGTCGTCCTTAACATCATCAGCATCGTACTTGTCACAATTTTTATTTATTATCTACTCCCAACAATGTGGGGAATTGACCTTCACCACATTCCGAATAAGTTTCAATAAGGATTTAAAACACCCGTCTCTCAGACGGGTGTTAATGTTTATCCATGGCTAGTATAATAATAGTTATGTATTGCAATTTGAACGAATTCTGTGGACAATAGTCTTTAAAATGTTCTATTAATTCAATCAAACATAAAATCAACTAATGATCAAAGGAGACAATGACATGGGAAATGCAACAGTCGGTTTTTTAGGACCTGAAAATACATTTACAGAAATGGCGGCAAGAGAACTTTTTGAACACAGCAGACGCCAACCTTTTTCAACAATTTCCGATTGCATGGATGCTGTGGCGCATGGTGACATTGATTATGGTGTGGTACCGCTTGAGAACACCATTGAGGGTTCAGTGAACCTGACTTTGGACTATCTCATCCATCAAACACCTTTATCTATTGTGACTGAGATTACGATTCCCATCCAACAACACTTTGTCACATATGATCATTCGAGGAAACTAGAAAACATCCAGGCGGTCTATTCACACCCTCAGGCGATCGCCCAATGTCATCACTTTTTAAAGGAATATGTGCCCAATGCTAAGATTCATTATATGGATTCAACAGCATCGGCCGCTGAATTTGTTCAGCAACATCCTGAGGAAAACTTCGCGGCTATTTGTAACGAATTAGCAGCCCAAACATTAGACCTCTATATTGCTGAAAAAAATGTCCATGATTACAAGAACAATCATACGCGATTTGTCACTTTAAGCCATTCGGGCGCCATTGACGCTACAGAACAACATGATGTTGATTATAAGACAACTTTCTTAGTCACCTTGCCGTCTGATTATCCTGGTGCCCTGCATCAAGTATTATCGGCCTTTTCGTGGCGGAGATTAAATCTATCTAAAATTGAATCACGCCCCATGAAAACCGGTCTCGGTCGTTATTGCTTCATTATCGATGTGATGCAAGGGATGGATGAAACGATGATTCCAGGTGTTAAAGCAGAAATTGAAGCCCTTGGCTGTAGTGTGGAAATTTTGGGGAGCTACCCTTGTTTTACTATTAATACACCAAAAGTCAAGTAACTATATTCAAATGAAACAAAGGATGCTCTGACATTCAGAGGCATCCTCTTCTTGTACGCTATGCTTGATTCTCCAAGACCCTAATAAATTCACGCATGTATTCTGGTAGATCTGGCGGACGGCGACTGGACACAAGATTTCCATCAACGACGACAGGCTCATCCAACCAAGTGGCACCGGCATTTTCCATATCATCTTTAATCCCAGGTGTACTGGTCACTTGTTTGCCATCTAATATCTTGGCTGAGATTAAAACCCAACCAGCGTGGCAAATTTGGCCGATTGTTTTTTGCTGTTCATTCATTTTTCGAACAATCGACAATACATCCTTATCACGTCTTAATTTGTCCGGCGACCAACCGCCCGGAACTAGCATCGCATCATAATTATTTGGGTCGATATCCTTAAAAGCAAAGCCGGAATCGACCGGCACACCATATTTACCTGTATACCCCTCACTAGCGCTTTCACCAGCAATATGAACTGTCGCGCCTTCTTCTCTTAAACGTAATACTGGATACCATAGTTCTAAATCCTCAAAATCCTTACTGGCAATTTGAACGACTTTCTTACCTTCCAGACGCATACAAATGCCTCCTTTTTTATCTATTTTCAATGATAAAAACGAGGATTGCAAACATCGTGCGGGTTCTGACTTTGAGTGAAACACCTTTTATCTGTACGCTTAATCAAACGTTTGTTTAACATTTCTCTCTTTAAGCTGGAAGCCCTCGCAAAAGGGATAAAGGGGGGCTTTAATAATGGGGGATAATTCTAATCAATACTATTCCAAGGTGTTAATTCTCTTGCCCAGGTTTATAGGCATAAGAACCTTGATCATTATTACTGGGGTCCTCTGAGTCCACGTCAAGTGTGCCCTGCTGGTTGACAGCAGCAAGTGTGATTTCATCAAGCACATTCATGGAATAACCTTGTGCGATTAACTGTTGCTCCAGCCATTCTCGATTTTTATCCAAGTATTTAAGATTATGATCAATAATTTGTCCATCTAAAATAATTGGGATAGGAATAAATGTGGGTGACGGACTTAATTGAATGTCTTTGGGCTGTAAGGGACGTGCCCTTGCCTTGGGGATAACGCTAAATTCTCCAACATCTTCAAGGGTGGCCATTTCAACATCCGCGACATTCTCATACCCTTTGATTCTCAACTGAGAAATCAACTCCGGTGTCGTCATCCGAATTTTTTTCAATCCTTTTTTATCAATATCACCATTTCGAATGAGAACGGTGGGACTGTCATTGAGCTTCCAACGCAGTTTATTATTTAGAACTAGATAGGTGAATCCAAAGTAACCTAATGTAAGGACTAATGCCCATACTGAGGCTTTCCACAGTGTTTTTGTAACAATGGGTTCACTAATAACTGTACCAAGAATGAGGACAAATAATAAATCAAAACTCGTCATTTGTGAAACGGCTTTTTTACCTGTAAACCTTAGAAGGACTAAACCAACGATAAATACAATGACTGGGGTTATCACTAAATCAAACAAAGTTCCCATGAACGTTCACCTCATCAATATTTTGCATCAAACCTTTCAATTTATGCTTAAAATGAAACACCCCTATCGTTTCCACAACAAGGGGTGTGATGTTTTGTCTTTTATGTTTTTAATTTTGCTTATATTGGGGTTCTTGACTTTGAACATATTGGAGCCGTGCATTTAGATTATCTAAGATGGTTTGCTGTTGTTGAGAAAGGTTTTGAAACATTTGTTTCGCATTTTGATCCTGAGTTTCTAAAGAAAAACTTTTTAAATTGGCTAATGTACTCTCACAGCTAGCAATTGTTTGTTCAATCTTTGTTCCGACCGTCATAATAAACCTCCTTTCGCCCCATAATATGGGCGTCATCAACGTTTTATATTCTTCAAGTTATTACCAAATGACTTTCCGAGTCCACGGTCAGGCCATGCTAATGAGCGGTTAACAAGGAAACGGGGCGATACTAAGATCAGTCCCGACATGACGATGGCGCATAAAATAAACGTCAAAATCATCGTCGTCCCGTTTATGACGAAAGAGTACCAAACGGCCGACATATTTTCAGGTGCATATTGATCAAAAAAGTAAACACCAGCAATAAAGTGGCAAAAATAACGTGCGAAGCTTCCAAGAAAAATAGCCAATAAAACCATAATGACAGCCGGGCGTTTTTTGTCTTCAGCGATTTGTTGTTGGACTTTATATACAAATAGACCAGCAACACCTACTAAAGGAAAGGCAATCAAGTACTCAATGAACGCTTGAACGATGTAAAGGATGGTGGCATCACCCAAGACGACTTGTAAAACGCCCCACAAAAGTCCAGAAAGCATTCCTGTTCTAAAGCCCCAACGCAATGCGACAACAAAAACGGGGATCATGGAGAATGATATTGATATACCCGCGGTCAATTGAATGGACGGAAGAAGGTCCAGCACCATAGCCATGGATGCTAAAATCGCCGCTTCAATCATCGCGTGAAGACGCATATTTTTCATAAAAAAACCTCCTATGTTGAGTTAGACAACGCACCCATAGGAGACCACAGAGACAGGAACTCGGACATACCTGTCTTCATCACATCCCTCCGCTAGCATTAACTAACAGGTTCGAAGGGTCAGAACGGTAAACCGTTCACTCTCAGCAAAACTGCTCCCCTAGTGATGCGTTTATTCAGTTATCTTTTTTATAACATGGTAAACGTTAACATTCAAGATTTTTATCCACTGCAATCTATTTTCCGCTGCGTTGCCACATCAGCATCATCATTAACATGGCAATCTGTGCTATATTCCACAACATCAATATCACACCCACGGCCAATATAAACATTGTCGCCGCGCACAATTTTGGCAACGGTGTTCTCTAGAATGATATAATGTCCTTCAATCAAATCAGCTTTTAAGGCACGTTCTGTTAGAAACAGATCTAATAGTTTACTAATAAATGACCAGCGTTGTCGCTTACGAATTTGAATCGATTCTCCTAGTATTTTATCCGCTTTAGCATCATGGTCCAGACGAACATCAATGGTATTAGCATTAAGCACACCACCCACGGTGAAGGCACCTTGGGCATTGAAGAGATCTGCCGTACAGTCCCCGCCAATTGTGACGAACCCACTGATATCAAGTGTTTTTCCCGTGAGATCCTTACCCACGCGCATCGCTCCACTACTTTCGAGCTGGTCAGTAATAACATGACCTGAAATATGGCTACTGCCACTGCTATCAATCGTGACCGCCGTCACATCACCATGAACATGCGATGACCCACTCAAATCAAAAGAATGAGTATGGATATCCCCTTTCACATGACTCGAACCCGAAGCATCAAATGTTCTACATTCAATATCCCCCGTAACTTTTCCCGACCCGCTGATGTCAACCGAGTCATAAAGACCACCGGCAACACTCCCACTACCGGAAATGTCTAGGTCCCTTAATTTTTCTCGTTCCATTTTATTCGCCCCTAAACTATCCTTTTCACTTAGAATAAATGAAAATGAAAATAAATAAAACGCTCTGTAGATGTATCAGCATTCAGTCTTAAGTCGGACCACAAAGGCATTTAATTTCTTGCAGATTGTCGGCTTGGGTGCCGTAGGCCTAGACAAACAACGAGCACACTCACAGCCAGACAAACCATTGCCACATAATGGAGGTGGGTAATATCTAAATGAGTATTAAATAACAGTCCGAGCAACGTAGATGATAAAATTGAACCCAAGTAACGACTTGTTTGGAACAATCCTGAGGCCGTTCCCGTTTCTTCAGCATTCACTTGCTCATAGAGTGCTGTCTGCATTGAGATATTATTGAAACCATTACTAATTCCAAGAATAACCATGATGATGATCAACCACCATAGCGGTGAAGCTTGATTCAATGTCAAGATCAAACCCGTTCCAACTAAAATCGTTACCGCTCCTGCTAATAATGACGGCTTGGAACCGCGAAGATCAATCCACCGGCCAGCAAGCGGGGCCACAATCACGCCACAACCAGCCATCGCCAACATGATGATCCCCGCTCTCCCACTGCTATAATTTCGAACCTGTTGCAAAAAGGTAGGTAAGCCAAAAAAGTAACAATAAAAAATAAGATTGATACTCATGAACTGAACATAGATCAATGTCACATTCACGTTCTTCTTCAATGCATCCAAATCAATAAAAGGCTCATGCCGGCGTTTTTCATAAAGATAGAAACTGCTTCCGGCAATGATCAGAATAAATAAGGTCCACCAGCGAATATCTGTCTTTAAAGAAAATAGAAACAGAATAAAGCTAATCATACTGACACTAAACAAAACGATGCCGCCGAAATCAATGCGGCCGAGTTCAATTTTTCCCATTCCCTTATTAGGTAAAACAAAAATAGCCATCAAAAACGAGACAATAATGAACGGAAAGTTAACTAAAAAAATCGCTGGCCAATCCCATGATTCAATTAAAAAGCCACCGATTGAAGGGCCGAAAGCAGCGGACGTTGATGAAAATACCGCGAGTGCTGCCAATGCTTTCCCTTGCCCCTCTGTAATACTTGTTCTGACCATAGACATACCACTTGGAAATAACGTTGAACTGCCAATAGCTTGGAGCACGCGAAACACGATTAACCAACCAAAACTGGGAGAAAACGGCGCAAGAAGCGATGCCAGAGCAACGACAACAAGTCCTGCCAAAAATAAACGTTTCGGACCGAACATATCACTGAGTTTGCCTGTAACAGGCTGGGCAGCCGCACTTGCTAAGTAAAAGGCAGAAATTAACCAAGACGCATCAGCAAATGACAACTGGAATTCACTTTGAAGCCGCGTTAACGCCACAGCGATCATAGATGAGTTCAAAGGATTAAGCAGCGTACCAAGGCCAATGGTCAAGACTAGAACCCATGACTTTGGTCTTTTAATTAATTCGGACATAGAATGACTTCATCACCTTACATCAATAACTGATTAAATCAATCATACGAAAATTTTGAACGTGATAAAATCTTTCTGCTCAATCACCAACTATTGTCGTATGTTTACCCACCCCTTATAAATTCAATAGATGTCGTATCACTCTTAATAACGATTTCGGATATGTATTTTTTTTAATAAAAATGTTATTATAAAATAAGAAGCTCAAGGAGGCTTACGTCAACTTAGCGCTTCTTAACTAGTCCAAACAAGCACTTTTTGATGTTGGCGATGAGTATAAAAGCGAATGATATCTGTTCTCTCATTTCAAGCATAAGAGTGAATAGATTTTATTTATTTTCACTTGTGCACTATTACACAAGGAAGTGAATCACTAACAGCACAAGGTGTTTGTCAAAAACCGCTGCAGTTATTGGAATCATCTTAATAACTATATATTCGTAGCGGTATCATTTTATAGCAAAGGAGACATCGGCTATGTCAGAAACATCGAATCAACAGCCTTCTGAAAATCAAGCTGCCGCACAACAGACTTCAAGTCAAGTCCAACGTGATGTGCTTGATCAACTGTTGAACCCTGAAGTTCAACAGTCATTGACGGTTCTCATCGAGAATCTTCCGAAGTTAACAGAATTGGTGACTGTGCTAACAAAGTCCTACGACACGGTTCAATCCTTAGCAACGGATGATGTCCTTAAGGAAGACTTCAAAGGAGGTTTTCAAGAAGTTCTTGATCCTTTGCAAGGCAAAGCAAAAGAGGTTGCTGCCAATGCTATTGAAGCAAAAGAACGTGCTGAGGACAGCGAAGAAACCATTGGACTTTTTGGTCTATTAAGATTGCTCAAAGATCCACAAGCCCAAAAGCTATTCCGCTTTGCGCAAGCTTACCTCACCATTATGGACGAACAAGAGCGGAAACAACAGTAATATTATCATGATCACGAACAAATGAAGAACGGAGGATGATTATGTCTAAACATATTGTCATATTAGGCGGCGGCTATGGCGGATTGTTGTCTGCTTTAACCGTACGTGAACATTTAAGTGCAGACGACGCTTATGTCACAGTCGTTAACCGCTATCCAACGCATCAAATCATAACAGAACTTCATCGTCTGGCCGCGGGCAACGTCGATGAAAAAGCCGTTGCTCTACCATTAGAAAAGCTGCTCAAAGGCAAAAATGTGGAGCTTAAAGTGGCCAACGTCAAAGAAGTCTCACCAGACAAACAAGAAGTGGCGCTTTCAAATGGCGGCACATTAAATTATGATGCTCTTGTTGTGGCCCTCGGCAGTCATACGGCCTTCTTCGGCATACCAGGATTGGAAGAGAACAGTTTCCTTCTAAAATCTGTAGACGATGCCAATCGTATCCGTAAACACGTCGAAAATCGCATTCGCGAATATGCGCAAACGAAGAATAAAGCCGATGCCACTTTCATTGTCGGCGGCGGTGGTCTAACCGGTGTTGAACTTGTCGGTGAATTTGCTGATCTTATGCCAGAGCTAACGAAAAAATATGGTGTCGACCCTAATGACATCTCACTCATGTGTGTCGAAGCGGCCCCATCCATTCTTCCTGGATTCTCAGAAGAATTAATTGAACGTGCAACTTCCAGCTTAGAAGCCCGCGGTGTCCAATTTTTGACCGGTCTTCCTGTAACAAAGGTTGAAGGCGACGCTGTCGAACTAAAAGATGGTCAAACCATCAATGCGAAAACATTAGTTTGGACAGGCGGTGTCCAAGGCAACCCGGTAGTTGCTGATTCCGGCATTGAAGTTAACCGCGGCCGCGCCGTTGTGAATGATTACTTGCAATCCAATTCCCATGACAACATCTTTGTAGCTGGTGACAGCGCCGTTGTTATGAAGGAAGATGGCAAGCCATATCCACCAACAGCCCAAATTTCTTGGCAAATGGGTGAACTCATTGGCTACAATCTCTATGCTTACTTAAAAGATAAGGCCTTCGATACTTTCGATCCTGTTATGTCAGGGACGCTGGCTAGTCTTGGCCGCAAGGATGGTATCGCGACAGTGGGTGCCAACAATACCCAATTAAAAGGTATGCCTGCATCTATGATGAAACAAGCCAGTAACGTTCGCTACTTATCCCATATTAAAGGCCTATTTTCCTTGGCTTACTAAAATTGACTTGACGTCAAAAAAAGCAGAGACCGCTTGGGTCTCTGCTTTTTTTATTATTTTATTAACGTTGCATGCCCTCTCCTATTCATCCTTCATCGGCGTTGACGCTTGGTGCAGCATATCTTCCAGTTCCTTAGTGAAACGCTGGACGTCAGTCTCACTCCAACCTAGAAGATCGGCCATATACCGGGTCACAGGTGCCTTCCATTGTCGAACCCAATCAATATGGAACAGCAATGCCCCCGAACGACGAAGGAAAAAGTCGAGCAATGTCGCCGTCATTTCTTCCTCAATACCGTAACGAACCATAGCCATAATGGTTTTTGGCAGACCATACTGCTCGGCATCCTCATCTGAAATATTGTGAATGGTATCATAGATCGTTCCGACATTCGAACCATAACGTTCGACAAGTTGCCGTGCAGTTGTCTCCTCTAAGCCCATTCTTTTGCCGTCCTTAACTCGTCGATGAATAAAATCGGAAAAACCGTCGCCACCACCAACATCACCACCCGATAATTTGATATGAGCGGTCTGACATTGGTCAATGAGCATGTGGCCCTCGTCTTTCAATTGCTCGCCGACGAGGTCCAGCACCCGTTCCGCCATTTTTCTATAGCCCGTCAATTTACCTCCGGCAATCGTAATTAAACCAGAATCGGAAACGAAAATCTCATCTTTACGTGAAATTTCATCCGCTGATTTTCCTTCTTCATAAATTAATGGTCGAACCCCGGCCCAACTTGATTCAACATCTTCTGGACGAATATGGACATCGGAAAACCGGCCGTTAATCGCCTCGAGAAGATAATCACGATCAGCTTCTGTCATTTTTGGATTCGAGAAGTCTTCTTTTTTATAGGTGGTATCTGTTGTTCCAACATAAACTTTACCTTCCCTTGGAATCGCAAAAATCATACGACCATCGCCGTTTGTCGTATCAAAATAGACGGCTTGCTTAAGCGGAAAAGCGGCTTCATCAATAACAATATGAATCCCTTTCGTTAACTGCAAGAATTTCCCTTGCTTGGAACCATCTTGTTCACGTAAAGTATCAACCCACGGCCCTGCCGCGTTAACTATTTTCTTCGCATAGATATTGTAATTTTCACCGGTCAATTGATCAACCACACGAACCCCTTGTAACTGCTTCGCGTCATCATATAATAGTTCTTCAACTTTGGCATAGTTCGACGCTTTGACCCCGCGATGTGCGGCAGCTTTCATTGTTTCCAGCGTCAGACGAGCATCATCAGTCCGGTATTCAACGTAATAGCCGCCTCCCTTTAACCCGTCCTTCCGCAGCATCGGTGCTTTATTAAGGGTCGTCTCGCGATCTAACATTTGTCGGCGCTCACTTTTTTTAACCTTGGCAAGAAAATCGTACATCCAAATACCGATTGACGTCATGAATTTGCTGAAAGAACCGTCACGATAAATCGGTAACAACATCCAAAGCGGCGTTGTCACATGCGGGGCATTTTCATAAACAATTGCCCGCTCTCTCCCGACTTCAGCGACCAACTTCACTTCATATTGAGCAAGATAGCGGAGACCACCATGAACCAATTTAGTTGAGCGGCTTGACGTTCCCGCTGCAAAGTCCTGCATTTCCACAAGACCAGTATTAAGGCCACGAACACTTGCGTCCAAAGCAATACCTGTACCAGTAATTCCGCCGCCAATGATTAGTAGATCAAGGGTATCATCAGCCATGGCTTGTAGCTGTTCCGAGCGGTTTAATGTTGAGAAAGTCATTTCGAACACCTCTATGTCATGTTATTCATTTAATCGTACTTAGGAGATGAGAAAAATAAAAAAGAGGCCACTTCAACCTATATAGTTACCCGTCAACTACATAGGCTAAGCAGCCTCTCATAAACTCATCCGAAATTATTAACTTAATTTTATTATATAACAATTAGCTTCAATTGTAAATGCCAACTGCATATTATTTAAACGCTTGTGCCGCTTTCACAGCCTTCTGCCAACCGCTGTATAAATCTTGGCGTGTATTTTCATCCATATCTGGTGAAAACGCTCTGTCTACATTCCATTGCTTCGCAATTTCGGAACGATCATGCCAGTAACCGACAGCCAAACCAGCGAGAAAGGCGGCTCCAAGTGCTGTCGTTTCACTCACCGTCGGACGTTCGACGGGAACATCTAATATATCACTTTGGAACTGCATTAAGAAGTTATTAGCGACCGCACCGCCATCGACCCGTAATTTTTTCAAATGAATGCCGCTGTCTTTTTGCATAGCATCAAGAACATCTTTCGTTTGATAGGCTAAAGATTCCAAAGTTGCCCGGATAAAATGAGCGCGCGTTGTACCGCGAGTCATTCCAAAGGCAGCGCCGCGTACATCACTATCCCAATAAGGCGTACCGAGTCCAACGAAAGCGGGAACGACATAAACCCCATCCGTTGATTCTACCTTTGATGCATAGGTTTCGCTTTCAGGTGAATCTTCAATGACTTTCAATCCATCACGCAACCATTGAATCGCTGAACCAGCCACAAAAATACTGCCTTCCAAAGCATACTCAACCTTACCATCCAGTCCCCAGGCAATGGTCGTCAACAAACCGTTATCCGATGCTACAGGTTCTTCCCCTGTGTTCATCAGCATGAAACAACCGGTGCCGTAAGTGTTTTTCGCATCCCCTTTTTCAAAGCAAGCTTGCCCAAACAATGCAGCATGTTGATCACCTGCTGCTCCGGCAATCGGAACTTCTTGATTAAAGAAATGATGCCCGACTGTGTGACCAAAGATACCTGAAGATGGACAGACTTCCGGCAACATGCTTTTAGGAATACCCAAAACATCAAGCAGTTCATCATCCCATTTAAGATCATGAATGTTGAACATCAAGGTACGTGAGGCATTTGAATAATCAGTGACATGGGACTCCGAACCAGTCAGCTTCCAAATGAGCCAGCTGTCGATCGTGCCAAATAACAAATCACCGTTTTCAGCTTTTTCACGGGCCCCATCAACGTTATCCAAAATCCATTTGACTTTTGTTCCCGCAAAGTAAGGGTCAATCAATAGCCCCGTCTTTTTCCGAAATGTATCTTCTAATCCTTGACTGCGCAAGTCTTCACATATGGACTCCGTTTGCCGTGATTGCCAAACAACCGCATGGTAGACGGGAAGCCCTGTATTCTTATCCCAAACAACCGTTGTCTCTCTTTGGTTAGTGATACCGATTCCCGCAATTTGATCAGCCGTCAGATTAGCGTTGGTTAAAGCTGCAGCCATGACAGATAAAACCGAGGTCCAAATTTCATTGGCATCATGTTCAACCCAGCTCGGGTGTGGAAAAAACTGCTGAAATTCCTTTTGCCCTGTAGCGACTGTTTCCCCTTGTTCGTTAAAAATGATCGCCCGTGAACTCGTTGTTCCTTGATCTAACGCCATAATGTACTTCTCACTCATTGTTACCCCTCCAAAATATAATCTATCTTTAAAATATTAAGCTGACATGGAAGTATTAACGACTTCCTTTTTTCTATCACCAATGATAGCCCCTATAATTACTATGAGAACGATTGCTGATACAATCCAGAAACCTACAGAAATTTTGTCTTGAAATAGAACATTATACAAAAGTGCGCCAAACGCCCCCCCAATAATCGGTCCAACAACCGGGATCCAAGCATAGGTCCAATGCGATGTTCCTTTCCCTGGAATCGGCAGAAGAGCATGGGCAATTCGCGGTCCAAGGTCACGGGCCGGATTAATTGCATATCCTGTTGGTCCGCCTAAAGACATGCCGATGGCCACGATTAAGAAACCTACAATTAGAGGATTCAGGCCTTCAGTAAATTCATTAGCGCCAATAAATTGCAACCCAAATACAAGAATGAATGTGCCAATCATCTCATTTAAGAGGTTAGCAAAAGGCTGAGAAATCGCCGGTGCTGTTGAAAATACAGCCAGCTTAGCACCAGGATCCTTTGTTTCTCGCCAATGCGGCAAATAGGCCAAATAAACAATACAGGCGCCAATAAGCGCACCAATCATTTGACCAATAATATAGGCTGGTACTTTGGCCCAAGGAAAAGCACCGGCAGCTGCCAAACCTACAGTCACTGCTGGATTAACGTGAGCTCCTGTAATTCGACCCACAGCATAGACAGCGAAGGCCACTGCAAACCCCCAACCAAACGTAATAACGATCCAACCTGACCCTTCAGCATTAGACTTCTTCAGATTAACACCGGCAACCACACCACCGCCAAAGACAATCAAAATCATCGTCCCTACAATTTCGCCAAGAAACTCCGACATAGGTTTCACCTTCATTATAAAAGATTTTTAAAAACAACTAAAAAAGACCCACGAATACCATAGATATATCCCTATGGAACAATCGTGCGTCTCAATACTCAAGTTCACGCTTTATTAACTTAATTACATTATATAGCTAGATGAAACCGCTGTCAACAGGTTGATAAAAAAGTTATGACTTAATTTTCGTCAATTGTAAAATGCCAAAGCTTTGACGTTGACGTAGAAATCGCCACAGCCCCGCTATCAAAAGCTTGTTTAAGCTCTGCTTCGTCCCTAATTAGACCACTGGCAATAATCGGTATACCCGTTTTTTGAGTGATTTCAGCAATCATTTTGGAAGCAAGGCCTGGAAGCACCTCCAGATAATCAGGTTCAATTTTTTCAATCAAACGATAACTTGTCTCTAAAGCCATCGAATCGAGCAAAAATAAACGCTGGATCGCTGTAATCCCTTTCTTCTTCGCTGTCATTAACACATGGGAGCGTGTTGAAATGATCCCATCGGGTTTGACTGTTTGACAGAGAAATTCGGCGGCATACTCGTCACTTCTAAGTCCATGGACAAGATCAGCGTGCAGAAACACTTTTTTATGATTGCGTTTGGCATAACTTACCATGCTTTGTAGATGAGCCACATGTGTATCAAGTAGAACAATATGATCAAAAGATGACTCCAGTAATTTTTCAAATCCTTTAAAATTCCTAACTGCCGGTAAGATCATTTGCTGAATATCGGACATTTTCAATCCCCCTTCCCATTATACGGGAAACATTAGACCCTAAACCATCATTGTACCCTTTTTTCTCCGATTTACAACTGATGAAACGGTAGTATTTAGGATACAGGACAACAATTAAAAAAGATGTCCCGAAGCATGATTAATACTTCAGGACACCTCCTTATGTTAGAGTGCTAGTGACAGGACTTGAACCTGCGACCTGATGCTTACGAGGCAACTGCTCTACCGGCTGAGCTACACTAGCTTACTTATTATGGCTCCGAAAAGCGACATTCATATTATACAATAATGAAACTTAATTGTACAGAATCAAACTATGAAAATTATGGATCGTTCAACTCAACTCCTTTGTCACTGGACGCCGATCACGCTTCATTTTTTCAATAACTGACATAAAAAAATTAATGATCACACCACTCAAGAACGCATTCAATAACGTTCCAATTCCGATTGAACCATCAAAAACAAATGCAAGAAACAGTAGGACGACACTTATAATCGCTCGGGAGTACATAATATTAAATCCTGTTAAATCCGAGACCACCAACATCGTCCGATCAAACGGGTTCGGAGCATAATCGGCCTGTAAATAGATCGCAATCCCAAGTCCCATCAAAATTAAACCCAGTGCTAAACAAATGGTTTGACTGATGAATATGCCGGGTGCTACCCAATCGTTCAATAAGAACATCCAACCATCAATACCCATTCCCGTCACCAGTGATGTCAGTAAAGCTAAGAATTCAGGCATCCGCTTTTGAGCAGCCGCGTTCAACAGGACCATAGCCAAGCCAACAATGATTTCCCACGACCCTATTGTTAAACCAATCGTTCGGTACAAGCCGACCAAAAGGGCATCAAATGGTGACGTCCCCAATTTCGATAAAATCGTTAAGGCAATGCCTAGGGTTAAAATCATTAAGCCAAATACGTAAAGAAATGTCTCCCGCATGGACATGCTTCCCCCATCATCTTTCTGAGTTGCGACCGCAGCAGATAATTGTAGATTTTTTTAGCCGGTGTTTCTGCGGAGCTTCAAAGCTACGATCCCGGCATCTTAATATCTTTCTTTGGTTTACCGTATAATGTTCGTGTAATCTTCGGAGCAAGTAAGAATAATCCGATGCCAATCATGGCCGAACCAAGTATGTAAATACCTGTAAATATTTTGACCGTTCCGGTCATTAAAGTTGCGATAACAACGGAAAATTCGCCACGTTGTGTCAAGGACAGCCCGGCCCGCATCGAAACTCGCTTAGGTAAACCATACCATTGTCCGCCCCACATACCGGTGACAACTTTAGCAAGAATACTCCAGACAAGTAGAACGATGAGCAGCCAAACCATTGGAACACCGTTACTAAGATCAACAGTCATTCCGAACGAAAAGAAAAATACAGGCAAAAGTAAGTCCCGCACAGAAACGGTTGTGGATTCGAAGTCCTCCATTTTATTTGTTTCTGCCAGCATCATTCCAGCAAGAAAAGCACCCAATACTTCGGATAGTCCTAAGTAAAGCGATAACCCCGCGTAGGACAACGAAATACCAGCCGATAACAAGATAAAAATATCTTCATCATTAATCCGTTCAATCACCTTGCCAAGCTTACTGAATCCGAACTTCCCAATCAGAATGGCTCCCAATGTAAGGAGTATAATTTTTATTAGAAGAATAAGAAACTGCAGCACCGTGATTTGTTCACCAGAAGTTAGGCCAATTAAAACAGCAATAACAATCGGAGCGATCAAATCTTCAAAGATAAGCAGGCCAAGCATATATTCCCCTTCAAGATTGGCGATTCGCTTCGTACGTTCTAACAAATTGGCTGTAATGGATGAACTCGTGGCATAGACAGCACCACCAATCAAAAACGAAGGAATCCATCCAAGACCAAATAGGTTACAAATGAGGGTCGTCACACCTAAACTCAAGATGATATCCAATACCCCAGCTGGCCATACTTTTTTGGCTGTTTCTCCGAGTCGATTAATTGGAAATTCAAGGCCAAGAAGGAAAAACAAGAAAACGATGCCGATCTTTCCAGCTATATCAATGACTTCATTCGTAGACATAAAGCTACCAATGACAATACCTAAAATAATGTATAGAACGACACTTGGCACCCGGATTTTCCACCCTAAATAACCAACAAGAAAAAGGGCGATAACAAGAAGTCCTCCGCCGAGGATAACAGCTGTCTCTCCTCCATGCATTAAAGCTCTTCCTCTCCGTTGCACATGACAACGAGTTGATCATTTTGCTCTTGTTTTCCGATTGAAATGATCGTATCACCTGGACGTAAAACTTCATCTGAATCCGGTGAAGCAATGACATCTTCACCTTTAACTAGGCCGACAATGGCAGCCCCCGTGAGCTCACCAACACGCGATTCAGCGATGGTTTTATAGGCAAGCTCGGATTCCTTAGCTAACTCAGTCCATTCAATATTAATTTGGTGATGGAACATCTTAAGTAGATTGGCATTCGCCGGTTGATACACTGCACCAAGCAGTTGCGCACCAATTTCCCTTGTTTCATCAGCATTTAAGGTAATGGATGAATCCGGTTGGTCATCACCCGCTTCTTCAAAAAAGTAAAGACTCCGCTTACCTGTATGATGAACGATGATCACAATCATATTATTTTCAGCCGTAATGATTGAAATCTTTTGCCCAATGCCAGGCAGACGTGTTGATTTAATTTTCATTTTGATCCCCTTTCAAGCCTTACACATTGCTCTACAATTATATTAACCAAAGTGTATCATAATTGTTCAGGGAAAACGAAAATTCTCAAGGTCATCAAATGATTTGATGAATTTTTATAGCTCACTACGTTCAGATAAAACCTGAAAGGCAGGTGAGGGTATGGCGCGAAAAATCAACTTTATATCCCACTACGTTCAGATAAAACGCGGAATGTTTCGCTTGTCTTCCACAAATAGACAACTTTATATCCCACTACGTTCAGATAAAACGCATACAAAAAACCTCAAAAAACCGCTTGATATCAGCGTTTTTCAGGCCTGCAAAAAGTAGCATTTGCAGTGTATCGATAGTGTTATTTTTAAAATTCCGCTGATAACCTCTACAATCCTTATTATATCAACGGTTTTGACATTTTTAAAGAAAATGAGGTTCACTGCAAATGATTTATATAAAACCATCAAGATGTCTCGTTCGGAGGGGTAAAAACTAAGGAACCAGCTATCCTGGCTCCTTGTCCATTACCTTCATTTAAACATTTATTCTTTAACCATATCAGCAAGCAGTTCATATGACCGTAGCCGTTCTTGATGGTCAAAGATTTGTGAGGTGACGATGATCTCATCAGCCTGCGTCTTATCTTGAAATTGTTGCAGCTGGTCTTTAACAGTTTCTGGGGTGCCTGTGAATGATGAATAAAGCTTGTCTTTTAATGCTAACCATTCATATTCACTCATAAGGTCTTTGATATCCTTAACTGGCGGTTGCAAACGACCAGGGTTATTTCGTACAAGGCTAAGGGTTTGCTGTTGTTGAGAGGTGGCTAGGAATTGCGCTCTCTCCTCAGTATCGGCCAAGACCACGCTAGCTCCAAGCATCACATAAGGTTCCTCAAGTATACTAGAGGGTTGGAAATTGTTTCGATACGCTTCCAAAGCTGGCAAAGTATTATCCGCAGCAAAGTGGCTAGCAAATGAAAAAGGCAAGCCAAGTTCGGCAGCTAATCGGGCACTAAAGTCACTTGAACCCAATAACCAAATCGGAATCGTTAAGCCTTCACCAGGTACAGCGTGCACATGATGCTGCTGAGATGATAGTGAAGGATCTAGGTATTGACGGAGTTCATCAACCTGCTCTGGAAAGTTCTCACCATTCGGTAAGACTTCACGCCGTAAAGCTCGTGATGTAATATGATCAGTACCAGGAGCTCGTCCCAGCCCTAAATCAATGCGCCCAGGATACATGGATGCTAACGTTCCGAATTGCTCAGCGATCACTAAAGGCGGATGATTCGGAAGCATGATACCGCCGGAACCAACACGAATCTTCTCAGTTCCTCCTGCAATATGGCCGATCACAACCGACGTTGCCGAACTTGCAATACCTGGCATATTGTGGTGTTCAGCCACCCAGTAACGATTAAATCCCCATTTCTCTGCATGCTGAGCCAGATCCAAACTATTGTTGAAGGACTCACTCGCTGATCCGCCCTCAACGATCGGCGCTAAATCTAATACAGAAAAGGGTATATCATTTAATTGCTTTTTTGACAAACTGATTCACCTCTAATTTTTATCATATCATTCCCTAAAAAGCGCTCTACATAAATAAGGTTACATCCTTTCGCCGGACTGATACCAATTTTTTGCTTGATCTTATCATCTTTTGTATTCATTTTTGATGATAACATCAAAAATCCCGCCAATTCTTTAAAATTTCTTCAATTCAACTAAAATATGTTGATAGGCAGCTGCTTCTTCTGGCATTCCTTTATGTTGATACATCTTGCTTAAATGTTCGACGGGGGTGGCATGCTGCGGGTGAAGTTCCATTTCCCAAGAGAAGCAGTCAATGGCGGCATCGTATTGTTGAAACTGAGCATAATACTGTCCCAATTCCATCATCCGGTCGGGCGACTCTGTTAATCCTGCCATATGGTCAATATCACGAATGACCTCCGACTGTGGAAATATTGTTTTGATAGGTGTCAATTTTTCATGAACCGTGTTCACTTCATGTTTTTCTAGCAATTTAACAGCAAGTTGACGTATCTTTTGTTCGGATTGGCTTTGATCGTTATGAGGGAACTGCTCGATCACAAGGATGAAATCATCTAAGTGGCTAACTATAAACGCGGCATTAAGATTTGTCCACAACGAATCCAAGATTGAATCATAGTTGTCAGGAAGGTCATCAATAAAATCTAATAAATGTAAGGCTGCTTGTTCATAATAGCCTTCTTGAATCAAGGTCTCGATGACTGACTTAGCCTCAGAAAGTTGTTGAAAAGGATTAATATTGGCTTGTTCCAACATCAACATCCATGCCTCTTTGGATACAAATTGTGCGGCAATATCAGTATAAAGCTTCAGTGATTCAGTATCGACCGTTGCTTCTCTTTTAGCTTTTTCAAGCCATAATAATAGTAATTCAAACAAGCGGTCTTGTTGTCTCAAAACATCTTCTAACAGGTTCCGTTCTTCTGGATTAAATCGATGTTCAAAGCAATAACGCTCAACATAGAGGGGGTCTTTTTGTTGAATAGATGGCCAATCGGAGGACTTGTAAAAATCTTTATAAGAGAGAAAATCAAGTGAATTGAAACGATCTTTAGCTGATTGTAAGTCAGGAGCAAACGCTGTTAATATTTGCAGCACTTGAAAGGCTTTAAAATACTTCCCGCCTCGTTTGAAGTAAGAAAGAATTTTGTTTACTACCTTGATAATATGGTCCCTTGTAAAAAATGAATCGAGAGTTGTGGCGATATAGGCCGTTTCTTGCAGATCATATTGATTCTGCAATTGAGCAAAGAGCTTATTTTTATTCGGAAGGGTGACTGATGATTTGGGCAGCAATTCTGACATTATTGTGTGCTGTGATTCAAACACCACTCCTTGCTGAAAGGCATGATCAATAAAAGAACCTTCTTCGATACCTTCTACTTTGTCTCCATATATAAAAGCATTCTTATAATAGATCAGATAATAACTTTCGTTGTTGATTGTTGTGACTTCAAAAATTTCACTTCTTGCAAAGATTGCCGCTCGAACGACTTGCCCGTTGATCATTTGCTTTGAATCTTTTATGGCTATTTCCGTTGGCTTGACAAGTTCATCATTCATCTTTGACTGCTCCTATTTTTGAAATTTAGACAATTATTTATATGCAACTTTCATCAACAACTTGTTTGCTTCTATTTATAGTTTAACATATTAGGACGCCTTCACGTGAATCCGAAATCTGACGGTCACTATATCATTGTGTTAACATGACTTTAAAGCTATTAAAAAGGGAGGGTACTACCTTGAAAATTGGCTTTATTTCAGACATTCATGGCAATG
Organism: Tuberibacillus sp. Marseille-P3662; assembly: GCF_900178005.1. Classification (NCBI taxonomy): domain Bacteria; kingdom Bacillati; phylum Bacillota; class Bacilli; order Caryophanales; family Sporolactobacillaceae; genus Tuberibacillus; species Tuberibacillus sp. Marseille-P3662. The sequence continues at coordinate 348,862 of NZ_FXBS01000003.1, read as the reverse complement.
CCGTTGCACTTAAAGCTGTGCTCAATGATTTAAGACAAAAACAGGTTGATAAAATCGTGGTCTTAGGCGACATTTGTTTCAGAGGCCCACAACCAAAGGAATCTATAGATATTGTCCGCTCATTACATACAGATGTCATCAAAGGCAATGCCGATGCTTGGGTCGTCAGAGGCATCAACACCGGTGAAGTGCCAGATCAAGCTTTCGAGATCATGACAAAGGAAAGAGATTGGGCCTATTCATTGCTAGATCAAGATGATATTCACTATTTGAATCATTTACCCCATCATTTTTCAATGACAGCAGATGATATTAAGATAGCTGCTTTTCATGCTACACCAGATGATTTATTTGAAATGATTCAGCCACATGAATCTGAACAGGTGTTTAGAGAAAAAATGATGGATGATAAGTCTGACATTCACCTTTACGGTCATATTCACAAAGCGTTTATCCGCTATATCGAAGGCCAATCCATCGTGAACTTAGGCAGCGTCGGGCTACCCTTTGACGGCATTCAAAAAGCATCCTATGCACTTCTAGAAACAAATGCCGATCAATGTCAAACAAGCATTGTTAAAGTTGATTATGATGTTGACAAAGTCATCGGTCAATTTAATGAATCTAACTATCCTAATAAGGATTTTATGATCAACGTGCTCAAAAATGCCAAGATTTAAGGAGGATGATTATGACAGCTGATCAAAACTCAAATAAAACCATGCGATCATATCGACTTAAAGATACGGGCAGTATTGACAACTTAAACTTAGTGACTGAGGATATCCCATCTGTTCAACGGGGAGAAGTGCTTGTTCGTGTTAAAGCCTCAGCATTGAATTACCGTGACCTTGCCATGATCTACGGCGACTATCCAGGAGAGATACACAACAATCTCATCCCATTATCCGATGGGGCTGGGGAAATCGTTGCTGTCGGTGAAGGGGTTCGACGTTTTCAAGTAGGCGACCGTGTTGCAGGTAATTTTACCCGGGAATGGTTCGGTGGCAAGCGACCGGATTATATAGAACCTTATGGCTCTCATAGTGATGGTTGGTTGACCGAGTATAAAGTATTGAATCCTGAACTTCTCGTTTCGATACCATCCCACCTCACCTATGAACAAGCAGCGACTTTACCATGTGCGGCCGTAACCGCTTGGAACGCCCTTCATGGTCCTCAGCCCCTATCAGCTGGTGATACGGTCTTAACACTAGGAAGCGGCGGGGTCTCTGTTTTCGCGATCCAACTCGCCAAATTGCTTGGCTTGAATGTCATTGCCACGACCTCGAGTGACAGGAAGGCAGAAAAACTAAAGGCATTGGGTGCGGAAAAAGTCATTAATTATAAGACAACGCCAAACTGGGGTGAAGTGGCTAAGGACCTCACAGACGGACGCGGCGTCAATCGTGTCGTCGAAGTTGGTGGTCCAGCGACGATCCACCAATCTCTTCAAGCCATAGCCCCTGGGAATGAACTTGCGCTTATAGGTGTGCTCACTAAAACCGGTGATAAAATCGGCTATTTTGACTTGTTTGGAAAAGCCTCGACCCGGACCATTGGTGTAGGCAGTCGCAGTGACTTTGAAGCTATGAACAGGGTTATTGAAGACAAGGCGTTAGCCCCCGTTGTTGACAGCGTCTTTCCGTTTGAAGAAGCAAAAAAAGCCTATGAATATCTGGAAAGCCAAACATTTTTCGGCAAAATTGTTATTTCACATCAATAAGAGCAACGACTCTATAAAACCAACAAGGCTGGGACAAATCTAAAACAGGATACTCAGTAAGCCGAACAATGAGATATGAAAGCAAGTTCTAAGCGTCGTCAAAATACGTAGACGCCTGCGGGAGGAGCACGAGCCGAACATCCTTGTTTGAAGAAAGTTTTTATACTTTCTTTAAGTGTAAACAAATCATCCGAACTGATTAATAAACCAGTTCGGATGATTCTGTGACTATATACTTTTGTTCCAGACTCGTTTTTTACATAACACGATTCATATATCTATTAAAAATCATATTCCGCTTCTTTGGCTTCACGAATGTTCGTATAGGTTTCCGTTAATATAACTGTATCTTCAACCAAACGATCGATTCGGAATAATACATCATCATTGATAATGTCTTTCCGATAAAAGTCTTTTTCTTCGATAAACACATACGACTGAACAACTTGTGCTTTCATATAAGTCAGAACAGGTCTTAATTGTTGATCCGCGATTAAGTAGTGCTTAGGTGAACCGGCTGTCACGAGCATACTGACAACCTTATCCCGAAAAGCGCTCACAGGAAGCAAATCAAATATATTCTTTAATGTAGCTGGTATCGACGCCTGAAAAATGGGTGTTCCAATAATAATGGCATCTGCATCCATTATGGTTTGGGCCACATATTTTGTATCACCTTCATATTCCATGTAGTTTCGCCCATCACTAAACTGAACATCATATTCAGCTAAATCAATTAATGTGACGTCTGTATCCGGATATTTTTCAGTGAGTCTCTTTACTGTATCATTCATAGCCGTTCTTGTTTTTGAACCAACTATGGAACCGGCTAAAGCGACAACCTTCATTTCAATGCCTCCTAGTTTTTGGCCGTATGTTTTTTTATAGCAGGTATGATTTCTGTACCGATCAGCTCAATATTTTTCCTTAATTGATCAAATGGCACACCGCCAAAATCAATTTGTGCAATATATCGCTGATGACCAAACATTTCATGTTGATAGAGAATTTTTTCAATGATTTGCTGCGGACTACCAACATTCATGATATTATGTGGATCTGCGCCTTGTGCAAAGTGCTGCTTCGGAAAGCCTTGTCCATTCGTTTTCTTCATTCCCTCATTAATGTGAGGGTAATACTCTTTTAGAGCCTGTTGCGTTGTATCAGCGGCATAGAAAAAGCCGGCCGTTGCAACGGGAAGCTCCGATGGGTCAAAGCCGCTCTGACTTGCCGCTTCACGATAAGCATCAATCGTCCGCTTAAAAACACTCGCTGGCCCACCTAAATGGGCTTGAAACATCGGAACACCTGCATAACCGGCTTTAATCGCGCTAGCAGGCGTACCACCCACCGCACGCCAAATCGGCATTGAGCCATTTTGAGGACGTGGAAGCACCTTCGCATTGTTTAATGGAGCACGGTAATCTCCACTCCAATTAACAACCTCCTCTTTATTCAATTTCAATAACAGATCAAACTTTTCCTCATATAACTCTTCATAATCACGAAAATTATAGCCTAATAAATCAAAGAGCCCTATTCTTGATGCACGACCAGCAACAATCTCGGCACGACCCTTCGAAATTAAATCAGCTGTGGCAAAATTCTCATACACACGCACCGGATCCGACGTGCTGATAATGGTTGAGGAGCTTCCGATTTTCATTTTTTCGGTCGCCTGAGCAATCGCTGAGAGAACAACCGCGTGCGCTTGTGTTGCAAAATATTCCTGATGACTTTCACCGACACTGAAAAAATCAACACCTGCTTGCTCAGCCAGCTTAGCATATTCTATGATTTCATGAATGCGTTGTTCTGCAGAAATTCTCTCTCCTGTTAAAGGATTCGGTAAGTGGTCACCAAGTGTGTAAATACCAAATTCCAGCCCTTTACTAGGATCGATTCTATATTTCTCCATTATTTATTCCACCTTTCAATGAACCCTTCACAAGGTTATTATAGATGATTATAATAAATAATATAAGTACGCACATATAAGTGGTATAGTATACAAAATGATACTTAGGGAGAGATACAATGACAAAAGTACCGGAAGATTGCCGTGTAGAGAATGCTTTAGGTATTTTAGTTGGTAAATGGAAACCGATTATTTTACTCCATTTGTTGCAGGAAGGGACCAAACGTTTTAGCGAACTCAAACGTAGCATGCCCGGAATCACGCAGAGGATGTTAACAAAGCAATTGCGAGAACTGGAGGATGAAGACATTATTGAACGGGTTGTATATCCGCAGGTGCCTCCCAAGGTCGAGTATTCTATTTCGGAATATGGCAGGAGCTTGGAACCCATTTTAGAAGCGATGCATGAGTGGGGAACCAAGCATATGTTGCACAAGCAGGAAAAATTGAATAAAGAAAGCATATAAAAAACGCTTGTTAAAAACAAGCGTTTTTTTGTTCACTTTTGTAGTATAAGCTCGTTATCAACAAGTGTCCAAATTCAATTCAAGGCTGTACGTCAAGCAATTGAAAATCATAGGATAAGTTTGAATGATTGGAGAAGGCAGTGAAATAAACCTCTCACAATTGTGTCACCAGCATAATCACTAAGGAGGTTGAGAGAAAACTTGCGTCCTATTAGTTCTTTACTCAAAAAAATTTTTGCAGCATTAATGGTGATCACCGTTCTAGCAGGCTGTTCGGGGCAATCATCAAAGGAAACAACCGAAGCCCCTGACTTACTAAAGGTTGATCATTTCCGAATGGGTCCACCTATCAATCAAAATCAGCCGACAACAGCGGTTGATTTTACCTTTGATCAAGCAGCATTCTTAAACGGGGGAGATCGCTCAAGCTTTCATCTCATTCCATTGAATGGAGGAGATGTCCTGAATGGCACGACTGATGTGAAACCCGAAAATGACAAGGAAGGAGATAAAACCGTCACCGTTCTCTTTCGTGGTGAATTGAATCCAGAAAATTACGCACGTGGATATGTCGGTTCTAAAGCGGTAAATTCGGATAGCAGCAACACAAGTCCTGACAATCCTCTGAACATCAATCAAGCCGTGACAATCAACAACGAGGGAAAGACGGAGAATCCTGACCTTGTGAGTGCAACCTTAGACGGGAACGCCTTTGTATTCGAATTTGACGAGGCACTGACGGATGATGACATTATCCAGAATTCAAGCGGATTGCGTTTGTACTTTCCACAGGCAAAGCAAAATAGTACCATTCCTTCTGCGGGTTCCTCACGCGTGGAAGTTGTGAATGACACAACTTTGCGAGCTTACTATGAAGGAACAATTCCAGGTGATTACACATTAGAGGATGCCGTTGGCGCCTATGTAGTGCAAAGTACAGTACAGGCGGCAGAAGGGAGCCGAGGTGCCAATAGCGGAAAAAATGCCTTCGACGAGCTTCGAAAGCGTCAATAATGCCATCATTAATGAAGCATATTCTTGCCACGACGGCGAGGATATGCTTCAAATTTACGCAAAATATATTGGTACCCGACACTTTTTAATGGAAGGAAGCGGCTTTTAGAATACTTTTATCTGATTAGCTTACTATTATAGGTATTTTCTATTATTAAGAAACAACTATGATTTCTTTTGTAATTTGTAATAGTAAAGCGGAATACCTTTTGTACTTTTTGGACCAACTATGACTATGTACGCAGGCTTTTCTATATTAAAATCATCATAATAGTAATACAAATCACCCACTACAAAATCAGTAGATACTGTCAAACTTACACTTTCATCTTTTTTAAGTGCACTTATGGAAGAAAAGGCCCCCTCATTATTCAACTGGCCATGGTAATCCACAAGTGGTAGGTTTATATAATCTTTATATTTTTCATAAACAGCAAATTTATTCTCTGATTTAAGAGGGGCATCAATTTTTTTGGTTATTTTAATTGGCAGTTTATAAACTGCCTTTTTTCCATTTGATTGATTCCTCGTTCCTATTATTTTCGGGGAGGTTGTTACCAAATGACAGTTCTAAATCTCCTAGGGTAATTATATCCCCGTTCTGCCTGCGGAACAACTTTTAACGTTTGGGATGATGTATTGTTAAAGTACATAGATGATGCTGACCCTTTTCTTTCACCGGGTGTATATTCATCTTCATGAAGATTTGAAAATTCAAAATGGAAAACTTTATCCGTATAATCTGGAGCATGACTCGCCGCATGTGCTCCAACTGCGGCAGATAAAAATGCCCCAACAAATAAAAATGAAGCTATTTTCCTTTCCTTTTAGCAATAAACCTCACCATTGGTTCTAATTGTAAAATAATCTGATGTGAAAATCGAGTCCAATCCAATATAAAGAATGGGTGGTACTGACCCATTACGCAAGATGGGAAGCAAATCCTTATTCCAAATAGGCACCTTTTTACTGAATATCGTACTACAGCTGTTTCACCATTGAAACAACTTTTATACTTGTACCATTCGGTTTATTTATCACCTCTTCATCATAAATGCTATAACCCATTGAACTATATAACTTTATATTCTTGGATACATTCATACGGACTTTGCATAGCATTGTAGGTATACTGTTTTGCTTTGCATAATCTTCCAATGACCTTAATATTTTTTTCGCGATACCTTGCCCCTGTTTTTCTGGAATAACAGATAGTCTATAAAAATAAACAGCGTTTTCCTTCAGGCGAAAACGAACCATACCAACTGCCTCACCATCAACATAACTAATTAAAGATTGTTCATCATCTTTTAAGGCGGTTGCTATTGATTCCACTGTTTCTTCTAAAGCACTTGATGGAGGTTCCGCGTCATTATATTCTACAAATGCCTTAATCATTAAGTCGTGTATTAAAGCTGCATCAGATCTATCTGCTAGTTTTGTTTTCATTAAAATCCTTCCTTTTTCATTTACACAATAGGATGAATATTTATTCGATTAACTGGCCCTTATACACGATATTGGCGCTATTCTTATAGAGAATACCAGCTAATAAGAGGTCAACCCTTAAGGCTAAAAAAGTTCTTAAGAACATGATACAATAAAATAAGGAACGACAAATAGCCCTCCAATTTGGAAGGCGTTGGAAATATTCGTTTTCATGACTCTTTAGGCCTCTACAAAGGCTTCTTTTCGCTTAAGCATGTAAAAAATCCAATGAATCAGTTTATTCATACAGGCTCCCATCACGACTTTATGGGGTTTGCCCTCGTCTCGCTTGTTTTGATAGAAAGCGATGAGCTTTGTATTTCGAGATTTACGCAAGCCGCATAATACAGCAGTATACAAGGCTTGACGCAGCTTACTGGAACCGCGTTTGGTCATGCGGTTTTGCGTAGCTTTGAATTTTCCTGATTCATGGACCCTGGGGTCAATCCCTGAAAAAGCAACTAACTTCTTCGGATGATGAAATCGATCAATTCCCCCGATCTCAGACAAAATTGTGGCTGCAATCTTGTCTCCGATGCCTGGAATGGATCGAATCAAATCATAGTCATCCACTTCTTTTGCCTGAGCATCTATCTCCTCTTTCAAGGTGGATAGGTGTTCTTGGTATTCAAGCAGCAGTTTAATGTACATTTTTAGACTAATGACAGGACTTTGATAGAGCGCTTGCTGGAATGGATCCCGAAGAGCTGCTTCTTGTAATTGTTCTGCCTTTTGCACAGCCCATGTATAGGATCGCGTATGGCAATGGGCTTTAATGCCCTTGGCTAATTCATCAATGTCTGCAGCTAACACGGTTGCCGGTGTAGGAAAGTCCAGAAGCTGTTGCAGTGAGACTGTTGAATAAATCGATCCAAATACTTTTTTGTATTCAGGGAATAGTTGATCCAGCACCGTTTGGAATTTCAGCTTGACTTCTACATAAGAATCAGTGAGCGCATCATGTTGCCTTGTTAAGTGGCGCAGATTTAAAATCTGAACGCTCTTTTTCCGAAAAGGCACCAAATCTTCCTTATAGTACAACTCGCATAAGTGAGCAGCATCTACCGCATCTGTTTTGACCTTTCTCATGCCCGTTTGCTTAGCCCCAAAGGAGACAATCGGGTTGACAAGAAAATAAACCATTTGGTTTCGTTCCAGAAACTGAACCACCGGTTCATGATAATGTCCGGTTGACTCCAGGATGACGGTCGGATACTTACCACTTGCTTGCTCAACTTCCTGATAGAAGGTATAAAACTTTTCCAATCCTTGAATGTTGTGCTTAAACTTGAAGCTCTTTTTGTAGGGTTTCTTTCTTCGTAAATAGGCTTGGACCTGGCTTTCTTCCTTTGCCACATCCAGACCTATAACAGGATTCATACGTCGATCACTTCCCTTTCAGAATATTTACCGGTAACCTCTATCTCTCCTACAGTGTCATATCTTCGCTTGTTATACGAGATCATCTGAAAATGTCCCAACCAGCCTCACCCATGTTTCTGTAAGTAGAGGGGGAACAGTTTTCTGGACGGGATCAATCAAGTCCCACGCGCCCGTTCGTTCTCCTCCGGCTACCCCTATTAAACCATTAAAATGGTCAATCAGAAATAAATTCTGATTGACCTCATAATACGAAGCGCCCTTTAGCGGAACACCGTGTATAAACACCTGGAATAAGATCCCCTTTGTTTCGAAGACTCTTTTTCTCATACAGACCCATGCGACATAAGCACTTGTCGCACGTGCTTATTTAGGAGTAACCAGCCACTAGTTCAACAGAAAACATCACAGTATTTTGCTTAAACTTTTTAAAAATCCCCTATATAATAGGATTCTAAAATGAGAAACTGTTATTGAATCTTTTACAATTATGTCTTTATGTCTAAAGTAATTTTTAATTTGCCTTTTTCTATTAGGAATCATAAGCAAAGGTAATTTATTAGGGCGAAACCAATCTACCTTTTCCGTTTCAGGCCCTTCCTTAATTGGCGAACCACCTTTTAATTCCCCCAAAAATAGATGCTGCATATCATCGTATTGGGGTTGATAATATTCCCCTATTTTCCGCGTGATTGAAATCATATATCCTGTTTCCTCTTCCGCTTCTCTTATAGCACAATATTTTAATGATTCTTTTTCTTCCAATGTTCCCCCGGGTAAATCCCATAAAGGATAATCCTTTCTCTTGGCTAACAATATACGCCCTTCTTTATTGATAACAATAGTAAAACAGCCTGACGTTTTTGCCATAATAGTTATTGCTCCTTTAATATTTCTATACTTAAATAGTGGGATAAATTGATGGGTATTTTAGGGGTATATCATTCTACTGCCTACTAATTATTTTATATGTCCTTCTTCAAAATTACTGCCCTTCAATGGAATAACTTTAGGTTTCGATTAATGTTCTATTAACTCCTTCCCTTATTCCACAATCTGGCCCAATTCCCGAATAGTTCCTCTTAGAAACTTTATAAATACGTAAAAAGATGATGAGTCATGGTATCACTTCAATAAAACATTTCGCCTAATTAATCGCAAATCCTTTATCGAATTTTTAATTTGAGTGATGTTAAAAAATGATGACCGGCAACCTAACTGACAAAGATAAGGCGCTTGCCCGTGAATACATAGTTGCCCGTTGCGCAATGTTGATGAAAGACAAAGAGCCATTTACGCATCATTACAGCAAGAACTTTCATCTCTCATTAACATATGAAAAAATCATTGACCGCGCTTTGGAAAAGGTTCAGGCAGAATTAGAGAAGATGAATTATCACCTGATACGGATCCAACCGTCAAGCAGGATATTTGGGATGTTAAGGTTGCGAACAGGCAGGGGTTTGTCAACGTAAGTTTTGAAGAGATTAAGCGTACTATGGTACGATCTTTACCGTAAGGGTGAGAAAGGTCCGGATCATAATGATGGGGATATTAGAAGAGCCGTGGAATTTGCGGAAAAAACTTTCCCAGAGGTGTGGGATAATCTCGGATATGAGCGGAAATAAAAAAGCTCAAAAACATTGATATGACAACGTTTTTGAACTTAGCCCCGGATGGTTTTAGATTTTTAGAATGGAGACGGTGGGAGCGAGAATATATGTGTTAATTCACTGTTATGACAGTGTTTTATACTGGTATATAAACCATTAATGCAAAATCAATGCAAAAAGTTCATTCAATGTAATCTGTATGCATTTAAAACGGTAATAAAAATCCCGGCCATTTTGACCGGGTTATTTTTGCATAGCAGGATGTTCCCAATAAGAATCAGCGACTTTAGGTATATCTTCATTCAGCACATTATCCCAATTGATGGATTTTGAATTTTTTCTCGTAAACATCATTCTTATGACCTGATTGTCGGATTCATTCCCTTTTTGATCCTGCAGAAGTAAATACCATACTATCTTGATTTTATTATTATCAATTTCGTCAAAAATCTTTGGAATAAGTTTCTTGGTATCATCAATCATTCCTAGTCTAGTGCCTTTGTCGTCCCATCCGTACTCACCGTTCAAGAAAATTGTAGTCATTCCATCTTGTTTTTCATGTTTGCGGTAAGTTGGTTTTTCGTCTTCTGCTTTTTTTCCTATTTCATCGTTGACAATTGCTTCAATTTTATTATCAGGTTCTGTTAAGGGTTTACCGATGCTTACTATTACGGAAACCAGAATCAAAAGAGCAAACGCCCCTCCAGCAATTCCCCATACAATTTTAAGTGTTTTCTTTACGCTTGCTTGATTTTTTCTCATTTCATCCCCTCCACCTTTGGTACCCCCATAAACTTTATATCCAAATCAACCGTACTGGAAAATTGTTCATTAGTCAATTAGGTCACATTCAAAAAATAATAGCCGCAACTCCAAATATAGCCGTCAATATCATGACGTCTTGTTCCGATGACGTCAACCGCCATTTCAGTTCATATGTTCGCTCACTTGTTTTCACCCATTGCCAATGTGGGTCATCATTAAAGAGTGAACTTGATACCGTTTCCTGAGACAGGGATTCGTTTTTGGTTGTGAACTTCCCCTGATCGTCCCGTGGCCTTTCGGTGAACGCTCGTTTTTGTGTTGGTTGCTGATTGTCGAGCAGTTGTTTCATTTGCTCTTTTTGTCTGTAACTCATCATGATTGACGTCCCTCCCTTCTTCCCTGATCGTTGGGTTTTGTTCCAGCCACATCCGGTTGTCGGATACTTCCCAATTGGGCGAAGGGAGAGGGACGTCTTTTGTTTTGTACGGCTTCAGAACACTTTGGAATTCATCACATTCAGCAGCCGTAAACAACGCTAATCGAATGATCTGGTTCCGATCGAGGGACGTCACTCGGAAAACCTCATTAATATATTCGCGATAGACGTCATGATAGCGCACAGTCGGACGATACATCATATCAACTCCTTTTGTTGTTGATACAACGTATGACGTCTAAGTGTCACTTATGACTTATGAATGTCATCAGCTTTTAAATGTGGCCATATATCATATACCGATTTGTTAAAGACGTCAGCAATAATATAAGCATTGTCCAGCCTCGGTGGAATCCCTTTAAAATAATTGTTTAAAGTGGTTCGTTTGATTCCTGTTTGATCCGCTAACCATGTCTTGGGACGACCATCCATAAATTCGTTTAAATTATTTTCCATATCGACACCTCAATCAATGTTTCTCTGACGTCAGTGTCGAACCCTTTAAATACTTTTGTCACATGTAGTCGAACAATTCTTCTTTGATAGCATCGATTTCCGCGCATATCTCGTGAAGCCAGTCATAATCTTCAGTAGTGTAGGCCACATACGAGAGGTTGTAGAGCCGGCCAAGCTTCATTGCCTTTCGTGTGTGTGCTTCCACAGTCAATTCCAGTTCCTTTTCTTCCTCTTCCGTAATCCCGCCGGCAAACCGCTTTTTAAAGTACAATTCCGCCATGCGCTGATAAAGTGGATGCATACAAATCCCTCCTGTTTAAATCATGGTGAGCCAAAGATAAAGTGCGTAAAACTCTAAAACGATAGCCGTTACAAACAGCAGAAAAGCTATGCTGTTTTTTATTTTTGATTTCATGCTGATGCCTCCTTTCATGGTGTCTAATAAATATTTATGTATATTATATTCAAATATTGCGTGTACACTTCAAATTTTATATGATATTATTCATATATGGGAGGTGGACAATCATGAAATTCAAGTGCCGTTTGAAGATTATTCTTTGGGAGAGAGGGATCAGTCAAGGTGAGTTCGCTAAAAGAATCAACGTTAGTCAGCATGCTATAAGCTCGTTTGTAACAGGTAAATCACTACCTAAATTCGAAAACGTATACCGGATTTGTGAGGAACTCGATATGAAGATTAATGAAATATGGATAAAGGAGAATGAATAATGGGGAAAACGCGAATATTGAAATGGATTGCTGGAAGCTTGGAAATATTGTTTGCTATTCCGTTTTTGGCTTATATGTTTTTATTTTCAACATTGTTTACACCCTTAGTGCTAATGTTGGCTTTTCATATCGTCATATTGGTTTTTAGCGTCAAAGAGGAACAACAGAAACACCCGTCCATTTTAGGTATTGTAGCTTCACTGGTTGGGTTTATCCCATTCGTTGGCTGGCTCATGCATCTTTTAACTGGTATATTCTATATGGTTGATGCAGGTACGTCTAAATCGAAGAAAAGCCAAAATGAAATTAGTGCGTGATGTGGATTTATGATCCTACCGACTGAACTGCTAGAACTCAAAAACAAATACATCGTTGTGTCTGCTGCAAAAGAAACTTTGGAAAGGAAAGGCGTCCATAATCAGGCTATATGGGATGATTTAAAGGAAACTAAGCAAAAAATGCGTGAGAATGACCTAAGGGTTGAAAGACTAAATAAAGAATCGATGTTGGATGACTACACGGTTTTCCGGATAATGTGGAAAAGGATGACGGACGATGATCACGAGTTGTCGAACGTTCATCTGAGGAATTGGGTACGTGAATACATTGAGAAATTGACCGTGTAAAAATTTCTGAAAGTTATTGCGTGACTGAACATAAAACAGTAATATTAAGTTATTCCCATATATTAGTTTAAATCCTGGCCCACACGTCCGCGGCCGGGATATTTTTGTGTGAAAAAATCCGAAGAGAATTTCAAAAAAGGGTTTACATCTACACGAAAACGTGTATAATAAGTATTAACAACACGCAAACGTGTTAATAAAACAAACGCCGGAGGGTGATTCATAATGAATGTACAATTGTTAAATCAGTATCGGATGGTTGTTGATATGGGCGAATATGCTAGGGAGGAACAGGTCTTTCGGACATCAAAAACACTTGAAGATCTTAAAGCGAACATTAATCCGATTGACGGTCTAGTTTCGGAAGGTGCTGAGTGGAAACGTGATGGCCAAAGGTTCTATGTTTATGCTCGTGTATCAAGTTCTTACGGAGACATCAACACAGTACGCACCTTTCACAGTAGCGCTGACGCGATCGGTACAAAAGGCATGTATTCGTTAGATGAAATTGAAAGCTTTGATTTAGCGTGGGTGAAAGGATATGGATACGTCGAGGATTTTGACGACTTCAAAGAAAAATTTGAGGATGCTTGCGAAAAAAAGTAGCAAACCCACTCTCGTCAGTATACGCTTCCGGCGAAGCTGATGAGAAGTGGGGACAATACAACGGTTCTGTTAGGCAGTCTTGCAACCGTGGAAAATTAAAAAACTACATCGGCAATGGTGTTCGGCAATCCGGCAAGGTTTGGTTGGTAACAGATGAAGTAATGCGTGAAGTATTTGGAGAATCAAAGGAGGATATCAAAATGAAAATAATGGATTTGGTCGATGCGGGTGAGCAAGAAATTGAGGTTCAAGCTGATGAGGATATGGGGATTGATGCAGGAACATATTTTGTAGAATTCACCGATCAAGACGATGAGGGTATACAAGTTACGGTGGATTTTGAGTCATCAAAGCTAGGTAGGAACGCTATATTCAACGAAACATACACGGAATTCGCAAAAGAAAAATTAGAGCAGGATTTGGTTGCTCAAAATGTAAACGTTGATATTGATGAGTTGTTAGAAATATAAAAAGAGGGCTATCAGCCCTCTTCCCTCTCCGTTCAGATAAAGTTGGTTAAAGTGTAATACAATAAATTAACCTTTATATCCTGCGTCATTCAGATATAGTTTTTTGCCGAAAACTAACTTTAAAATCATCTTACAAAAGAAAATATAATTTGTCAAAATAAAAAAGCCCACCCTCCAATTTTGGAGAGCGGGCTTAAAATTACGCTGATTTTTTGTTTTGTTTAGTCTTACCTTGTCGTTTCTTGAGCGCAATTTCATACAGGCCGGTAGACGACAAACCAGCGATGCCACCGCCCCAAAGACGCAGAACCCAGTCAACATCAGTCATAGGTGTTGCAGCATACCCAATCGCAAGGCCAGCTACCAAGGCAATAAGAGGCACAAGATTTTTTGGCACAGATACTGTTCTTTTGATTAACTCCGTGACAGCAGTTACGATTGGCAAAATGATTGTTGCAAACGTTAGGATTTCGTTCATTTTACATCTTTCCTTTCTCTTTTAATACTTGTTTTAGATGTTTGCGTGTCGTTGGACCGTACACTCCGTCGATTTCATGTGGGATGTAAACAGACTGGAAACGTCGAACAGCATCTTGTGTGTTCGGTCCGTAGTAACCATCAACGCCGTTGTTTTTAGCGCCTTTATTTGGATAAAAATAAACAGCGCACAATGCACGCTGAATCTGTTCAACTTCCTTGTGATAGCCATTGTCGTCTGTGTTCCAAACACCATCAGGAAGTGGGTATTCTGTTTTGTTCAACGCTTCATGGATCGCCGCTTTTGTATTCGGGCCAATGATACCGTCAACGGCTAAGTCATGATCACCCTGGAATCGTTTGACTGCTGCTTCAGTTTTCGGTCCGTATATGCCATCGACGGGGCCGAGTTCATAGCCTAATTTCTCCAATGAACCTTGAAATACTTTGACATCGCTGCTTTGGTCACCATTTTCCAAAAGATTGTTATTGTCACTCACAGGTTCGACATTTCCATCATCGCAAAAAGAAGGACGGCGTCCTGCCTGTAGATCCTGCCATGTTAACCCTTCTGTTAACTGCAAGTGTGGATAGTCTTTGAAGCTTGTCCAATCACCACCCCATTCAAAGCCAAGGCTTTTCGCGATTTCAGCAACACGGCACCAGTCGTCATTAACACTCCATAACGCTTTGTTGCCATAGTCAGACGTTAGAAAGTAATCAACGGCAAAACCGTAGTTGTGTACCGATTCGCCGGGTTCGGCATTGGTGACGACATTGCCGCCTGTTGTCCGACCTTGTGCGTATAGTTCGGCCTGCTCGTCAAACGAACGGAAACCGGACGAGATTTGAACATAGATGCCTTCATTGTACGCTTGCCGAATCACCTCCTTAGTTTTTTTCTCAACTAATGGGTGAACATCGCCCATGTTTCGGACACTACGGTCAATCAACGTTTCTACTGATACTGTCATTTGAATCACTCCTATTTGGTTAAAAAATACAAAATTAATCCACCGACTAATGAAAAAGCCGCTCCGAAACCAGCTGTTATCAAAGCCCTGGTAATGGTACGGCGTAGCCACGTAGTATCGTCCTGGATTTTACCTAAGCTTGTTTCAAGCGTTTGAATATTCCTGTCTTGAAGTTTGTCATTTGTCTCAAGTGCTGTGATTCGTTTGTCTAGTTGCTTGTCGCTTTCTTTTAGATCTGAAATATTTTCAGAGTTTTGTTGAACAGAATGCTCGAGCATATCCATGTCCTTCACATCTTCCATTGTCGGCCCCCTTTCAAAGCATAAGAAAAGCACCCTCTTTCGAGGATGCTTTTTGACATAAAAATAAGCCCCGTTAGGAGCTTTTGTCCTTCATAAAATTATTAATATCATCTAGTTTCATGAATGGGCCTTGATGCCTTTTTAAAACCTTACCATTCTTATCTATTAATATCGATGTCGGCAGCACGTGAACATTAAAACTTTCCGATACATCAGCTTTCTTATCTAACAACGTAATAAAATCAAAGTCAGTTTTTTGTTTAAATCCTTCAACAGTTTCTTTGGATTCCCCAATATTAACACTAACAATATTTACGTCATTTTGATTATAAAATTTATTCAGTGTCGACATTTCTTGTCTGCAATAATGGCACCAGGTCGCCCAAAAATTCAATAAAACCTTTTCGCTTTTATAATCAGATAGACTCACTTTTTCACCTTTTAAATTTTTAAGGTCGAAGTCATTTTTATAAGGGGTTCCAGATGTCGTTTTGGATTCTCCGGGCAAAGTGTAATAATCGGTTAAGTAATCCTCTAGTCCATTACCTTCACTTAAAAATTTTTGGAATTTATCGCGATTTATCTTCATGACTGTTTTTGTTTTGTTAGGACGCTGTAGTACCAATTCAACCCTTGATAAATTTTCGTTTTCTTCGAATTCATCCGATAAAACATCCTGTGCTTTCTTTTTCACATCGTCTGTTGATTTCACATCAACTGTTAATGATTCGAATGACCCTTTATCATGACCATGCGCGGAAACCCATGTGACAGCCGCAACAGTAATTATTAAAAGTGTAGCGGTTAAGATTATATTTTGTTTATTAAATTTCACTTTTCATCACTTCCATGTTTTTGTTATTAATCATTATAAACTATGACACAAAATTTAAAAACATGAAGTGAAAAATTAATATGTTCCTCCTTCGTGAGATTGGATAAAAAACTGACGAACAACACTAGTTGTGATTCGACTGAGCTTGTCAGGTTTCAATTCGACGGTGTGACGGCTTCGGGTGACACGGCCGCCATTATCTTTGTCTAAATAAGGTATGAGATTCAGTTTGTTTATTTCTTGTCCAAATGTGCCGATAGATTGACCGTCGACTATAACCTCGATACTTGATGCCCTTGTTCCCTCCCAAATACCTGGCTCAATTTTATGGGTGTGATCAGGTAATTCGATTTGATGCGTATGTGGATCAATCGAAACATCGTGTGTATGAGAAGGAACATTAAAACTATGGGAATGGTCTGGGATCGACAACTCGTGACTGTGATTTAAAAGTTGACCCGGTAATGAGTGAAAATGACTTGTACCTTCACCGATTTGATCACTTGTCCCCGTTATACAAGCATCGATTTCACCACAATAATATCCCGTTGTTTCAGTCGTACCGCCGCCATTGGCGGTAGATTTTGAAACATATCCGCCCGCGCTTGTCGTTGTTTCAACCGAACCGCCCGCACTTGTTGTTCGTGTAGTAGCACCGCCGCCAGCCGTTGCCCTGCTGTACATACGAAACGGCTCCACCTTAAAATTAAGATAAGCCTTGTTCAAATGAACAAATTCTTCCGGGAATTCAAAGTTCATAACAGCCGGATGATCAGGGTCACAGTTGTCAGCGAATGGGTGTGTGTCAATATTAGTAGCGCCCTGTGAAATCACCTCATTAATCCGCTGTCTGTCCCTCATTTCATTCTGACTGTCAGTGATGCTTTTGGTCTTGCGTGCAATTTCCAGATTGGCGTCCCACGGTTTGCCTGTGACGTCTGATCTATCAATATCAACAATCCTAGCCTGGAACACACCGAAATCTTCATCATCGACCTCAACAATGATTCCTTCTTCAAACTCATCAATCGGTGAGTCGGTGATAGGCGACACATCAGCAGCACCAACCTTGTATGAAACAGGAGGGATTTTGTATTCATCTAACATCTTTTTAGCGACATTGTACAAAGCATTAGGATCCTCAATCGAACGATCCACCATGATGTATGTTTTCAATCCAAATTTCTCAATCAATTCCGGTTCAGCATCAATGTATGCTTGTCCGTTATTAACTGATTCAATAGTTAACTGGTTAACGCCTTCACCATAACCTTTTGGAATGATCCGCGTGATGATATCCCGTGGATCCATATCCCGTTCAATACTTTGTAAATTATGACGATGTTTGATGCGTGCTTGTGGTTCTGTGGACGCCCGTACAAGGTTCAACTTCCAAGGATAGACCGATGTGTCCCACGTCCAATGGAATGGCTCTGGGAATTGATCTGTTAGACTCATGAGCGCATTGTACACGCCATTCACATTCTCATATTTGTATGAAAAAAGGTACTCAAAGTCGCATTGACCGAGTACCCAGTTTTTCTCATTCTGAAATGAGAGCAAATATTCAATGTTGTAGCTTGTTGAACGGTTGTTTTTTTGCTTATACCCGTCAATTGCACTGTCGAGTAGTGTTGCTAGGACATGTTCTAACTTGTAAGATTTTAACTTTTGACCGTTCTTTTTCGTTGTTGTTTCCTGGACAATCTGGAACAAGCCCACTTCTTTGTTGTTTTTATAAAGTCGCACTCTATAAAACGGTTGACACCAATCATTCTTGGGATCATCGAATGGCAATGTGAACCCCGCTTTCCAGAGTGCGTTGCTCGGTGTTTTGATGTCGATGGCATGGGCGTTCTCCAAATAGGCCTGTACGTTCATATCCTTGTCATAGACTGTTGTTAGGTTCATTCAATCACCCCTATTGCTTCGATTTCATAACGCCGATAAACCAAAGATTACCCAGTCCATCCGGGATATCGTTAGGTTCGATACCGCCTTTCATACTCGGATCAGTAATAAAGAATTTAAAATTTCCGTTCGGCGTTGTCGCAACATCGCCCGCAGTTGTATAGAACAAGACTTCGACAGTATCCCCGCCAGCGCTCACACTTCCAAGCACAGGCATTAACATTGTTTCTCGTGCGGTTAATTGTGGATACGTGCCGCTGTCAATCGCCCTACCATTGTCCGCTGTACGAGTACAAAGTAAACGATCACCTTGCCATGATAGGGAGTATCGCCCTTTGTTTGAAACCCAATTCGATCCATCATAATAAATGTAATCACTATAAGCTCCGCCCCAAAGGCGAACGCTTGCGCCTTGATAATTCACAGATGCACCACAGCTGATCCCGTATCGAGATAAATCTTCATCGGGTGCGATTACAAACGATGACACGTTAACATCCGAATCATCACCTAGCCCCCAAGCGCTCGTGTCAAAATTAATATTGATATAGTTTGATGAGTTGCTAGAATCAATACTAGCTATATTGATCGGAGGATGATGCCCACCGTCATTGTTAGTAATCAAATCCCAACGTCCAAGTGATGCATAATAACGAATCGCACCAGCGACAATATGAGTCTGCCCGTCTCCATGGTCTATTGTGTCTCCTACTTGGGCAATTCTCGCTGTGAATGAACCCGTGAATTTGGCATCGTCGCCTATGAAGAAAACCTTGTCTTTGTCTGTCGGAATGCCGGACATATAGTAAGTACCGGGTGGTAAATAAACGCTTTTTCGCCCTTCTGATATAGCTTGACTAATCGCAGATTCTACAGCCGCTAGGTTATCTGTGCTTCCATCACCGACCACGCCATTTTCTTTTGCGTCTTTATATGGAAGTCTCTCTAAACCGATTTTCTCTGATTCAAAATACGACATCCAGTCATTCAGCAGTTGCGATATGATGTCGCCGCCTATAGCCTGTGGTTGTGTTGCCATTCTCTCGCCCCCTTCTTTAGGACATAAAAAAGAGCCAGCTATGCGCTGACTCTTGTTTTGCTATTCATTTAAACTGTTGCCAGTTTCATGAAACTTTGTTTAATTCCATCCAATAACTCTTCTTTTTCTTTATCTGACCTAAAAACAAATTCTTGCCTTCCCAATCCAGAATTGTCACCTTTTTTAGTTACAGCGCCATACAAAACAATATCGTCTTTTACTTTATTATCGAAATCTAATTCAATTTTGAATTCCCCTGTATCCAACAAGGAAATAATTTCTCCAACAGTCATTTTTAACACCTCCTTCCATCGAATCAATTCGACAAAAGGAGGCTAAAACCTTTAAAATCGTTACGCTAGTAGAGGAAGCCATTGTACTGTTCGTGCAGACTTCTTATTTTTCTATTAATTTGTACAGATTGTTGACGGTAAAATCTCGAAATTTACCGGCATATTCAAAGGTTGGGTGCGTCAAAATAATGTTATTAGATTTTAGTGAATTGAATGTTGCTCTTATTTCCGTTTCTTTATAGCCTTCATTTTTAAGCTCTTCTTCGAACTGCTTTAGACAAGTAATTCGCTGGCTGTTTAAAAGTTCGTAAAGTAACAATCGTAGTTCTTTATTAATTGATTTAATATCCATTTTTTCACTCCCTTCTACATCTAATATAGCAGAAGGGATGATGATTTTAGACCAAATCTGAAATTTTTATAATTTGTTTTGTTACTCAACAATCGCCACCCGTTAGTTGAGTAGTGACTATTATACAACATTAATCACTCCATGCTGCACCTTTTATTATTCCGTTATTTGCATTCGGGGAACGGTCATAGGAAATCTGGCCATAACCTTCATTTAGTTTCCAATAACCAACAATACCGTCGCTTACAATGTCACCATTAAAATTATTTTGAACTTCTTCATCAGAAAGACCTCTGTCATATACCCTTAGATTATTAATCTCGCCACTCCAAAAGTGGTCGACAAATCCAGCGCGACACCCTATCGTTACTTGTTCTAAACTAGATGTATCTATCTCCCCTGACGCTTGATTAGAATCAACTAACTCACCGTCTATATATAATTTTTGCGTTTCACCGTCATATGTTGCAATTGCACGGTATTTTGTTTTTTCGTTTAGCGTCACACCTAGATCATCTGGGTTGTCAATGGACCCACTCAGTCTCACGCGAAATGTTAAGTCGCCATTAGATTGTGTAGAAAAATACATTCCTACTGTTGCCGGTTGGGAATGTTTCCGATTAAAAATATGTGGATCTTGACTTCCAATGACTAATTCATCTAACTCAAATTCAACATCTAAGGTTATATATTTTGTAGAAAGTTCTTTAGGTGACCCTAAATCTATATAATCGTCTATACCATCAAAGTATAAAGATTTACCGTAATTTTTTAGAATACCATCTAAGACTGCTGCATTTTTATGCCATGCCATTAAGACATCACCAACGCTCTGTATTTATCTGAAGCTATTATATTGACTTCCATAAACTTATGGAAATGTCCTTCAAACACTTCACCCGGTTTAGTAGTAATTTTAATGTTGTTTATAGTTACAACCACATTAGAACTTCCATCATTGATCAAGGAAAACCCTGTCATACCTTTATTAAAAGTTTTAGTTTCATTAGTTGAACCATCCCATGCTTCCTCAACAATACTCCCCGTTAGTCGAGTAGACACTGTGTTATCAACCTGCACGCGACCGGGGTTGTCGGCATTAAACAAGTTCTGCCCGCCGCCGTCCGCAGGAACAACCTTTTGATTGGACGGTAAATCGACCGGGAAACGGTCGGTTGAACTGATAGGATTGCCTTTGTCGTCGACGATTTGCTGATATGGCGCATGGTCGCCTTCGTGTGGCTTCATTTTTGTTTGACCTTTGACTTTGTACTGTGGTCCCGATCTACCACCAAGCCATTCTAAAAGTCCTGTATTAAAATCCGGCATTCCATCACCCCAAATCTTGTATGATTTCTATTGTTAAATAATCCTCTGTCGGAAACGTTTCAATACGCCCATCCGAGAACGTCGCTTCAAATTCAGCTTTAAATATTCCGGCTTGGTCTGTTTCATCATAGCTAAATACATACCAAACCTCACCATTAACAGCGTCTTTAATGTCACCCAATCCATCAATAATGTTTTCACTTCGTGAGTAATTAGACATTAAAAAACGAACCGTAGCACCTGTCAGATCAATAGCGCCCGATTCATTTTCTAGTACCGCTTTTAAAGCGATCTTTGTGTCATTTTGTTTGATTTTAAATGTCACGCCTGCACCACCTTTGTTTCTTCGGTCGGCATGGTTGTAGAGAGGAATGTGGTTGTTGTGTGTACACGGATTGCAGACAATGTGACGGTGTTACCCGCTTTAGGTTTTCCAATGACATTATCATGGCCATTAAGTATTCTAACCTTATTCACAACCTCACCTCCTACATAAACATGTGATACCAAATCATTTGAACAGATGCCTCGGGTATGCCACCTTCAAACATCAATGAGTTTTTCCCCGGTTCTAAATGAACAAAGTCACCGAGTTTGCTAAACATATAGTTTTCAGCGCCTGTTTCCTTCATGAATTCAGCTGGAAATGTTGTTGACATGAAATACTGTTCGTACTCCGGTGTGCTTTTCACCACGTAATATCTTTTCGCATCGACAACGAGCAAGTCATCTGATTCAGTCGCGATGTTTATTGTCATCGTCTCCCCGTTTGTTCGGTTCGTAATACGAGGATTAATGACCTTACCTTTGATAACCAATCGCAAAGGCGTTCGCATGTAAGCATAGTTGTGAAAACCGACATACTGCTTTGTGTATAGCCAATCAAAAGATGTCGGATTGTCGTACATGAGTCCTGAATCGTACTGTAGACCTGTGTCATATTCATAAGTGCCCGCTGGGTCAAATGCTGTGATCTCTGCATAAGCATATGGATCATAAGCCTTTAATGGCAACGTGAATTCTCCCGATTTCATTGTCGTATATACGGTTGACATGTTCCCTGAATAACGGACGAAATAAAACTTATCAGGTTCATATCTCAAAGTTAATTTGAGCGTCTTGGGTTTACCGCCAGAATCAAATAAATGGGCTGTGACAGCGCGAACAGCCTTTCTCAATCCGCTTGGTGATTTATCTAATAATTTGCAAGGCAAATTGAAAGGAAGGGGTCCCAAGTCAGCACCAAAATCCCATGCACCTGGCATCCCTGGTATTTCAAGTGTATCATCACGCGTTTCAGGACCAGGGTGTTCATAGTCTTGGGAAAGTATGAGTCCCAATTCATCAAATGTTTTATCACCAATGATGTTTTTCATTCAATCACCCTCGTTCTTTGAGCATCTGTTCTAGTTGTTCAGCGTCATATCTTACTGTTTTCCTAGATATGACTTCGCCATCGAGTGGTATTTCAAAATGAAACTCATATACGCCGCCTTTACTACCGTCAGCAGCAGGGTTATATTTTTTAGGAACAACTGCTTCACCTTCGTGTAAATAAGCCATTCCTTCATCTTCAACGTAGTTCGTCCCTCGCTTAAGCTTAGGAATGTTAGGTAGGTTAGGGAAATCAATCGAACCACCACCGGACCCCCCTAAACCAGGAACCCATTCAGGAACAGAAGGAAGGTCGATGCTGATACTACTAATCGCATTCAACATGCCATTGATAGCACCAATCACACCATTTATTGCGCCTTTAATCGTACCGACAATGCCATCCCAAATGCTTGATGTAGTGCTTGAAATACTGTTCCAAACACCCTCGATGGTGTCTTTGATGCCATGAAATACGCTTGATGCTGTCGATGATATGCCGTCCCAAAGCCCCGAAATGAATGACTTTATGTGATTCCAAACGCTTTTTATTGTCCCCCATATAGAATCCCAGACACTGCTAAGAATCATAGCGATGCCTGGGAAAATACTCGAAGCCATATCTTTTATGCCATTCCATGCTGACGTTATAAAAAGTTTAATAAGATTCCAAACGACTTTAATTGTCGATAATATTCCGTTCCATGTTTTCACCAAGAATGCTGCCAGTTGTAGCAAAATGGTCTGAATCGTTTGTACTAACAAATTCCATAAGAGTTTCCCCATGGCTACAACCGTGTCCCAGTTATTTATCAATTTAATGCCAGCTGCCACCAGTCCGACTATACCTGCAACAACCCCAGCTATAATCCCGATTAAAGGACCTAGACCTATGGCAGCAACCGCCGATGCTATAGCTCCGAAAACCGTGACAAGGGAACCGATAATAACAAGCAAAGGTCCAGCTACAGCAACTATTCCAGCGATGACACCGACTACCTTTTGTGCAGTCGGACTTAAATCATTAAACCATTCAACCAATTTTGATATTTGTTCATTTATTTTTGTGACAATAGGGGTTAAAGTATCACCCAAGTCACCCATTGCCAACATAAATTTTGTTGCACTTTTTTTAGACTCAACTAATTCCTCGTTGTTTTCTTTGTATTTCTTATTGGCTTCAGAAAGATTTTTATTTGCTAATGTTTTCAATACGTAGTTTTGCTCGTCACCTTGTTTTTTGGCTTCTTTTAGCCCCTTTGAAAACTTTTCTGCATTGATCCCTACACGCCCTAGCATTTCCTCGAATTGACCTGTAGCTTCACCTGTTGCTAACGTCTCCTGCAGACTCTCAGCTAAGTTTTCAAACTTTAAGGTTTCCGGAAATTTTAATACCGCACCACTCAACGCATCGACTGCTTGCGCCATGCCTTGTTTATCAAACCCGGTCGCAAGCAGGTTAGAAAGTCCTTCAACACTTTCGTCGGTGCCGTCTGATGCAGCAGATAAATCCATCAACGAATCTCTAATTTCATCTGCACTCATTCCGGCATTTTCCGCGTTTTGTTCTAACTTGGATAAGCTTGTACGGAAGTCTTCAGTTCCTTCAGTAACGGCGTACATACCACCAATAATAGGTGCAGTGAAAGAAGCACTCATGGTGCTACCGGCGCTTTTTGCTTTGTTGCCGAAACCCTTCATTTTCTCACCGGCGTCATCCAGCTTTTTACTGAATTTATCGGTTTTTCTTTGGGATGATTGCAACTGATCTTCAAAGTGTTCCAGCTTGCTTTCTGTTTCAGCTACTTCACGCTGAAAAGCTCTATATTGATCAACGCCGATATCACCATTTTCAAATTGCCGTTGAACGTCTTTTTGAGCATCTTTCAATTTTTTAAGCTTGTCCGATGTATTTTCGACTTGTTCACCTAAAAGCTTTTGCTGTTGCTCCAATAGTTCGGTATTACCTGGGTTAAATTTGAGCAGCTTTTCAACGTCTTTAAGTTCATCTTGAAGATCACGAGAACGTTTATTGACGCTCTTAAGTGCTTTATCCAAACCTTTGGTTGAACCATCGATTTCTATACTAATACCTTTTATTCGTTTAGCTATTTTAATCACCTACCTTTAAAGGTATAAAAAAAGCACCCTTAATTGGATGCTTCAACTTCGTAATATGACCACTTTAGTTTTGTGCCATCTGCCAATTTGCCAACGTGTTTTCTTTTCCCTCTACAAGCTAATGAAATTTTACAAGGTGTTTTTATTCCATATCTTTTTCCGGCTTCTTGCATGGTGTCAAAAACTTCTTCAGTAGTTAAGCAAATAACCTTTTTTGCTCTTGGATTATGTTTCCCTTTATGTCTATTAAACGAATAATCATTATTCGGATCATAGTCATCTTCATAAACCCATACAGAATATTCGCCGTTAGGTAGCTTTCCTGCTGATTTAATTTCACCTTTGCAACAACTTGATACAGTACTTTGCGAAAGGCCATATTTTTTAGCGCCTTTTGTTGCTGAATCAAAAATCTCACCAGTATTTGTGCAAACAACCCTTTTACGTTCATACAGCCCTTTAATTTCTTTTTCTTTGTACGTTTTACCCTTTTCATAATAAGCGAATTGAATCGGATTTCCATTCGTGTATTTACCAGCGCTTTTGTATATACCTTTACAACACTTATAAATGGCGTTTATGTCAATTTTAAATTTTTTAGATGCGTCATATAATGTTTCGAATATTTCACCAGTCGTTACACAAATAATTTCCCTTGCGTTATAATTGTTTTTACCTCTTCTTTTGTTGGCAGCCTCTTTTAATTTATTTGCAATTTCTGGTCTTTTGAATGCTTCTTTAGTTGCTTTAGAAACTTTTGCTTTCGTGTATGAACTATGTGTCTTATTCTTATTACCGCCACTTTCCAGATTATAAGAACCTGTCGTTTTTCTATGATGCGCAATCCATTCAATTTCTTTTTTATCCAATTCATCAATGGATATTTCTTCTATAACGGAAAACAAAAAATTATCTTTCCCATACTTATTCCATGCTCTTTGAAGATGATCATTATTATGTTCGTTCCTCAATAACGCTCTTTTATGCGCTGATGTTCTAGTTTCAAATCCCACTACTGTCTGTCCAACGTAAACCATGCCATTTACTAGATTTTCAATTTTATAGATTACGCCTTTCATCACCCTCACCTCTATTAATATTATACCATAGCAAGAGGTGAGGTTTTGTATCAAAAAGCATCAAAATCAGCTTGTGTAGCTCGTCTTGATTTTGCTTTCTTTTCTTTTTCAGGCTTGTTTTGCTCGACGTATTCGTGGAAATAATCTATACACATGCCGATTGTCATCGTTTCTAAATCATCGTGATCAAGATTGGTTTGTTTACATGAATATAAAAAAGAGTCAGTAGTGATTGGCTCACTATCTGACTCTCCACTGTCGCTACCTATTTTTTTTTACTGTCTTGCAAAGACGCCGTTATGAGTTCTTGCAATTCAGTGAGAATATTGACCAGAGGGAACACATCAAACTTATCTAGCCATTCCAACGGTTCTGGTATATTTGGATCAGCCGTCTTTGCTAACACCCAACAGATATTATAAAAGACTTCCATATCTAAACTTTTTATCTCTTCATAAGTAGGTTGGGTTTTCTTTTTTTGGATCTTGGCTAACTCTTGCATTTTCATTAAATCCGTAAAAAAATCACTATTAAATTGCTTTTTATATCGAAGGGGAGTAGACCCTTTTGATTCAAACTTAACCTGTTTATCATCAATCGTAATTGTTTTTTCCATCTAATCAGCCCCCTTAAGATGTTGTGGTTGTTCCTGGTTCATACACAGACTCAAACCAAGAGCTGTATATGCTATCGGTTGTGTCGGCTGTTGTTGATACTTTCACAGCACGGTCTTCTTCTCTTGCTGACGCGATGAAGGACAATTCAGTTGTAGACGGCTCAACGCTATCTGTTTTTGTGCTAGAACCCACATTAGGACGGGAAGCAGAGCAATTATACAGCAAATGCCGTGTTGCTTTTTGATCCCCATCAAATTCAAACATGAGCGCGAAATTTTTCGGCTTTGCGTCTTGCTTCTCGATCAGGACACTGTCGTTACTGTCTAATTCCTCGCCTAGTACATCTTGTCTGAACTCATCGGTAACTTTAGCGATAGTTAATGTTCCGTCATAACCTTGGTTGTTTGAAGCCGAATAGTATAACATGTCGTCAGCATAAAATTCAGCAGGATCACCGCGTGTTTCTAATGAAAGTTCTGTGCTCCCCTTCAAAGGTTTGGGGGTTCCATATGTCAATTCACCCGTTGATTCATCTTCGGAAATAACGGCATAGTGAGCGTTTTTTAATCCAAATACCACTTTGTTTTCGGCCATTTATATCACTCCAATTTCATAAACTTTTTGGAATAGCCTTTCGCTATCAATAAAAGTTTCAGTTGATTCATAGGGAATATCATTTTGAACAAGTAAATCCTCAATCGCTTTTTCAGCTTGCAAATCCTTATAATTCGTATATAACTCAACTCGAACATTGTCGATTTTTTGATAGACATGATTATCGGCTATCATGTTTGAAGAACCGGTTACTAGATATGTGATGTAAGGAGGCGTGACTTCATCATCGAAATGCGAATAAGACACCGGATATTCCGTGGCATCAAGTAATGTTTTTAATTCGCCTAGCGTCATCCCCTAATCACCTTCTCTGCACGATCTACATATTCTTCAATTGCCTGTTCTTCCGCTTCTTCTATGTGCGGGTAGGCTTGGACGCGCCCGCCACCACGCTTTGCGTGACCATATTCAAGCAAATGAGTAAGTTGGTAATCCGTTTTGTTATGAACAACATAGCCATTACCAACCTTTTTCGCACGCCATCCTTTTGCATAATCACCGCCCCCTTTATAGTCACCCACAGGGCTTGTCCGCTTCAAGGTTTTGGCTGTCTCTTTAGCGACCTCTTTTTTAGCTTCATCCAAACCCTCGGTGACTTCATTTGTATATTCAGACAAGGCCTTTGCTATCTCTTTTGCAAAATCATCCATTGCCAACATCCTTTTCACAAGTGATGCGCATTTTTTCACCGGACGTTGATCCACGAATGATATGATACGTGGTTCCTTCATGCCGCAGTAGATCTTCACCTTGATATTCAAACGAATAAATTTCAAATTCCTTTTCAGGTTTCAATCCTTGCGCAGACGCGTTGTAAAACTCGGATTGACTGATACTATACTGATTGGCATATACCATCCGTTCATTATAATTTCCGGTCGGGATTTTCTGCCCCAATTCATCCTCACGTGTTTCAGGAATCAAAAAATAGATCACATCATTGTGTCGCATTATAATCACCCGCCAAGGATAGGTGCTGTTTAAGCATCTTATATGATTGTTCAAACCGTTCAGCATCGGGGTTGTCATAGCCGAAATTAGCCTTACAATAAACAGTTATTGCACGTTTAATCAGCGCATCAGTATCATCGTTGGCTTTTTCAGAAGAAACCCCAGACTGAATCAGATCAATCCGGGCCGCTTCAATTAAATCTTGTACTTCATCATCAAAAGCTGTCATTGATGAACTAATACGTAATGCCTGTTTAATATCATTAAGCATCGTTATTCAACGCCTTTTCAGCTTCTTGTGCTTCATCCTTGCCTTGCACTTTTTCACCGTCTGAGAGTTCGTACCATCCACCGCCGACGTGTTTAGGGTATTGGGTAGTTTGTTTTGACCCTTCAAGAAACCCCCTATCAACTAAAAAGGCGACGCGCTTATAATCATCAGATTTAAACGTGTCGCCCACATTATATATATCCATTGTATTTTTATCCCGGAAACGCCTTGTTACTTCAGGCATTTATTTCACCTCTTATGCCGTTGTCGTTCTTTGAATCAAAGCAAACGCTTTGTCCGTAAGTACGTCGCCATCAACAATCGAGTAGCTCATATAATCGGTGTAACGTGCCTTAACATGATCTTCGCGATAAATTGTCGCGTTCTCATTCACATTGAGAGCGTAACCACGACGGACACTACCAAACAGAATTGCATTGTCTGGAACGCTGTCCTCTTCCTTGACTGTGATACCAAAAATACGACCAACACCACCACTATTTACATCCGGAACAAACAATGGACGGCCATCATTGTCCTTTAATTGTGCTAGCTCGTTCCAGATAACTGTGTTTTTAGCATAAATAGAAGCGCCGGATTTATATACAGATTTAATCAGACCCATAGCTTGTGCTAATTTATCATAAGTCAATGGATCCGGCGTAGATGCCTCGGGATCATAAGTGATAACTTGCGGTGTACCGCTTGCGCCTTCAAGCGTTGTGATAATGCCAGTAGGTTGTGGCTTAAATGTATCACCGGATGCAGGTTTTCCTTTACCACTAACAATCCCTTTTGCAAGAGCCGCGCCCATTTTTTCAGATAACAAGCCAGTGATATAAGAAATAAATGCGTTGATGGACATTTTACGCAACTTCCAACTAATCGGGATTGATTTGGCTAGTTCGCAACCTGTTAGATTGAGTTCGCCAAGGTCAAAATCACCGTCAGAAACTGTCGTTGTCTCATCGTACCAATCGGCATCAGATCCACTGTCTGTCTCTTTTATGATCGTCAAATCACCAGGAACAAATGTCATACGAGCGTCACCAAGGATTGGATACAATTCACCGGCTTCTTCCCAAATGCTATTACGTACGGTTTCTGGAATAACAACCGCATGCTCCTGCATGGTTTGCGTCTCATTGCGAATCTCGGTGTTGGTTTTATCAAAAACAGAACGCTCATCATCAGACAAAGACATCCCCATCATGTCTTTAGCCCATGCATTTTTGTACACTTCTTTCTCATCAGTTGGTTGTTTTGTTTGGGTATTATCAAGTCGTTGTCCACCCGGAACATCGACTGATTGATCCGCAATGTTTGTTGCTTGTTCATTGCCCTTTAAAGCTTTCAAATTAGCATTTGCTTTCTTAGCATCTTCCCACTTATTATCAAGATCCTCGATCTCTTGCATTTTCGCATTTGCTTCATCCGTTTTACCCTCAGCAATTAGATTTTCAGCAGCTTTCATTAGTTCGCTTCGCTGATTCAGGTATTGTTCTTTAGTCAACATTCTCATCATCCTTCCTAAGTTTTAATAGATTTAATTTTGCATTTAAAATATCCGACTGATTTCCTTGTGAACTATCATCACTCGGATTAGCCGGATAAAAGGTGTCTTTCATATTTCTAACTTTGTTGATCACTTCATCGGGTAACATGGACATTTGATTGAAACTAGCCGCAAAGTTAGATTGATTATCTTGGAACATCACTTCGTCAATCAAATTTTTATCCAATGCTTGATCGGGCGTGAGCCACGTTTCCTTATCCATCATAGATAATAATGTTTGATCGTCCAAACCGCTTTTTTCCTTATAGGCATTAGCGATTGTTTGGTCTACATTAGACAAAACATCAGTGATATGTTGCATATCGTTACGATCGCCAGCGTGTATAACTGAAGCGTTGTGAATCATCATTTGAGATGTTGGAGACATAGCCAATTTATTTCCAGCCATAGCAATGACGGAAGCAGCACTAGCAGCTAATCCAACTACATTGACAGTGACATTCCCTTTGTGTCTTCGCAAAGCAGTATAAATCTCTGAACCATCAAAAACTGAACCGCCGCCGGAGTTAATTTCAACTTCAATGTCATCTCCGTTGGCATCGTCCAGTCCATCTTGTACATTTCGAGGACTTGTTGCTTCAATATCGAAAAGATCATATATCCATTGAACATTGTTCGATACGATCGGTCCTTTGACATTAATCTTTTTCATTCATTCACCCCCTTTCAAATCATTCATCGGAAGGACGAGTGTCCAAACGCCTTATCGACTGATCGCCGTTCTCGATAGGAGCGAGATTGAGTGTTTCACGCCATTCGTTTGGCGTTAGCGCACCGCGGTCAACCATTTCTCTGAGACTCAATTTTGTTTTCATGCTAGCAAATGTTAAATTAGAAGCTTCAAAAACAATTTTGTTGCCATGTCCTCGCTCCCTCCGTGAAAATAGTTTTCTCGTAAACTCGTTACTCATCTGTACAACCACTGGTTCAACCGATGATTCGTAATAACTTATCCATTCATCCTCGGTGTAACTACCTTGGATGATTTTTCTGTTCGTATTGAAAAAAGAAAAAAGACGATCAATCGTATTGGTCATCTGTTTATCATTCGGAACATAATCTTTTGGATCAACTTGTTGTGCATCAAACTTTGCGTCAGTAGCAGCTGCGCCAACTGAGTCATTGTTTTTATCTACCTTTAGGAAATCATCAACAAATTGTTTTGTTTGTTTATTCATATCCTCAGGACGTAATGTTTGATTAAACTTCAAAAGCCATTTGATAACATTTGAGTTTTTAATTGCCTTCACAATACCCTGGTCTGTGGTATTAACTATTTCCATAAGTGAAGATAATGCTTCCCCGGGAGAGTCACCGAACAGTTCGTTTTCATTAAAGTCTTTACGTAAATGGATAACATCCGTATAACGAAATGTGGCTACTTTACCATTCTGTAAGCTAAATCGAAGATACAAGCGACCGTTATTATTCAAAATAGCCTCAGTTCCAACAGCATTAATTGGATAAATTTCCATC
This sequence comes from Tuberibacillus sp. Marseille-P3662, assembly GCF_900178005.1. Taxonomy (NCBI): domain Bacteria; kingdom Bacillati; phylum Bacillota; class Bacilli; order Caryophanales; family Sporolactobacillaceae; genus Tuberibacillus; species Tuberibacillus sp. Marseille-P3662. Next base: position 317,573 of record NZ_FXBS01000003.1, on the reverse strand, counting down.
GGCATATTATTGTCATCACGAGCAATATAAGCAAATGCATTGTTGTTCAACTCTAAATGAATGGCTAGTTTTTCTTGTAATTGTTGCCCTGTCATATATGGATTAGGTTCTTCTAAAAGAAACCGCATGTAAGGTTCAGGATTTACCAGTGTACTGTCTTGAGCTTTACGAATATGTTTGCCAACCGCCTTGCCAACAGCCTGTGATTTGGGCCGAATAGCAGATCGGACAATATCAGAGTGATATAATCTACCGTTCCATGCATAAAATCCGTTTCCTTCATCCGTAATCATTTGATACTTGGACACTTTTACATTCCTGTTTTTAAAGCGATCGAACAATCCCAAATAACCACCCCCTTTTAGATCAAATTAACGTAATCTTGATTCTTGTCTTGATAAATCACATAAGCATTAAGCATGGCAGCAGTACCGTCAATACGTTTCTTTTGTTGCTTTCCTTTTGCTGGCTGAATGTTGTCATTTTTATCAACTTCAACTGAAGTATTAGAGAGACACCATTTCGTGATTTGGTTGTTTCCGTAATTAATCCGTTTAGACTCTAGATCAGCTCCCAATGACTTCATTGGTCCTGACAATGTCTTTTTACCTTGGATGACTGGAATCATGCCATCCTTACCAAAGTTATTTTGCATATCCTCTACAAAATATTGAGCAGACCAACTGTCATATCCAATCCATGGAAGGAACAAATCATATTCATTTTGCAATTCTAAGAACCAATCAACCACAAATTTATAATGCACCTTGTTGCCGGGTGTGGTTCGCAAATATCCTTGTTCTTTCCAAGTATCATACGGGACGTTATCTTCAGCTACTCTTTTGTCCAACAAATCTTCAGGCAACCAATACATGTGCTTAAAATAAATCGTTTCATCATCCGGAATTTGGAACAACGCGCACGCAGACGTTAAGTCTGTTGTAGCTGACAGGTCAACGCCGCCAATACCGTATTTCGGTTCTAATTGTTTAATATCGAAAGTCGCTGTATTATCCAGCTGTTCAAACGTTAACCACGCTTCACTTGCGGTCTCACGAATATTAAAATCCTTTGTCAGTAAGTTTTTAACCAACAAAGGATTTGCTTTTGCCTTATTCACTTTACGTTCTAACTCGTCTAATTTTTTGATGGTTCCTAATCCGGGATTGGCTTTTTTCCAAGCCTTTGGATCTGTCCATTCGCTCCGATTGTCTAACTCATAAATGATTGGCAAAACATGTTCATCTTTATAACCGTTGGGGTCGTCATAACCGTTTATGATCTGTTCGGCTTCATCGTACTTAACATCAAATATACCTTCACGAACAGTACCAGCAGTGGTAGTGATAATCGACAAAGGTTGTTCCCTAGCGCTCATACCATCAACAATAACGTCATAAAGGTTTTTGTCCTCAATAGCGTGTAGTTCATCAATAAGCGAGCAATGAATGTTCAAACCATCTAGTGTGTTTGATTCACTTGATAGTGGTCGATAACTGCCGTCATTGAAATCAGATAGCAATTCACCAACTAATGAACGGATCCTTTTACGTAACATCGGCGATTTTTTAACCATCCGCTTAGATTCCAGCCACACAATTTTAGCTTGATCTTTTTTGGTTGCTGCACTCACAATTTCAGGACCTGGTTCTCCATCTGCCATTTGCATGTATAAGGCAACAGCAGATCCCCAAGCAGACTTGCCATTTTTACGGGCGACGATAAGTATGAATTCGCGATATTTCCGAGTACCCTCTATTTCATGAACAAACCCAAACAACGCAGCAGTCATGGCCTTTTGCCATAATTCTAATTTAAAAGGCTTACCACCCATTTTACCTTTAGAGTGTTTGCAAAACTTCTCAACAAAATCAATCGCGTGATTAGCCCGTTCTTCTGAATACTCATAAACGGATTCTTTATCATGCATGTCATTAACCAGTTTCTTAAAAACCCGTCTAATCTTATTACTGACGATTTCTTCACCGGATTCAATCTTGTTCCAATACTCAATAATCGGATTCATCGTTTATTCACGAACGAGTCAAACTCATCCTCATCCTCAATAGGCTCTTCTTTCGGCAAGAGGTTAAACAATTTATCATAAGCAGCAGTATATCGGTTAATCATTGTGTTATATGACTTTTGTGCAGGGTTTTCAATATACATTTCTTGGTTTCCTTGCTTGAATAAATAGGTCGGTCCTTTACGTTTGATATCATCTTCTAAGATCTGAAGCGTAATCGTCATAAAAGCGACCCGTTCAATCAATCTCTTTGCAACTTTTTGTTTTTCCTCAGAAATGTCTTCAAGTATTTCCTCTAATTTTTCAATTTCCGTAGCAATCATTTCATCTTGTTTCTTCGCGCTTAATTTAGCCATTCTTGCCTAACCCCCCCTTATGTGAAAATGGCCTGCGTATTACACAAAAGTCCACCCATCGGTCTCCATAACCCTTGCCCATCTTTTGGAAATGGGGGGGCTATGCATATTCCCATCTATATCCTTTGTGGGTTTTTGCTCTCCCTGTTAAGCAATTTCTAATTGCTGATGCATTATAACCATTCTTACCAGCTTCAAGTGTTGAATTAAATTCAATTCTTTCTTCTTCTTTAATACCGATTACCCTTTTACTTAGCTTTTCACCAACCCTTAAATGCTTGCCATTGTGAGTGTTGTTTTCTTTAGCGTCAGTCCAATATAAATTAACAACAACGTTATTCTTTTTGTTATCATCATTGTGTCCTACGTGAGGAAGGAGATCAGGATTGGGTATAAACGCCGAAGCCACGAGCCTGTTAACCCTAAATAATCTTGACTCATTATCCTTGCACAAACTGACCATTAAGTAATCCCCTCTTGTCTTAGATTGCTTAAGGATACCTCCGCTCTTCTTAGCAAATCCTCTTCCGTTCCATACCGTTCCCGGCAACCTCTTAACTCTCCCTTTATTACTCACTTGATAAAACCCTTCATATCCTTCAATGTCTTTCCATATTTCCACGAATATCAATCCTTTTTAATCAATTCGCCGTTAATGTTGAATGTTACATCGTTTCTCGTAATTCCATTAGAACCGTGATGTATGACGTTGTGGCACCATTGACAGACCAGTTCTAAATTATTATGATTCAACGCAATGTCTGGATCACTAATGTTATCTGGATTCAACCAAATGACGTGGTGAACAATCTTTCCTGGTGATCCACATCGCTCACATAATCCATGCTGAGACACAAAATAAGCGTCACGACATTGTCGCCACGCTTTACCTTTATAGAATTTTTTCGCGTATGGTTTCATGTTTATCACCAAATAAAAAAGCACCCCGTTAAGGATGCTTTACTTCAGTCTTTATCTTCCCATTCTTTCGTTTTCGGATTGTAAACCTTTTTTCCTCTGGTTGCGATTAGATCAATTAATTCAGCGCGTTCCTCGGTACTCAATTGATGTCCAGATGATAGCCAATCCTTAGTCAATCTAAACATCCCTTTAACTGATAACCCTATTCTATAATCAGCAGTTCCAATAACAGGGCTAATATCAGTTTTTCCATTCATCCCAACATCATAATGTGCTCTTTCAGCTTTGTTATAGTTGGATAATTCATCATTAGTCCAATCAACCATATCATCCCCTCCTACTTCGCAATTCGGCAAAAGGAGACAAAAGTCCTGCATAAAAAAGACGCGCCCGTAACGGACACGTCCTTATCACTTTTCATCTATTAACATCATAACACCTTATATACGGAACAACCTGCCAACATCTTGCCATAATCCTGCCATTTTTCTGCCATTAGTCTGTCAGTCGTTATTCTTTAGCCTTTTATTAGGATTTACGATCGAACCGACCTTATAATTTTCATAATCAGGATGAGTGATCTTTTCCCACCAAAATAGTATTCTTAATTCATCAGGCAAATTATCATCTATTTCTTTCACTAACTTGGTACAGACAATAACGGCATCTCGAACTTCACCAGTATTTGTATTTAAAATGGTTTGCAGTAATGATATGTTTTGGGATTTATCATTAAATGCAGAAGGATGAATAAATCTATTCCTTTTATTATTTATTTCCTTATAATCTTTATATAATTTTTTTATTTTATGATTAGAACTAATATCACTGAACTCCAAAAATAATATCCTTTCCACTATTTCTTCATCCTCTATTTTTTTCGCACCAAGAAGATCCTTTGATGCTTGGTTATGCAAAGGATAATTATCATTAGACAAATTGTAAAAAATATAATACAAATAGCACTCTGCAAATGTTACCGCGGCAATCCATGTTGTTCTCATTAATGTACCTAGCTGATATCTTACCAACCGATTAGATTTTGAGTTATATCTTTCAAAATCGTTGATTGGTTGTTTTTCCTCTTCTTGATACAATTCAGCTTTCTCAATCAAGTCATTCCACAAATTCACAACATCACCATACGCAATAAACTCAGGAACTGTAGGAATTAAACCGTCGTTTAAATTAAAATCCAACCAATGGTGTGGTTTGATAACTTGCTCAAATATTTTTTGGACATCCAAAATTTCGGATAACTCACTCGCCTTAAACAATGATGCTTGTTTAGTTTTTATTGATTTGATTCTTTCCCTAAAAAAACGAATACATTTGTCAACTGTTTCATAATCAGTCGGATTATAAAAATGTTTAGCTTTCATACTTTGTTCGACGGTACCTTTAATATCTTGCAAATTAAAATTTGTGAATTCTTTTGGGTTGTCCAAAATCCTCTGCGCAATCAGCGAATTGACCTTTTGGCCATCATTAAGTTGATTACCAAAAATAATATTGATGAAAATAGCCGCAAGAGTGTACCTATAACATTTTTTTGGGATACCACTTAGCCCCTTCATAGTTTTTCCTTTTAATAAATAATCATAGTAATTTATTAAAGCATTAATATCCTCCACAATTTAACACCACCTTGATAAATCAATTATATCATTGTTATTCAATTACCCATATCTTATAAACTGTGTAATTCCTCCAAACGCCAAAACCCTTGTCACACATATTTTCACGCCCGTTCCCTAAAATGAGTTACACATTGGCTTATTGAGTTGAATTGAACATCAAAAATAAAAATAACTCACCCTGAAGGACAAGGTGAGCTAGATTTTAAATCCTTTCATTGCTTTGTTCATCGCGTCTTGGTCGATGCCGATATATCTTAACGTAAAAGCCGGATCTGAGTGATTAAATATTTTCTGGAGCATCGCTACATCCCCGGTCTGTTTGTAAAAATGATAACCAAATGTCTTTCTTAATGTATGAGTACCGATGTCATCTAAACTGGCATAATCAGCAGCATCATTGAGTATCTTATAGGCCATGCTCCGGCTAATAGGCTGATTTAGGCCTTCTCTGCTTTTAAATAGAAACTCATGGTCCTCTTTGCCTTCGACATATGTTTTAAACTCACGTTGCAGCTGTGGTGTCATATCAATGCGTTTTTTCTTACCGGTCTTGATTTCGAATATGTTAAAGTATGTTCGCTTAGCGTCCCTCACCCTAAGAGATAAAATATCTGATATCCGGAGCCCCGAGTTAATGCCGGTCACAAACATCATGTAATTTCGTTCACTTTTTTCCCTTAAGAAACGCTTGATATAAAAAATAAGCTCCGGATCCCGAATCGGTTGAACAAAATTCATTGGGATGTCACCGTCTCTTCTTTATAGACCTCAATTTTTAGAAGGAAGGCTAGTTTATAGAACGCTCTGGATTTCACCCTATAATATTTCCGTTCGCTCATTCCGATATCGTTATAAACTTCATAATCGAAAGCATCATCGCTCATGTACCGTTGTATAATAATCGCCCGTTCAAAGTAACTAAGCCGATTAACAGCCTTTTGTATTTTCTTGATGTGTTGCTGACGGAACCGTTCCTGGTCGATATTGTGAATAGCCACATCCTCGGTGTCTGAATGATTGACGTTGGTATTACTCGGAGGAACTAACGAGAACTGCTGTGTTACATTTGGAATCTTCTCTTCTGGTACCGTGAACAAAAACATTTGATAAGTTTCCAACGCCTCTTCTACAGCCTTCCTTGTTGCAAAACGGTCGATTTCCGGTAGTTTGAAGGATAACTGATTCACTAAATGTCCCCCTTATGGTATAATTAACCTATACATGACCATAAGATTTGTTTAAAGAGCCCGGGAATCGAACCAGGCTCTTTTTAACCTTTTGAAGTCGGGATACACGGACGGTTTTTTGTTTCAATATCGCCTGTAACTCTGACTTTGCTTCTTCGGTGTTCAACCAATCACTTCCTCGCTATGGTCACCAAGATGCTGTTTATATAAGCCAAATAACTGCTTATCATCGAACTTTTTCCAGTATTCGGCCACAATTCCGGTCATAACAAAAAGCCATTCGGTGATATTGTCACGTTCTGATTGAGTCATGACTTATCCCTCCTTTCCGACCTTGCGTGCGCCGATTCTGTCGATTTGTGGCTATCAATATCTCGACCGCCTTAATAACTTGAAATCAGTTATTGTGACATCATCATATTTTCTATCACTTTTTTCTTTAATAAAATTTTGCATTTCGGTAATGTCTCTATGAGAAGATATCCTTTTCGGAAATGTGATTTCGCATGCCGAAACCCCGTACCCTTCTCTAGTTTGCCCATAGAAAGTGACAAAGTAATAGAATGTCATCAGAACAACACCCTCTCATATCCGCAATCATCACAATTAGCAGTCACCGGACCATCCGACATGTCCACGTTCATCTCACCGCCGCAATGAGGACACTCCTTTTCCTTCTCCCAACAAACAGGCCCGTATCCACGTTCTTTGCTTTTCTTATCCTTCAGTTCCCGTCCGCATTTAGTACATTCCATTAATATCCACTCTCCTGTCTGGTGTGATTAACCGCGTTTTTGTCCATGTATGCATTGAAAATATCCTCATCCGAAAAGCCGAGTTCTTTTCCTAATGATATATAATCTAATAACGCTTTTAGCCATTTACCCGCGCTATTTATCGGATTGTTGAATATATCTTCAGCAAAATCCATTACAGTGACAGAATTAGAAACATCAGATTTCCGTTGATCTTCTAACCATTTATCGTATCCACGCTCAATCCCAATACTGAGCAAAAAGTGCACACCATCTATATATTCTTCTAAGAGTGGATTTTTAAATCCGACTATCCGTTTAATCTCTCCTATCCATCTTTTGATGGGTACACTAATCCTAGGGGTCTGATCTTTTGACCAAAACTTAAACCCGCGCCACTCATTCAAAAATTCTCCCAGTTCAACCTTAAAAGCAATGATCTTTTTCTGGGTTAAATCCTGACCTTCCAACCCCTTCTCATCGACAATATGCTTGTCCAGTTCCGCTTGCATCGTGAAAAGCTGTTTTAAGTCCATCAAACAAACTTCCTTTCCTCAAATATTTCCAAAGCCCACCGCTTGATCTGATTCGGTATGTTTGCCCTGTCCACTTCACGCTCATTCGTGAACAGATGATAAAAACCACCGTAATCTGCGTTAAATCGGACTAATACTCTGTCATCGTCAGTTAGAGCAACTTCCCATTTTGAATAATTGTTGACCTTGTTTTTATGGATGTAGATGTTCATTCATCCTCACCGCCCGCTTCTTGGGATAAAATGTATATAGCGTCTGGATAATCATGTTCATGCATACTGTCTAATGCTTGGGTCATACTGGCGTGGATTTGTTGGACTCGTTTCAACATAAGTTCCTTATCTTTGATTAACCGCTCGACCTCATCGGCAAGCTGTAAACAACCTTCCCTTGAAAGCGTGGCATCTGGTGTATTGCGTAAATCATTAATCAAGTCTTTTGTCTGATCAGTCATCACTAGCACCGCCTTCCGTTGGGTCTGCACATTCGTTACACAACAGCCTGTGATATCCGCAATCCTCACAAGGTTTCAACTTACTAGCTCCATATTCACACCTCATGTGGTAAGAGGTGATCGAATCGTCGTATTCCCTCCGCATGACCTGCGTGTGTTCCATAGGAACGTCATGGTTACAAACACCACAACGTGATCCGTTCATCATTTCGTTGTCAGTCATCATTAGCACCGCCTTCCATAGCTTCCGAATCTATCATCACCCCGCATTCAGAACACTCGTAGATACCTTGATTCCAGTGCTCCATCTCATCACCACATACTGGGCACATCATTATTTGATCCATCCTCACTCACCGCCTTCCAACAAGTCGGGATTCTCATGAACATTTCCGATGACTTCTACGTTGTACTTTGTCTTATAATCTAAATAAAAGTGCAGCGTGTTAATTGCATTAGGTTTAACGGCGTAATAAGAACCGTCAACATATCTAACTCGGTATATTCCCCCTTGAGAATTGATTAGGTCGTCGTCATAAACCTCAACTCCGTTTTTGTCCCTGAGTCCGGTGTACTGATCTCTAGATAGCAATTCATAATCTGCTAAGAATGCTGGGGATAATTCTTTTAATGGTCGTTCTTCGATTTGTGATAAAAAATAATGCTTTGTTTCAATGTTTCCACTTGCTTTGTGCCTCACGATATAGCGAAATTTAATATTGCTCATCCACACTCACCCTCTCTTTTTCCATGGGAATTTTATTTGCGAATCAGGTATTCCCCACTCGCGGTAACGATGCTTTATTTTTTCAAAGTTACGGTTAACAGCCCGCATTGTCCTTCGTATCCTAAAAGGTCCCTTTAATACACGAAACGTCTCAACTCTATCCGGTAGGCCTTTCGTGTTATACGTTTCAATTTCATACTTACGCCCATACCAACGCTTGCCTAGATACTCCGTTAGTTTAGTTCCGTGCCACCGCGTTATCATCCACCGCTTGCCGTGTCGACGTTCTACCGATACCCGCATCCACACTCACCCTCCTAATCACTAATCACAAACAAGCTACATATCAGCAGGAGCATTAAAGCCTCCATGGTTACTTGTCCTCTATAGTCCATTGACCGTCGAACAAATCCCTAAAAGCTATTCCATCTTCTTCAAAAATCCCTAAACAGACGTATTGGTCAACAATGATTTCTTTACTTGGGCTCTCATGGAATTTAACAGTTTTGCCTTCACCAATTGCCTTCATTGCTTCCTCAAAGGACACGTACCGGGGTAAAATCCTCCACCTCTTATTTCTCATGTTACGGTTTAGTATCATCAATTCAGGAGATTCGCCGTATTCGTTGCCATCTCTATCGCAATCCGTAATCACACCGTCATTTCTCAAAGTTAAGTATTGAATATGACCATCAATACCTGATATCCCCTTAGCCACATCTAAAACCTTCAACCTGTCCACCATCTGCCCTGTCGTTAGAAATTCAGTCATATAACCCCTCCTGCATAATCGTTTTTCGTCCATCGTCCATCTCGACTAATTGTTTCCTTGAGTTTTCAATTTTCTCGTAGTAATAACGGCGTGTGTGCCAATCACTAGCTGAATCACGCCTTTGGATCCACTGGCGAAGGAGCGCGTTTGTTGGGTTTGTTTTCATTCGCCGTCATCCTCTGGTGCGTTGATGCCGGGTATTTTGGTCCCGTATTCGTTAAGAACCGTTTTGACTCCCTCACAAAAACCCCATCCCGCCGGGTTTATATTGTATAGGTAAATGTTATAAGCGTGATCAAATTTTTGTTTAATCCGTTCCTCCGGCGTTTGTTCGACTTCGTAACCGTTGACAAGTGCATTTAAAAATTCATCAAAGTTATCTGCTGCAAAATTCGCAATGATTTGTATGTTCTTCGCTAGGCTACCTGCCTTAAAAGCCAAGTAGACAATCTTTTGATTATCGTGATACTTTTGAAGCTCTTTAATCGCATCCGCAACATACTTAGGTAGAACAACCTTCTCAATCATGCTATCCCCTCCGGAATTTTGACTTTGCATCTAATCATTTTCACAACCTCGTAATCTTCAAGCGGCACGAGCCGGTCTCCCGCTATGCCGTTTTCGGTGTAGACCATGTCAATTGGTCTTTCCTCGCATCGAATATCACGTTTGTAGTCGATCTCCACACCTAAAACTGATGTAACATGATCAGCGATAGCAAGACGTACCTTGTGATGATCCCACATCTGACCAACGCGGACTTTTGATAGCTTGACATACACCGTTTCCATGTCGTCGTCTAATACGACTGTGTTGTTATCACTCATCGTTAGCCTCCTTATGCTAATTCTTCAATTGCAAAATACACACAGTCTTTGCAAATATACTCGTCTGAAACTTGTTTGCCTGTTTTAATATCAATCATGATTAAAGGATTACGGAACAACTGATCAACTTCTTTTTCGCACCAATCACATTTATTGTTATCACTCATCGTTAGCCTCCTTACTCCACAAAACCGTGGAGTGAATTCACTTCCAAATAATGTACTTGAATTTGTTGGGCTTGCTCTCATGGGTCGTAATCGTCCTAAGTATTTCACCGTCACTGTTTTTCCGTTTGCTTTCTGTGACCCAAATCTTGCGAGCCATGTTAAGACTCCGATTCAAAAGACATAAATTCATACAACTTGCACTCGATCTTGTAATCTTTAAATATCTCAATATCACCGACGGTATTTTCCAAATCTAATAGTTTGCCAAGTTTGAGAGCCGTCTCTTCAACCGTCTTTTGGACCGTATCCAGTTCAAAGTCTTCACTGTACTTGAATAGCAATTCATAAAGCGCCTCATTTGGATTCGGGAAGGCAGGACCTTTCCCTGCTGGTGAATATGGGGTGTAAACTTTTACTTGCTCAGTCATCTTAAATCATCCACCTTTCCGATTCATCTTCATTACGACTGAGAATGTGAACAGTCCGTTTCAATTGATCGTTGTCGCTTAGAAGCGTCTGATTTTCCTGCTCAATGTGCTTAGAAAAAGTTTTAAGATTGTCCTTTTCTCGAACCAAGTCAGCGTTTTCGATTTTCAATTCTCCGTTTTGCTTTCTCAGATCCTCTAACTCAGCTTCAGCATCGGCGAGGCATTGACTGGTGTTTTTCATGTTCGCTTCAAGCGCCTTGTACTGGTTTTGCAACTGCTCATTTGAGTCAGTAGTGTCGGCTTCCTCCTTCTTTTCGGAATAATATTCTTGCTGTTGCTTGGAACGCTGCTGATAATAATAGGTCTTGATCGTTCCTCGATTAGCTCCGGTCTTATCCGCAATTTTCATAAGATCAACAGCTTGGTTATTTTCTATTGCTTCATCGATTATTTGCTTGGCCTTTTGCAAACCCTCTTTTGCGCTTTCCTTTGTACTTGGCATCGTTTCATGACCTCCGTTTCGGTATTTTTCAAGTTCTTCCGGGGACAGCTTGTACTCCGTTATCTCACTATTTGCCGGACGTTTGTGGTCCCGAGTGCCGTAATTGATTTGCTGATCCATAGCATCTAACCTCCAAGTCTTCTATTTTGAACTTGATGTGTAGAGCCTCTTGGATGTTGCCGCGTGATAGAGCCGTTTCATATTGCTGTCTGAGGTGTTTCATTTGATCCATGACATTCACCCCGCAATTCCTTTTTAAATTCCTCGAACCATTGCTGTGCTTGTCTTGGCGTCCATCGCTCCTGGCATCCACACGGTTGAGTTTTAACCCCATAACCGACATCCTCATATAGAACACCGCGTCCGTGACAATTAGAGCAGATCATGATTGCTTCAACCTCCAATCATCACCTTGTACTTGGATTGGCTTAGTGCCTTGCATCATTCGGGATACAAGGCGACCACCATGATGCCCGTATTTTTTGATCAAATCTCCAGATGAATAATTGGTGGTAAAAACATTAGACTTTCCGATGCGCGAGTTCATGACCTGAAACAGCTTGTCCGCTGCCCAACTTTCCTTACCATCATCAAATTTCACATATTCAGCGCCGATATCATCCAAAACCAGTAGATCAACGTCTTTGATAATATTCATAATCTCTGATTCTGTCGTTGTAGATTGCTTGTTAAAAGTGTCCTTAATGGCTGTCATAAGATCAGGGACATTAATAAAAAGTGATTGATATCCCTTTTCCTCAACTGCTTTTGCAATGCAATAGGACAAATGGGATTTCCCTAATCCGTATGAACCACGGAAAAACAATGACTTGATGTTTTTTTCTTTGAATTCCTCATCCATGAAGTGATTGGCGTACCACTTGGCTTTTTTCAGAGCATCTTCTTTTGATGGATCATCAGGTATGTAATTATCAAAAGATGCGTTCAGAAGATCCTCTGATACCAAGCTATATTGTTCAAAAATCGCTTTGGCTTTTCTCCATTTTTGTTCTTTGCGTAATTTTTTTTGCCGTTCTTTCAGTTCTTGCTCATCGCACTTAAGGCATCGGCTAGCTTGTCCCCTCGATGTTTCAATGATTTGAACCTCAGAACCACAATGCTCACACGTTCGAGTGCCGATTATCTTAAAATAGCTCTTCATATTGGCTAGTGTTTCCTTGACCGACTGCACTTTGCTCACCAACCTCTTCTTGATTGAGATACGATTCAAATTTTGTTCCAAATAACGTTTCAGGACGAAGGAACTTGGACATTTTAGGATCATTCACCCATTCATGGGTCTTAATCTCTATGACAAGTTTAAAATCATTAAATCGAAAACCTTCGTTCCAACGTGCTTTGATCAGTGATCGTGTTTTATTAGTTTGTGCCCGATATTTGGATCCAGTTGCAGAGTTAAGATAGTTTACTATCTCGACGTAAGGTATTTTCTCTTCTTCTCTTTCTTTATCTAATTCTTCTTCTACTTCTCCTTCTGTTGCGTTACCTTCCGTTACTGTAACGTTACTCTCTTTTTCAGCTTGTTCAATTTGCTTTTTATTCCGATGCTTTGCAACTCGTTGCCTTGTTTGCTCACGAATTTTTTCCATACCAGCAACGTTTTGATGTTTTTCCCAATTCCTTATGCTGATGAATGACTGTTCGTCTATTTCAATCATCCCAAAGCTTTTAAAAGCTTCTAACGCCATGCGAACTGTATTTACGGGTCGGTTGAATATCGTCGCCAACATTTCGTCAGTGTATGGTATCTGTTCACTTAAAAAGATATATCCACTTGCGTTTGTCTTTCCTGCCTGTGATAGCAACTTAACCCATATGACCAGAATGGTGTCGGCTTCTGGCATCTGCTCAATGAGCTTTATTTTTTCATCCTCGAACATGTGCGTGCTTAGCTTGATCCACTTAACATCGCTCATGATTTCACCTTCTTTTGATTTATCATGCATAAATGTGTACAAGTTTGATATACTGATAATACAAGCCTTTTTCAGAGGGGAATTATGGGCTGCTACCCTTTCCCCTCATAATCCAAATGTGATTGAATAGACGCCAATGAATATAACCACACCGGCAATGACAAAGTGATACCAACGATCTCCGTTGTCTTCCATTCCGATAACCTCCTTTCGTAGATTGATAGATTGGATTTATAAAGGACGCCAAACGCTCACCCACTGAATGGCATCGTCATAATCAACACGCTTAACTTCCCTATATGTTGGTGCCTGAAAAGCACGTCTTAATTGACTGTGGATGTGAGAATACATTTGATGTTTTGTATCAAGAGTGCCCATGACTCCATCGCTAAACAGTTTCTCAATACGCTTTTTGATCGCATGATTCAACGTGGTTGCTTGTCCATGGTTTAGCGTTAATTCGTTATCAAAACGAGTTTTCAGTTCCCCTACTTCTTCCTCAATACCGTCCATTCGCTCATTTGATTCTATTGATAACTTCATAGCTGATATCAGCTGATCACGTTCGCTTAATGGCTGTGGTTGGTTCAATTGCTTTTCCATCCTGCGAAACTCATTGATGTATTTTTCCTTGAACTCAGCCGCTTTCTTACCGGTATAGCCCATAACTAAAAAGGTGAATCCATCTTGTTTGATATAATATTTAGGGAGCGCACGGCCTGTTTTATCGTTGTATTCACTCAACGCAAAATTGCGTTCAGCAAAATCATTGCTACACTCAAGAATTTTGATGTCTCTTAAAACATCGGAATGTCGTTTTCCAAAAGATCCAGCCACCGTCAAACTATCGGTTACCGCTTCATCATTTTTGACAAATACTAATTCATTCATTTAACAACTTACCTCCTTTCACCTTTTCCATCACAATCAACACAAACCCCTAAGCAAATATCACCGTCGAAATATCCGCCATTTCTATTACATCCATCGCATTTCATTACAATTCACCTCCCCATAAAAATTTCAGCAAAGTGTTGTTCTAAAAATTCGCTCATCCTAGATGCGATAAAGCACCACGGATCACCCTTGCGATCCGGATAATAAACAAACCCACCTCGGTCAATGTCGAGTATCTTTTTGTAACTAGGCCGAAGGAGAATGTTTTCTTTCAACCAATCTTCTCCGCGGCCTGTCTGTTGTTTTAGATCCTGCATTGACCACCACAATTTATCCATCATAAATCCCTCCAACATATTCTTTTTTTACTTTATCGCTAAAAGCGATATTGCTGTCAAAAAAAATATAGTCTAAAGGAATGAAGTATAGCTCAGAAAACTTTTCCATATATCCGTATGGTATTTTTGTTGGGTTCTTTTCCCATCTACGGAGAGTATCTCTTGTAATACCTAGTTCCTTTGCCGCTTCATCCTGATTCATATCCATTCTTACCCTTAATGCAGGCAAAGTCATTTTCAAGTAAATGGGTACGGTCAATATGTTCATCTCCTTTCTTAATGATATTATATATCGCTAAAAACGATATTACAAGTGTTAAATTTGCTTTTTGCGATATTTTTTTATAAAAATGCTTTAAAAACCAGTCTCAAAGCGATATAATCAAATACAGAAAATGTGACAGGGGAGAAAATTAATGACGAATCGTGATGTAAGAGAAATTTTTGCGGAGAATTTGAAAAGATTACGGGACATAAAAAACGAAACAACTGTTGATTTAGCAAACGATTTGAACGTTGCTCAATCAACCATTTCTGATTGGGAGAATGCGAAGAAAATGCCACGTGCTGGCGCAATTGAAAGACTTAGTGAACATTTCCAAGTCAATAAATCGGATCTTCTCACAGATTTAGATGATAAACAACCGGACACAGCAAAATATATTCCTCTTTTTGGAGATATTGCAGCAGGTGCGCTTGCAACTGTCGAAACTGTAACAGAGAAAAACGTGGAACATCTTCATATAAATAGAGAACTTCTTGGCAAACACAAATATAACAACCAATTATTCGCAATGAAGGTCAATGGAGAGAGTATGAACAAAATCATACCAGACAGCTCCTACGTTGTTGCAAAACCTATCGAGCAATCTGAAATTAAAGATGATGATATTGTAATCTTCAGTTACAGTAACGAATACAGCATGAAGCGCGTATGGAAGGATGAAGAAAATGACGAGATTGTCTTCAGCCCTGAGTCGCACAATCGAAGGTTTAGAGATATCGTCATTCCTTATAACACTTCCAACGATTTGAAGATTTATGCCAAGGTTATTTGGTATTCAGTTACATTGGATTAGAAAGAGAAGGTGGTATCATATCATGGCAAGCTTCAAAAAACTTAAATCAGGGTGGCAGTACCGAATATCATATAAAGCCAACGGCAAGTATTCAACCAAAAGCGAAAACGGCTTTAGGACCAAGGGAGAAGCGAAAATTGCCGCATCTGAAATGGAACAGAGACTTAATAAAGGATATGACATTAGGGCAGCCGAACGCTTCTTTCCGGAATATTTTCGTGATTGGTATGACCTCTATCGTAAAGGGAAAAAAGGACCTGACAACGACGGTGACATAAGGCGCGCTGTAGAATTTGCAGAAGAAAAATTCGTGGGAGTAAAGCTAAAAGATCTTACAAGGAATATGTATCAACAGGCGCTCAATGATTATGGTGAAACTCACGCCACTGCATCCGTCAAAAAACATCATACATATATGCGAGCGTGTTTACGAGATGCTATACAGGACGAGGTTATTTTCAAGGATCCGACATATAAGGCGGTTGCTGTTGGAAAAGTCGCACCTAAAAATGAAGATTTAAAATATCTCAGTTACGGTGAATCAAAAAGATTGATATTAGAATTAATGAGTAATCTTCAACCTCGCTACATTTCGCGATACATAATTTTGTTTGGCTTGGCAACGGGTTGTCGATTTTCTGAAATTATCGGTATGACTTGGGATTGCGTGGACTTCGTTAATCATAAAATCAAAATAAATAAGACATGGGATTCAAAGTATACAAATAATTTTAGCAATACAAAGAATTATTCTTCAAAACGGACTATCACGATCGACGAGGAAACTCTGAACATTTTAGATGATCTCAAAAAGCAACAAAATAAGAATGCGGTGGCCACCGGATTACGTAATACTAAAAATCTCGTCTTTGCAAACAGCAAAATGGAATTAGTTAGCAACAGCGCCGTAAATAAAACACTTAGAAACTTATGCCAAAAAGTCAACGTAACAAAGATCACATGTCATTCCCTACGACACACCCACGCTTCAATGCTTTTATATAAACGTGTTAACGTAAAGTATCTATCTCGACGACTTGGTCATAAAGATATTGTGACCACATTACAAACTTATTCCCATATCATTGATGAAATGGAGCAAATGGAATCACGCCAAGTAGACAACACGATGGAGGAACTATACAATGCAAAATAAATGCAAAAAATTTTCCTAAAGTATCGGATTGTTTAGTATTATACACAATAATAAAAAGCCCAAAAACGTTGTCACATCAACATTCTTGGACTTTTAATCTGTTTGTTCCAGATTGTTGGTATGGAGACGGTGGGAGTTGAACCCACGTCCAGAGACATCGCAATTTAAGCTTCTACGAGCGTAGTCGATATATTAGCGTTTCGCGGTGACATCTGCCTATCGACGGGCGTCCGTCCCGCTAGCCTGTTTGATCTCTTCCAGCTGCCCTCAGGCGGTGGGCCGCTGGCGTATCCCGCTTAGTGTGAGTTCCTGCAGACTGACACACGGGCGATGTCAGGCAGGAACCGCTTAGCTACTATGCAGCAGCTAGAGCGTAATCGTTATCTTCTTTGCCATTTATAGGCGTTGGCGTTTTTTACGAGCGCGCCGACTCGACTCGCAACTCAAATCCGATCTGCCCCTGTCGAATCCGGAACGTCCCCTTGATTTTAAAGAAGACATCGGAAATGAACCGATATTTATTTAATTAGTTACTGTGTTATCAACGTCACAATATATATCATAACACTGAAGTGATTAAAAATCAAGTCTCAATGGATCCAAAACTACATGCCCTTCTCTTCACGACGAACCGCTTTCTCCATTTGCCGCTTCGCGGATTTTTTCTTCTCATCGGCACGTTTATCATATTTCTTCTTACCTTTACCGATACCGACTAACAGCTTCGCGTACCCGTTTTTAATATACAATTTCAGCGGGACAAGCGCATACCCTGCTTGCTGAGTTTTACCGATAATCGTGCTGATTTGCTTACGATTAAGCAACAGCTTACGTTTACGTATAGGGTCATGATTATAGCGGTTGCCTT
>NZ_FXBS01000002.1 GCF_900178005.1 Tuberibacillus sp. Marseille-P3662 | reverse complement strand
GATAAGTGCTGAAAGCATCTAAGCATGAAGCCCCCCTCAAGATGAGATTTCCCATGGCGTTAGGCCAGTAAGACCCCTTAGAGATGATGAGGTTGATAGGTCCGGTGTGGACGCGTGGTGACACGTGGAGCTGACGGATACTAATCGGTCGAGGGCTTATCCTAACAAGAGATGCATGTCTACCTTTCGTTGTTCATTCAGTTCTTGATTGCCTTTTATACAATTCCATAACAAGTCTGGTGGTGATGGCGAAGAGGTCACACCCGTTCCCATCCCGAACACGGTCGTTAAGCTCTTCAGCGCCGATGGTAATTGGGGCTTTGCCCCTGTGAGAGTAGGACGCCGCCAGGCATTTTAATATAAAGATAGGTATTTATACCTATCTTTTTACGTATTTCCGGAAATGCTTTCCGCTTCTAATTCTGGAACATCATGTTCTAGGCTGTTAGATAATATTTGATATGAAGGATGTTGACATTGATTTTTGGCTCAACATTGTTCTCATATATAAGCGGCAGTTATGTTAGAATTTAAATGAACATAATATTTGGTAAATTCCGTTTTAGTTAAGGGAGGAGTAATATGGGGATTGATCATGAAACTTGGGTAATCATTATTCGTTTAATGATTGCAGGGGGGCTCTCTGGATTAATCGGATTAGAACGTGAGGTTAAGCGGCATCCTGCTGGTTTTAGAACACATCTATTAGTAGGTGTTGGCTCATCCCTAATGATGGTTTTATCCGTTTTTGGATTTGAATCTTATCTAAGTACACATCCTAATCTAACCGGCTTTGATCCATCGAGGTTACCTTCATATGTTGTAAGCGGGATTGGATTCTTGGGAGCCGGGACTATATTGGTTCACGGGGTCACGGTACGCGGATTGACGACAGCAGCTTCCATTTGGGTTGTTGCTGGAATTGGTCTAGTTGTTGGAATTGGAATGTACTACGTGGCTATATTTGCAACAATTTTAGTGATTTTAAGTTTAATTTTCCTTAATAAATGGGAAAACTTATTTATGAAGGTAACGAAGACACAATCGCTATTTATTCTAGCGGAATACCGAAAAATTACACTTTCCTCGATAATTTCAGTAATGGAAGATGAAGGTATAAGGGTTGAGAAAATAACAGTTGAAGACCCTCCTGATAATGAGGACACTTTGATTAAGTATCATTTTTTTGTGGTTATGCCAAGTTCGAGATCGTTAATACCTATTTATGATCGTTTAGCAGAAACGGAATATGTCGAAAAAGTTTATACTGTAGATTAAGGCTTAAGACTTTTTAATTGACTATTTTTTGTGCATAATTATAATTATAGTCAAAGAAAGTCAAAGTCAGAAGGGAGGGCGTACATTGCAAAATATCTCGGATATTATTGAAGCTTATATAAAGCAAATGCTTCAGCAAAATAGCACGGCTGAATTACGTAGAAATGAATTGGCTGAAAAGTTCCAGTGCGTCCCTTCACAAATTAATTATGTTTTGAAAACTCGCTTTTCGCTTGAAAGAGGTTATGTCGTTGAAAGTAAGCGTGGCGGTGGAGGTTATATACGTATTATAAAAGTAAGGCCTGAGACAAATAAGGAGCTTATTGATGAAATGATTCAATTAGCCGATTCTAGAATTACGCAGGCTAATGCTCAATCTTTAATTGTCCGTCTACTTGAAGAAAGTATAATAAGCAAAAGGGAGGCTAGGTTAATGATTAGTGCCATTGATCGCTCAGTTATTAATTTAAGTATCCCTGTCAGAGATCAAGTAAGAGCTAACATTCTAAAGTCAATGCTACAAGCTCTTAAGTATAAGATGTAGTGAGGCATTTAAAGGGGCACATCCCTGCTTCACCAAGGACGAGGATATCATTTTGGGTATTAGGGAAATAAGGAGGCATATTGTCAATAGACTTTAACCTCCTGATTGTTGAACCGATGCTAACACATTCTGTGGGCCGCAACGAAATGATCATAGAGGGAGTGGTAACTTTATGGAGTGCCAAGAATGTCACAGTAGATCAGCAACATTGCATTTTACAAAAATCATTAATGGCGAAAAGATGGAATATCATTTATGTGAAGAATGTGCGAAAGAAAAAGGCGATGCTGTTTCCGAATCAAGTGGATTCTCAATACACAATTTGCTATCAGGGATGCTGAACTTTGACCAACCTATGGATAGTCAGGGTACCGCTAAACAGACTCAGCAAGTTTTACAATGTTCTAAGTGCGGATTAAGTTATCAAGAGTTTGCCAAAATAGGTAAATTCGGATGCGAAGAATGTTACGAAACATTTAAACATAAACTTGATCCTGTTTTGCGTAAGGTGCATAGCGGTAATACCACTCATTCAGGTAAAATTCCGAAACGGGCAGGCAAGGATATTAGCATTCGTAAACATATCAACTCTCTCAGGGAACAGTTGAAAACGCATGTGGAACAAGAAGAATTTGAAAAGGCGGCTGAGCTCAGAGATGAAATCCGATCACTGGAGAATGGGGGGGAAGCCTAGTGTCATTACAACATTTCATTAATCAAGCGGTCAGTCCTTGGATGAAAACTGACGGGCCTGATGCTGATATTGTTCTAAGCAGTCGAATTCGTCTTGCCAGGAACCTTAAGGATTACATTTTTCCAGTCATTGCTTCGGATCAGGAAACAGTTGAAGCCTACAATCATATGAAACATCATTTGGATGGTGCAACTTATCATTCAATGGGTCCATTCGAATGGTTGCAAATGAACAATATGGAGCCAATTGAAAAAAAAGTGCTTGTCGAAAAACACCTTGTGAGTCCGGCATTAGCTGATAAATCCCCTAATGGCGCTGTTTTACTCAATAATAATGAGTCCGTCAGTATTATGGTTAACGAGGAAGATCACCTAAGAATACAATGCCTGTTCCCGGGCTTTCAATTGAATGAAGCCCTAACGCTAGCGAGCGGTATTGATGATTGGCTTGAGGAAGAATTTAATTACGCATTTGATGAGCAGCACGGTTACTTGACGAGTTGCCCCACCAATGTTGGTACCGGCATGCGGGCATCAGTCATGATGCATTTGCCGGCGTTAATGATTACCCAACGCATGAACCGGATTGCCCCTGCCATTAATCAATTCGGCCTTGTCGTCCGTGGTATTTATGGGGAAGGTAGTGAAGCTTTAGGTAACGTGTTTCAAATATCTAATCAAATCACACTCGGAAAGTCAGAAGAAGATATCGTGGAAGATTTGCGAGGTGTGGTGATGCAATTAATTCAACAAGAGAGAGATGCACGAAAAGATTTAATGCAAATGTCCCGTGTCCAATTAGAGGATCGTGTTTTCCGTTCTTATGGAACGTTAGCATATAGCAGAATTATACCATCTAAGGAAGCAGCAAAATGTTTATCAGATGTACGTTTGGGCATCGATTTGGGTATGATTGATAATGTCTCAAGTAATATACTTAATGAACTTATGGTGATTACCCAGCCCGGCTTTCTTCAACATTATTTTAAGGAAACACTAGGGGCAAATGAAAGAGACGAACGTCGGGCTACATTAATACGAGAGCGATTGAAACTTGAAGGTTTGGGAAATTCTGAGGACTAAGGAGATGACGATCATATGATGTTTGGAAGATTTACGGAACGCGCACAAAAAGTATTGGCACTGGCTCAAGAGGAAGCTGTTCGACTAGGTCATAACAATGTTGGCACTGAACACATTCTTTTAGGTCTTGTGCGTGAAGGTGAAGGCATTGCTGCTAAAGCTTTGAATGCACTGAATTTGAGCTCAGAGAAAATACAAAAAGAAGTTGAAACCCTCATCGGTCGTGGTAATGAGACAGGCCAGACCATTCACTATACACCTAGGGCCAAAAAAGTCATTGAGTTATCAATGGACGAAGCGAGAAAAATTGGTCATTCCTATGTAGGTACAGAACACATCCTTTTAGGACTCATTCGTGAGGGAGAAGGTGTCGCGGCCAGAGTATTAAATAACTTAGGTGTCAGTCTTAATAAAGCGCGGCAACAAGTTCTGCAACTGTTAGGCAGTCATGAGTCATCAGGGTCGTCACAACAAGGTCGTAATGCAACAAGTGCTAATACACCGACACTTGATGGATTGGCACGTGATTTAACAAACATTGCCAAGGAAGGCGGCTTAGACCCTGTTATTGGCCGAAGCAAGGAAATTGAACGAGTGATTGAAATATTAAGTCGTCGAACAAAAAATAATCCTGTACTCATTGGTGAACCCGGAGTGGGAAAAACAGCTGTCGCTGAAGGGCTGGCACAGCAAGTTGTTAACAATGAAGTTCCAGAAACCTTACGAGAAAAACGTGTGATGACTCTGGATATGGGGACGGTTGTTGCTGGGACAAAATATCGCGGTGAATTCGAAGACCGTCTGAAAAAAGTGATGGAGGAAATTCGCCAAGCGGGTAATATTATTTTATTCATTGATGAGCTTCACACCTTAATCGGTGCTGGTGGTGCTGAAGGTGCTATTGATGCTTCCAATATCCTGAAACCATCATTAGCACGAGGTGAACTTCAATGTATTGGTGCCACGACTCTTGATGAATACCGCAAATACATTGAGAAAGACGCAGCCCTTGAACGTCGGTTCCAACCTATTCATGTGGATGAACCAACGAGTGAGGAGTCTGTATTAGTTCTAAAGGGGTTACGTGATCACTACGAAGCCCACCACCGGGTCAAAATTATAGACAGTGCTATCGAAGCTGCGGTTTCATTGTCTGACCGTTATATTTCAGACCGATTCCTTCCGGATAAAGCGATTGACTTAATTGATGAGGCAGCTTCAAAAGTGCGCCTACGTTCTTACACAGCGCCGCCGAACCTTAAAGAACTTGAGCAAAAGCTTGATGAAGTCAAAAAGGAAAAAGACGCGGCTGTCCAAAGCCAGGAATTTGAAAAAGCGGCGTCACTTCGTGATACAGAACAAAAACTGAAAGAAGAACTTGAACAGACACAGAGGGAATGGAAGGAGAAACAAGGGCAGGAGAATACAGAAGTTAAGCCTGAGGACATTGCTCAAGTTGTTTCGACATGGACGGGAGTTCCGGTTTCTAAACTAGAAGAGGCTGAAAGCGAACGTCTAATGAAGATGGAAGAAATTCTTCACAATCGTGTCATTGGCCAAGAGGAAGCAGTGAATGCTGTCTCCCAAGCGGTCCGTCGGGCTCGTGCTGGATTAAAGGATCCCAAACGACCGATTGGTTCATTTATATTCTTAGGGCCAACAGGTGTTGGTAAAACGGAATTAGCTCGTGCGGTAGCAGAAACGTTGTTTGGTGATGAAGAAGCCATTATTCGTGTAGATATGTCCGAGTTTATGGAAAAGCACACAACCTCACGTCTTGTGGGTTCACCACCAGGATATGTAGGTCATGATGAAGGTGGACAATTAACGGAGAAAGTACGGCAAAAACCTTATTCAGTTATTCTTTTGGATGAAATTGAAAAGGCTCATCCTGATGTGTTTAACATCTTGTTACAAGTTTTAGATGATGGACGGTTAACGGACTCTAAAGGGCGTACAGTTGATTTCAGGAACACAGCTGTGATTATGACATCCAATGTCGGAGCTAATGAATTGAAACGGAATAAGTATGTCGGCTTTACTACTCAAGGTGAAGGTCGAGCTTATGAAGAGATGAGAACCAAAGTGATGGATGAATTGAAGAAATCATTCCGTCCTGAATTTCTTAATCGAGTTGACGAAATCATTGTTTTCCATGAACTAAATAAAGACCAATTGAAGGAAATTGTGACCTTAATGTCACAAGAATTAACCAACCGTCTTAAAGAACAGGGGATTGAACTTGAGTTAACAGAAGCAGCCAAAGAAAAGATTGCTGATGAAGGCTATGACCCTGAATATGGCGCCAGACCGCTTAAGCGAGCAATTCAACGGAAAGTTGAAGACCGTTTGTCTGAAGAATTACTTCAAGGAAATCTTAGTGAAGGAAGCCAAGTCGTCATTGATTATGAGAATGAGGCGTTTGTTGTTAAAAAACAGGCATATTCCGAATCATAAAGAAGATTTTATACTTCTTTAAGTGACAAAAGCCGGGAACTTTTCCCGGCCTTTTTTCGTATAGATATTGAAAGGTGGGTGTGAATCGTGGCCAAAGCCAAAGCAAAAACGGTTTTTTTCTGTAAGGAATGCGGCTATGAAAGTCCCAAATGGATGGGAAAGTGTCCCGGCTGCCAGGAGTGGAATACTATAGTAGAGGAAAGAATTAAACCTGAACCCACGCATCATGGTGGGGCTGCTTTTATGAGCAAGTCGACCAAGCCACAGCCTATAAATCAAGTGGAACAAACCAAAGAAATACGTATTAAGACGCAAAATGGTGAATTCAACCGAGTTTTGGGAGGCGGCATTGTACCAGGATCTTTAATCCTTGTTGGCGGTGATCCGGGGATTGGTAAGTCAACGATTCTCTTGCAAATGTCTAATGAATTAGCCTTAAAGTCTCATAAAGTGCTATATATTTCCGGTGAAGAGTCAATGAAACAAACAAAAATGCGTGCTGAACGGCTTGAAATTCATTCGGACAACTTATATGTACTAGCTGAGACGGATATACATGAAGTAGAGAAGCAAATTAATGATGTTAATCCAGCTTTTATTGTGGCTGATTCAATTCAAACAATCTATAACAGTGAGTTATCGTCGGCCCCAGGAAGTGTTTCACAAGTCCGTGAATGTACGGGAAGTCTTATGAAAATCGCTAAGAACAGAGGCATTGCCATCTTCATTGTTGGTCATGTAACAAAGGATGGAGGTATTGCTGGTCCACGTTTGCTTGAGCATATGGTTGATGCTGTTCTGTATTTTGAAGGGGAAAGGCATCATACTTACCGTATTTTACGTGCGGTCAAAAATCGATTCGGTTCAACCAACGAAATAGGTGTTTTTGAAATGAAGGAAGATGGACTTGAGGAAGTGACCAATCCATCTGAGATCTTCTTACAGGAACGGACTAATGGTGTGGCTGGTTCAACGATTGTTGCCGCTCTTGAAGGTACAAGAACAATGCTTGTCGAAATCCAGGCGCTTGTCACTCCGACAAGCTTTGGAAACCCCAGACGCATGGCTACAGGTATTGACCATAACAGAATTTCCCTGCTGATGGCGGTGCTGGAAAAACGCGTTGGGTTACTAATGCAAAATCACGATGCTTATGTTAACGTGGCTGGCGGTGTTCGCTTAGATGAGCCAGCGACAGATCTAGCCGTGGCATTGAGTATTGCTTCAAGTTTCAAGGATGATACGACTCAACCAACGGATGTCATGATCGGGGAGGTGGGTCTGACAGGCGAGGTGAGACGTGTGTCGCGAATTGAACAGCGTGTTCATGAAGCTGAGAAAATGGGCTTCACCCGTGCATTAATTCCGAAGAAAAACATGGAAGGATGGACGATTCCTGAAAGTATTGAGGTCGTAGGTGTTTCCACTGTTCGAGAAGCCATGGATATTTCATTGGGAGGAGCCGCACATGAATTTTCAACAGCAACAGACCATTAATCATTTCCTTAAGTTTGTTGCACCGGGAACACCGTTGCGAGAAGGGATAGAAAACGTTTTACGGGCGAAGACAGGCGGTTTAATTGTTGTCGGTTATAATGAAAAGGTTAAAAGCCTAGTTGAGGGAGGATTTTCTATTGATTGCTCTTTTTCTTCGGCATCCCTTTATGAACTAGCGAAAATGGATGGAGCGATCATTCTAAGTGATCATGGAGAAAAAATTCTTTTCGCCAATACCCAACTCATACCCGATTCATCAATCATTTCGTCGGAAACGGGAATCCGGCATCGAACGGCTGAGCGGGTTGCCAAACAGACAGGCCAATTGGTGATTTCAATATCACAACGACGCAGTGTTATTACACTATATAAAGGAAATATCCGTTACTCACTAAAGGACATTGGTGTTATTTTGACAAAAGCCAATCAGGCTATGCAGACGTTGGAAAAATATCGGACTGTGATGGATAAAGGACTGGTTAACCTTGGTGCTTTGGAATTTGAAGAAATGGTCACTTTTCAAGAATTGACCCAAGCGATTCACCGGATTGAAATGGTATTGCGGATTCGCGATGAAATTCGAAATTATATTAATGAATTGGGAACAGAAGGTCGTCTTATTAGTATGCAGATGTCTGAATTGGTCGCCAATGTTGAAACGGAAGCGAAACTGTTAATTAAGGACTATATGAGTCTTCATGGTCTACCGCCCGAAAAAATTTTAAGCCGTTTGCGAACATTAAATAGTGACGACCTGCTTAATGAACATATTGTAGTGAGACATTTGGGATACATCCAGAGTAATGATAGCTCGGAAGAAGTTATTCTTCCAAGAGGATACCGCGCTTTAAATCGTATTCCGCGTTTGCCGCAACCGATCATTTCGAAACTTGCCGAAAGTTTCGATGGATTAAATTCTATTATGAAGGCGACTATCCAAGACCTCGTTAAAGTTGATGGGGTCGGAACCAAACGGGCAAAGAAAATTAAAGATGGTTTGGAACGCATACAAGAACAGCTTTTTATTGACCGGGTTGTTTAACGAGGATGTTGACAATGATTTCTTTTTTTGATAGTTTAAAGCTGTCTATATTGGAAATTTTTTATATAATATTTTGTGAAATTAACCATATTTAGGTTTCGAATAAGGGAATTTGTCTATAATGAGAATAGGAGGTGACTCGGGTTTTGATTAAGCGATTTTTGCAATTGTTTTTTGTTATTGTAGGTGGGACTTTAGGCTTCGTCTATGTACCCGACATTATCGAATTTATGTTTAACGATTATGAAGGTTGGATGGCTGCACCTTATACAGGAGCTATTTTTGGGGCGCTCTTATTTTTAATACTGACATTTTGGTTTGTTGATAGTCTTGTACGCCTTATCAAGCTTTTTGAAGAGAAGATTGTTAAGGCTCCTGTGACGGATGTGTTGTGCGGCACCTTGGGGCTAGTATCTGGTTTAATTGTTGCATTTTTGTTCCAGATCCCCCTTAATAATATCAAAGTAGCTGCATTTAGTACGGTTCTCCCGATATTTCTGACGGTGTTTTTAGGTTATCTTGGTTTTCAAATTGGTTTTAAAAAGCGCGAGGAATTAAAAAATCTCTTTATGATTTCCAAAGCTAAGGACAAGCGGAAAGAGACTCAAGATCATCAACCAGAGAAATCAGATGAAGATATTCAGCCAACAGGCCACACCCTCAAGATTCTAGACACCAGTGTCATTATTGACGGTCGAATTGCGGATATCTGTCAAACGGGTTTCCTGGAAGGCACCTTAGTGATTCCGCAGTTTGTCTTAGAAGAGCTTCAGCACATTGCCGATTCTTCTGATGTACTCAAACGTAATAGAGGCCGGCGTGGATTAGATATCCTAAACAAAATCCAAAAGGAACTACCGGTTCATGTCGAAATCTATGAAGGTGATTTTGAAGACATCGCCGAAGTTGATAGTAAGCTTGTTAAGTTAGCCAAACTCGTATCTGGCATTGTTGTCACCAATGACTTTAATTTAAATAAAGTTTGTGATTTGCAAGGTGTGTCTGTTTTTAATATTAATGATTTAGCTAATGCGGTCAAACCTGTTGTTCTTCCTGGAGAAGAGTTAGAAGTCCAACTGATTAAAGATGGTAAAGAGCATAATCAAGGGGTTGGTTACCTTGATGATGGTACCATGATCGTGGTTGAAGAAGGTCAAGGCTATATCGGAAAAACAATTGATGTCATTGTTACGAGTGTATTACAAACGTCGGCTGGCCGGATGATCTTTGCGAAGCCGAAGCTCATGGAACAAGCGTTATAAAAGGAGATATGGAGGTCTCAATGGGTTATCAGGTGATTTTGCCAGCTGCTGGAAGTGGCAGCCGAATGGGGGCATCATCCAATAAAATTTTTTTGGAACTTCTTGGTGCTCCTCTAATTGTGCATACACTTAAAGTATTTGAACATGATTCACAATGTAACAGTATTATACTTGCAATAAAAGAAGAAGAACAATCCATTTTCGAGACACTCATTCGTGATCATCATCTGACAAAGGTTAGACAATTCATTCATGGCGGTTCTGAACGCCAACATAGTGTCTACAATGCTTTAAAGGCGACGAGTGAAGAAGCCATTGTTCTCATTCATGATGCGGCAAGACCCATGATTCATCAACAATTAATTGAAAAGGTATATACGGCTGCTGTCCAGGAAGGCGCAGCCGTTTTGGCCGTACCGGTAAAAGATACGATAAAAAAAGTATGCGATGGGTTTGTGGACAAGACCCTCGATCGATCCGATTTGTGGGCGGTCCAAACACCGCAAGCGTTTCATCGATCGTGGATTCTTAGTGCCCATGAAGCAGCGGCCAAGCAGGGATGGGCGGTGACTGATGATGCTTCACTCATTGAGCAGATGGGTGGAAAAGTCACGATTGTTAAAGGTGATGATCGCAATCTTAAGGTGACGACACCGGAAGATTTGTGGGTGGCTGAGCATTTTATGCAGATAAGGAATGGTTAAGAAGGGGAGACAAGCATGAGGATAGGGCAAGGTTTCGATGTCCACCGGTTTGAAGTCGGGCGCCCGCTCATTATCGGCGGTGTGGACATCCCTTACGAAAAAGGTTTAACAGGTCACTCGGATGCTGACGTTTTATTGCATGCGATTTGTGATGCATTGTTAGGGGCCATTGGAGCTGGTGATATTGGTCGACACTTTCCCGATCATGATCCAGCTTATAAAGACGTGGATTCTAAAGTTTTGCTGACGAATGTTTGGGGAATGGTACAAGAAAAAGGTTATCAGTTGGCTAATTTAGATTGCGTGATTATGGCTCAAGCCCCAAAAATGGCGCCGTATATTGATGATATACAACATGTTATTGCTGAATATTTAGGAGCACAAACGAACCAAATTAATATTAAAGCAACCACAACCGAGAAGCTGGGTTTCACCGGCCGTGGTGAGGGAATTGCAGCTCAAGCGGTCTGCTTGATTGTCTCATCATGACCCGTTAATATTATTTAAAGAAGTATATTTGCTCTCATATTGTTTTTTGAAAATAAGATGGTGGTGGAATGAATGAATCAAATCAGGGTAAGGTATGCACCAAGTCCAACGGGCTACTTACATATAGGAAATGCGAGAACAGCCCTATTCAATTATTTATTTGCTCGGAGTCATAACGGTCAGTTTATTATCAGGGTTGAAGATACCGATCAAAAACGCAATGTTGAAGGTGGTGAATACAACCAGCTCAACTATCTCCAATGGTTAGGAATGGATTGGGATGAAAGCATTGATGTCGGCGGCGAATATGGCCCTTACCGGCAGATAGAACGTTTAGATATCTATAAAGATTATTGGCAGGACTTGCTTGAGCGTGGCTTAGCTTATAAATGCTATTGCACAGAAGAAGAATTGGAGCAGAGTCGCGAGGAGCAATTGAATAACGGTGAAGCCCCTAAGTATGATGGGAGATGCCGTCATTTGACCAATGATGAAAGGCAGCGCCTTGAGGCAGAAGGCCGGACGCCGAGTGTCCGCTTCAAAGTACCTAGGGATCAAGAATATGTTTTTGAAGATGTCGTTAAGGGAAAAGTATCCTTCGAGTCTAATGGCATTGGTGATTTTGTGATCGTAAAAAAAGATGGCGTGCCAACCTATAATTTTGCTGTTGCTATTGATGACCATCTTATGAAAATATCTCATGTTCTTCGCGGTGAGGATCACATTTCGAATACACCGAAGCAAATGATGGTGTACGAAGCCTTTGACTGGGGTATTCCCACTTTTGCACACATGACATTAATTGTTAACGAACAGCGTAAAAAATTGAGTAAAAGGGATCATGACATCATTCAATATATCGAACAATACGCTGATTTAGGTTACATGCCTGAAGCTTTGTTCAACTTCATTGCTTTGCTTGGCTGGTCACCAAAAGGTGAAGAGGAATTATTCAGCCAAGACGGTCTCATTGATGTATTTGACCCTGAACGGTTAAGCACGTCACCGGCAGTGTTTGATGCACAGAAATTGAAGTGGATGAATAATCAATATATTAAAAACGCTGATTTAGATCGGGTAATGGATCTGACCGTTCCCCATCTCGTCAAAGCTGAAAAAATTACAGAAACACGGACTGATGAAGAAGAAGCCTGGTTGCGTAACTTGGTATCTTTGTATCAAGAACAGTTGCAGTATGGTGCGGAAATTGTTGAGTTAACCGAATTATTCTTCCGTCAAACCATCGATTATGATGCGGAAGCGATGGATATTCTTAGAGGTGAACAAGTCCCTGAGGTTCTTAAAGTCTTTAAAGAAAAGCTTCAAGAATTGGATGAATGGAAAGCCGATGTCATCAAACCGCAAATTAAAGCTGTGCAAAAAACGACGGGACACAAAGGTAAAAAATTGTTTATGCCAATTCGTGTTGCCACGACAGGACAAATGCACGGTCCTGAATTACCATCTGCGATTGAACTCATCGGTCGGGAAACTGCTTTGGCTAGGCTTGATGCCGCATTAAGTCAATTAGAATCGTAACGGACAGATACTATATCATGAAACACGTTGACAAGGAGAAGTAAATGCTATCCCTGATTCACCAGAGACAATCGTCACCGGCTGAGAGCGATTGAATCACATAGGATTGAAGTGCACCTTCGAGTTCCTTTGCTGAACGTTACAATTAGGCAAGGGCGGAGACGAAAAATCCGTTATCATTTTAAGTGAGGACGACTAATACCTTAGTCGTCTTAAGCAGAGTGGAACCGCGTTTACGGCGTCTCTGTGTCTTAATAAAGACATGGAGACGTCCTTTTTTTATACCTATGAATAGGGGGGCTTAGCGGTTGTTTAAATTATTAAAGGAAGACCTTGATGTTGTGTTTGACCAGGACCCGGCAGCGCGCAATTATTTTGAGGTTATACTAACCTATTCCGGCCTGCATGCGATTTGGTCGCACCGTTTGGCCCATTGGTTTTGGAATAAAAAATCCTTTTTCATTGCCCGGTGTATCTCACAGCTGAGCCGGTTTTTAACGGGAATTGAAATACATCCAGGTGCGACCATTGGACGCCGATTTTTTATTGATCATGGCATGGGTGTCGTTATTGGCGAAACCTGTGAAATCGGCGACAATGTAACAATTTTTCAAGGTGTAACATTAGGTGGAACCGGAAAAGAAAAAGGGAAGCGCCACCCGACAATTGGTGATCATGTATTAATATCGACGGGCGCTAAAGTCCTTGGATCAATTACGATTGATGATTGTTCAAAGATTGGTGGAGGTTCAGTTGTTTTAAAGGATGTCCCGTATCATTCAACAGTTGTCGGTGTTCCTGGCCGTGTAGTTCGGCAAAATGGTGTTAAAATTGAACATGATTTAAATCATAGTTTACCTGATCCGATAGCTGATAAGATGAAAGAAATGGAACAAGAAATTAAACGCTTAAATCATGATATTGAACAATTAAAGGAAGGCGTGAAGGAAGATGGCTCTTAGTGTTTATAATACACTCACAAGGCAAAAAGAAACGTTCCATCCCATTGAGGAAGGTAAAGTCAAAATGTATGTCTGCGGTCCTACAGTATATAACTATATTCACGTAGGGAATGCACGTACAGCTGTTGCCTTTGACACTGTAAGACGTTATTTAGAGTATCGCGGTTATGATGTGACCTATGTATCCAATTTCACAGATGTTGATGATAAACTCATCAAGGCGGCAAATGAACAAAATGAAGATGTTCTTGACATTGCAGATCGATTTATTCGAGCCTACAAAGAAGATGTAGGAGCTTTAAATGTACAGGAAGCAGACATCAATCCTCGGGCAACAGAGACGATTAAGGAAATGATTGATTTGATCCAAAATTTAATTGATGATGGCTTTGCCTACGAATCGGCCGGTGATGTCTACTTTCGGACGAAACAATTTGATCACTATGGACAGCTTTCACAACAATCGGTTGATGAGCTGAAAGTTGGAGCTCGTATCGGTGTGGGTGAGCAGAAAGAGGATCCTTTGGATTTTACGCTATGGAAAGCAGCCAAACCCGATGAAGTGAGCTGGGATAGTCCATGGGGGCATGGGCGTCCGGGTTGGCATGTTGAATGCTCAGCGATGGTTAATAAATACTTGGGTGAGACCATTGATATTCATGCAGGCGGGCAGGATTTGATTTTTCCACACCATGAGAATGAAATCGCACAATCGGAAGCGGCTAACCATGAAACCATGGCCAATTATTGGATTCATAACGGATATCTAAATATTGATAACGAAAAAATGTCTAAGTCTCTCGGCAATGTAAAACTGGTTCACGACATGGTGCAAGAATATAATCCGAATGTGATACGGTTTTTTATAAATACCGTTCATTACCGGAACCCGATTAATTTCAGCGATGAATTATTGAAGTATGCAGAACAATCGTATGATCGTTTGAAAACGACTTACAATAACTTGCTACACCGTTTAGATAAAAGTGCTAATCTCTTAGAAGCAGAGAAGGTTGAAAAGGGAGAGCAAGCGATTCAGAGATTGCGTGCGGAATTCATTCAAGCGATGGATGATGATTTTAACACAGCCAATGCAATTACTGTAATGTTTGAGGCTGTCAAGGAAGCTAATAAACAATTGGAAGATAAGAACTCATCGGTCACATTATTAAAAGCTTATATTACCCTGTTGGATGAATTCTCCAGTGTCCTTGGAATTTATTTAAAAGAAGACGACGCCTTGCTTGATGAGCACATTGAACAAAAAATTCAGCAACGTGAAGCCGCTCGTAAACACAAAGATTTTTCAACGGCTGACCGTATCCGTGATGAATTAAAGGATCAAGGAATTGTGCTAGAAGATACCCCACAGGGCGTTCGTTGGAAGAGAGCTTGACTGTATGAAAACGATTGAGATGAATAGTTTAACTTTGGCTTATATGGGGGATGCCGTCATTGAGCTATATGTCCGCCGTCACCTCATTCATCAAAAAGCCGTCAAACCTGGGCAGCTTCACCAACAAGCCATTCACTATGTGTCGGCAGAGTCACAAGCAATGTTTTTAGCACACTTAATAGAAAAAAATCGCCTTACAGATCATGAGTCAGCGATCATTCGCCGGGGACGTAATGCCAAATCAGCATCCAAACCTAAAAACGCGGGGTTGGCTGAATATAAGTCAAGTACTGCTTTTGAGGCTTTAATTGGTTATCTCTATTTTGAAAATCAGCATGACCGGATTAACAGTTTGATGGAGCAATTATTTCATGATGTTGAAGAGAGGAGGGGTAAACATGAAGGGTGAGTTAATTATGGGACGACACCCCGTTTCCGAAGCCATTGCATCGGGAAGGGATATTAACAAGGTGTGGGTAAGTCAAAATGGACAGGGACTGTCTAAAAAACAGCAACAGACATTAAAAGAGAATCAAGTGACGATTCAATTTGTTCCGAAAAACAAACTCGATCAACTCGTTAACTCATCACAGCATCAAGGTGTTGTGGCGTCTGTTGCTGCTCATGAATATGCCGATATGGATGAGTTGTTTTCGATAGCTAATAACAGGAATGAACAGCCGTTTTTTATCATTTTAGACGGCATCGAAGATCCACATAACTTCGGATCTATTTTGCGAACGGCTGATGCGGTTGGAGCTCATGGTGTCATTATTCCAAAGCGCCGTGCCGTTGGCTTAACTCCAGTTGTGGCTAAAGCCTCGACTGGAGCCATCGAGCATGTTCCTGTTGTTCGAGTCACCAATTTATCGCGAACCATCCAACAGCTAAAAAAACAAGGTTTATGGTTTCTCGGCACGGATGCTGATGGACAAGCCGATTATAAAAATGCGGAGTTAGATCTTCCCTTGTGTCTGGTGATGGGTAACGAAGGAAGCGGCATGTCAAGATTAGTTAAGGAACATTGTGATTTTCTGATTCGGATTCCTATGGAAGGTACCGTTACTTCCTTAAATGCATCCGTGGCCGCCGCATTATTGATGTATGAAGTTCATCGACATAGGCATTCTGAAGGAGAATGATATGACATGGATGTCTTACTTGTCGATGGATACAATGTTATTGGTGCCTGGCCAGAATTAAATCAAATGCGTAAGATTGATTTTGCTAATGCCCGCGACTTGCTGATTGACAAACTAGCTGAATATCAAGCTTATAAAGGCTGGCGGGTGATGGCTATTTTTGATGCTCACCTTGTTCCGGGGATGGAGGCGAAGACCAAACATGCCAATGTTGAAGTGATATATACTCGTGAAAAAGAAACAGCTGATGAGTGTATTGAACGGCTTGTTTCTAAGATCAAAAATGTTAGAACCAGAGTCCATGTGGCGACAAGCGATTATACAGAGCAATGGACGGTATTTTCACAAGGGGCTTTAAGAAAATCGTCTCGGGAATTACATCGTGAGATTCTTAAAATAGAACAACAAATTTCGACGAAAGTCACAGAAACGAATCAACAAAAGAAGGCATCGAGGATCCAATTTAACGAGGATTTAACGAAACTATTTGAAAAATGGCGGCGCAGTGACTGAATTTTGTTGACGATTCAAAATTTTATACTATATAATAAGCGTATATTAGGCACCGTTATGGTCGGAGGGATTTGTGTGAAGGTCGAAATAGACGAACGAACGGCTTTAGGTTTTGCTGAACTAGAGGATGAACAAGTGGTTCGACAAGTGCATGACGGTGATATACAGGCTTTGGAGTATATGATTGACAAATACCGTAATTTTGTCCGTGCCAAAGCCAAATCGTATTTTTTAATTGGCGCTGATAGGGAGGACGTTGTTCAGGAAGGGATGATTGGCTTATATAAAGCCATTCGGGATTTCCAAGGTGACAAGCTCTCTTCATTCAAAGCGTTTGCTGAGTTATGCATAACACGGCAAATGATTACGGCGGTTAAGACGGCGACAAGGCAGAAACATATTCCCCTTAATTCTTACGTTTCTTTGGATAAGCCGATTTATGATGATGAATCTGATCGCACGCTTCTCGATGTTCTTAGAGGATCTAAGATGACCAACCCCGAAGAACTGTTAATTAACCAAGAGGAATTTGACGATATTGAAATTAAAATGGGCGAAATTCTCAGTGACCTTGAACGAAAAGTGTTGATGCTTTACTTGGAAGGCCGGACATATCAGGAAATCTCAGCGGTGTCCAAACGCCATGTCAAATCAATTGACAATGCACTTCAACGTGTCAAAAGAAAGCTGGAACGCTATCTTGAATTGAAAGAAATCAGTCTATAGCAAGAAGAGTCCCCTGTTTGTACTCATTGACAGATTTGTTTGATCTGTGCTAGGTTTAAACTAGTGTGTAAAAATAAGGTTTTAACGAATCGATTGAAATCAGGTGTCGATATATGAGAAAAAAGATTGTGTTAGAATGCTCGGTATGCCGGAGCAGGAACTATACCACAACAAAAAACACAACCAATCAGCAGGAAAGAGTCGCTGTTAAGAAGTTTTGCAAACGGTGCAATGAACATACGCTTCACCGTGAAACAAAGTAAGATTTTTTCTGGATATGTTTAAAATAGATAGAATGATATCAGACTGGTTGGGGGTTAATTAAAATGGCAGGTATCGTCAAAAAGGCGGGGCGGTTTTTCCAGAACGCATGGATTGAATTGAAGAGAGTCAGGTGGCCGAATCGTCGTGAACTGACAAGTTATACAGTAACGGTTGTCCTTACCGTTGTATTTGTGTCGGTCTTTTTTGCCTTGATAGATCTTGGGACATCGCAAGTATTGGAACTGATTACTGAATAGAATGATATAGACTGGATAATGCGTGGTTAAAGTCTGGAGGAACATTTGAATGGAGAAACAGTGGTATGTTGTCCACACCTACTCTGGTTATGAAAATAAAGTCAAAACGAACTTAGAAAAGCGTGTCGAGTCCATGGGGATGACCGACAAAATATTCCGCATATTGATGCCGACTGAAGAAGAGACGGAAATCAAAAATGGGAAAAAGAAGTCGACTATGAAAAAAGTATTTCCGGGTTATGTTATTGCGGAAATGGTTATGACCGATGACTCGTGGTATGTTGTTCGCAATACACCTGGTGTTACAGGTTTTGTTGGGTCAACCGGCGCAGGTTCTAAACCCATCCCGCTTTTACCCGAAGAAGTTGATGCTATTTTGAAGCAGATGGGGATTAAAGAAAAAAGAACCGACGTTGATTTTGAGATTAAAGAACAGGTTCAGGTCAAAGAAGGTCCGTTTGCTGATTTTGTTGGAACAATTGAAGAAATTGATACTGAAAAAGAAAAGGTTAAAGTTCATGTTAATATGTTTGGTCGGGAGACCCCGGTCGAATTAGACTTTGGCCAAATTGAAAAAATTTGATAATGGCTTGAAATCTTGATTCAGAGATTGTATAATTTTTATGTTTGATATGGTTTGCCCATTTTAGAAAAATATGAGGCAAGCTTTAAGTGGGAGGGACAACCCGTACCACATCACGGACTAAGGAGGTGTGTCTCGTGGCTAAAAAGGTTTCTCAAGTAGTTAAATTGCAAATCCCTGCTGGAAAAGCCAATCCGGCGCCACCGGTAGGTCCTGCCCTTGGTCAAGCGGGTATCAATATCATGGCATTTTGTAAAGAATTTAATGCTCGTACCCAAGAACAAGCAGGTATGATTATCCCAGCAGAAATTACGGTATATGAAGACCGTTCATTTACATTTATCACAAAAACTCCGCCAGCTGCGGTTCTGCTAAAGAAAGAAGCAGGCATTGAATCGGGTTCTGGTGAGCCGAACCGTAATAAAGTTGCTACTGTTTCTCGTGATCAAGTACGCCAAATCGCAGAAACAAAAGCTCCAGACCTTAATGCTGCAGACGTTGAAGCAGCCGAACGTATGGTTGAAGGAACAGCGCGAAGCATGGGTATCGTCGTAGAAGGCTAATAGCGTCTATTGTGTTGATGTGATGTTCCAGTATGAATGAAATTCTATGGTTGCGGGGGA
This sequence comes from Tuberibacillus sp. Marseille-P3662, assembly GCF_900178005.1. Classification (NCBI taxonomy): domain Bacteria; kingdom Bacillati; phylum Bacillota; class Bacilli; order Caryophanales; family Sporolactobacillaceae; genus Tuberibacillus; species Tuberibacillus sp. Marseille-P3662. Next base: position 192,560 of record NZ_FXBS01000002.1, on the reverse strand, counting down.
TCGTCTCGCAACCTTATTTAAGGATGCTACATCTACTGGTGCATTCTGTGTAAGTAGGTGGGAGGTACAACCGTTACAACCACAAAAGGAGGAACACGACTATGGCAAAAGTAGGAAAAAGACTTAAAGAAGCAACAGGTCAAATCGACCGCACTAAAATATATGACGTCAATGAGGCTGTTGAATTAGCTAAAAAAACCGCTTCGGCTAAATTTGACGAAAGCATCGACGTTGCTGTCCGGTTAGGTGTTGATACACGTAAAAACGACCAACAAGTACGCGGTGCTGTCGTCCTTCCGCATGGGACTGGTAAGAGCCAAAGGGTTCTCGTCTTTGCGAAAGGCGAAAAAGCGAAGGAAGCTGAAGAGGCTGGCGCTGACTACGTTGGTGATCAAGACATGATCAATCAGGTCAATCAAGGCTGGTTTGATTTTGATGTCGTCGTGGCTACACCTGATATGATGCCTGAAGTTGGTAAACTTGGTCGGGTGCTTGGACCAAAAGGTCTTATGCCAAACCCGAAGACAGGTACAGTAACTAATGATGTAACTAAAGCTGTTGGAGAAGTTAAAGCAGGTAAGGTTGAATACCGTGCTGGTAAAGATGGTAATGTTCATGCGCCGATCGGTAAGGTCTCATTCGATGATAAGGCTCTTGCTGAAAACTTTGAAGCATTAGTTGATGCGCTTATCAAAGCTAAGCCGGCAGCTGCAAAAGGCAAATATGTCAAAAATATTGCTGTGTCATCCACAATGGGTCCTGGGATTAAAGTTAACAATCCATTTGCTTAATTTTTTTTTGATTTGACAATCGGAGATTTATTAGATATAATCGTATCCGGTTTTGAATTGAATATCGGTTGATACCGTAGACAGTAGGGGCCTATGAACGGCTTAATGTCCTACCGAGGTGATTATAGGTCTGAATAGCATTCACTCAAAGTGTTTGAAATGATAATGACGCCTATTCCTCCATGTCTGCGTGACATGGAGGTTTTTTAATAATGCTGGAAGATGCGGTATCACGTACTAGGAGGTGGAACCATGAGTCAAGCAATTGAAAGCAAAAAGCAAGTTGTTGAAGAAATCACCGGCAAGTTGAACAATAGTATTTCAACCGTCATTGTTGACTACCGCGGATTGGATGTTGATGAAGTTACTGAACTTCGTAAGCAGCTTCGTGAAGCAGGCGTTGATTTCAAAGTATATAAAAATACTATGATGCGTCGTGCGGCTGATAATGCTGGATACGCAGAATTGAACGAACACTTTGTTGGGCCAACAGCGGTTGCCTTCAGTAATGAAGATGTTGTCGCCCCGGCGAAAATTCTTCACAACTTTTCCAAAGAGCACCAAGACCTAGAAATAAAGACAGGTGTGGTCGAAGGTGCAATTGCTGATTTTGATCAAATCAAAGCATTGGCAGAGATTCCTTCTCAAGAAGGTTTGTTGTCTATGTTGCTTAACGTATTGCAAGCGCCGATTCGCAACTTTGCGTTGGCATCTAAGGCTGTTGCTGATCAGAAAGAAGAAAGTGCTTAATCATTTAAAATTATAAGGAGGATCAATCATGAGTCAAGAAGAGATCATTAGTGCGATAAAAGAAATGTCTGTTTTGGAACTTAACGACTTGGTTAAAGCCATTGAAGAAGAATTTGGTGTTACAGCTGCTGCCCCAGTTGCAGTACAAGGTGGCGGTGAAGATGGCGGCGGTGCAGAAGAACAAACAGAATTTGATGTTGTTCTTACTGATGCCGGAAGTTCAAAAATTAAAGTCATCAAAGTTGTTCGCGAAATCACAGGTCTTGGCCTTAAAGATGCCAAAGAACTTGCTGACAATCTTCCAAAGCCGCTTAAGGAAGGCGTAGCCAAAGAAGATGCTGAAGAAATGAAAGGTCAACTAGAAGAGACTGGCGCAACTGTCGAGTTGAAATAAAATTGAACAATTAAAAAGCCCGCCTTATAGTGCGGGCTTTTTAATAATAAAAGTAAAACATCACTTTGGATATAATTAGGGTATCGATTGGGGCTGGATTAATGATGGAACATTACTATACTAAGAATCCGAACGCCGAAAGTCATCCTGAATATATATCAGCAGACTTGCTAGGCCATGCATTATCGTTCTATACTGACGCTGGCGTTTTTTCTAAGAAATCAGTGGATTTTGGCACCAAGGTTTTAGTAGAATCTTTTGTTCCTACAAGTTCTTCAGGCTCTATTTTGGACATGGGATGTGGTTATGGCCCGGTTGGTATTTCTTTAGGAAAGCATTTTCCGTCTGTTTCGATGACGATGGTCGATATTAATGAGAGAGCCATCCAGTTGGCACTAAAGAATGCACGGCTGAATGATGTTTCAAATGCCAAGATTCATCCTAGTGATTTATTTCGAAATGTGGAAGGGCGTTTTGATGATATTGTAACCAATCCCCCTGTCAGGGCAGGGAAACAGGTTGTGCATCAGATATTCGAAGATGCGTCTCGTTACTTAAATAACGGGGGACACTTGTGGGTCGTTATTCAGAAGAAACAAGGAGCGCCGTCTGCATTAGAAAAATTAAAAACCATCTATAACAAAGTCGAGACCGTAACAAAAGAAAAAGGTTATTATATTTTTCGAGCAAGAATCATTGACGGTGAAAGCTTGCTGTGATATTATATCTTAATGCCAATAAAAATAGCATTTGACTATACATGTATAGGTTTTTATTCTATTGGAAAAACTAATCAAATGCATTGTTTATGTTTTGTACGGTAAACATACCATGAAGTTTACCGATTTTCAATATGCATCATTTGAGGGGTGAATCAGTTGACAGGTCAACTTGTGCAATATGGACGCCACCGCCAACGCAGAAGCTATGCTCGCATCAATGAAGTGCTGGAACTGCCAAACTTAATTGAAATTCAGACGGCCTCGTATCAGTGGTTTTTAGATGAGGGGATCCGTGAAATGTTTCAGGATATTTCACCCGTTGAGGATTTCACAGGCAATTTAGTCTTGGAGTTTATTGACTATTCTTTGGATGATCCAAAGTATTCAGTTGAGGACGCAAAAGAACGAGATGTGACTTACTCCGCTCCTTTACGTGTCAAAGTGCGTCTGATTAATAAAGACACTGGTGAAGTTAAAGAGCAGGAAGTTTTTATGGGTGACTTCCCGTTAATGACGGAATCAGGGACATTTATTATCAATGGGGCTGAACGTGTTATTGTATCTCAATTGGTTCGTTCACCAAGTGTCTACTATAATCATAAGTTTGACAAACACGGGAAGAAGGGCTACACAGCAACCGTTATCCCTAACCGTGGAGCTTGGTTGGAATTCGAAACCGACGCTAAAGATATTGCATACGTTCGGATTGATCGAACAAGAAAGTTACCGATTACGGTTTTGCTACGGGCTTTAGGATTCAGTACTGATCAAGAAATTATTGATTTGTTAGGCGATGATGAGTACATTCGTAATTCGCTTGAAAAGGACAATACGGAAGGTACTGAGAAGGCATTAATTGAAATCTATGAACGCCTTCGTCCTGGCGAACCCCCTACGGTGGAAAATGCAAAAAGTCTATTACAAACAAGGTTTTTTGACCCCAAGCGCTATGATTTAGCCAAGGTGGGGCGTTACAAAGTTAATAAAAAACTACACATAAAAAATCGTCTATTTAATCAACGATTAGCTGAAAAACTTGTCGATCCTGAGACCGGCGAAGTTGTCGCTGATGAAGGCACACTGCTTGATCGCCGGACATTAGATCGATTGTTGCCAACTATTGAGAAGAAACTCGGCTATCAAACCTATACACCGGCTGCTGGTGTCATTGAGGGCCAAGAGATTACTTTGCAAAGCATTAAAATCTATTCTCCATTAGAAGGCGAAGATGAGAAAGTCATTAATGTAATGAGTAATGCTCAATCAGATGATAACGCTGAATCGAATGATGTTGTCAAAAATATAACACCAGCTGATATCATTTCATCAGTCAATTACTTCTTTAATCTGATGCATGGTGTTGGTAATACAGATGATATCGACCATTTAGGCAACCGGCGTATCAGATCTGTTGGTGAATTGCTGCAAAACCAATTTAGAATCGGCCTTTCACGAATGGAGCGTGTTATTCGTGAAAGAATGTCCATTCAAGATACGAGCTCAATTACGCCACAGGCATTGATTAATATTCGGCCTGTCATTGCATCAATTAAAGAGTTCTTTGGTAGCTCGCAGTTATCGCAATTTATGGATCAAACGAATCCGCTAGCTGAATTGACAAATAAACGCCGTTTATCAGCTCTAGGGCCAGGTGGATTGACGCGTGAACGGGCTGGCTTTGAAGTTCGTGACGTTCACTATTCACACTATGGACGTATGTGTCCCATTGAGACTCCAGAGGGTCCAAACATTGGCTTGATTAACTCGTTATCAAGCTATGGGAAGGTTAATAAATTTGGTTTCATAGAAACGCCATATCGAAGAGTCGATCCTGAGACAGATAAGGTTACGGATCAAATTGACTATTTAACAGCAGATGAACAAGATAACTATGTTATTGCTCAAGCCAATGCGAAATTAGATGATGATGGTTCGTTTGTTGATGATGAGGTTATTGCCCGCTTCCGGGAAGAAAACACTGTTGTCAAACAAGATCGCGTTGATTATATGGACGTATCGCCAAAACAAGTGGTATCTGCAGCGACAGCTTGTATTCCGTTTCTTGAAAATGATGACTCAAACCGGGCTTTAATGGGGGCAAACATGCAACGTCAAGCGGTACCGTTGTTGTTCCCTGAGGCACCAACCGTTGGTACAGGGATGGAATATGTATCGGCTCAAGACTCAGGTTCTGCTATTCGTGCGAAATATCAAGGTCGTGTTGAAGATGTCACATCTGAAGCTATCAAAATTCGGACGATAGATGAAGTTGACGGCAAAAAAGTCGAAGGCGATATAGTAACTTATAAACTCCAAAAATATGAACGCTCAAACCAAGGCACTTGTTATAATCAGCGGCCGATTGTTAGTAGAGACGATATCGTAGCCAAAGGTGAGCTGCTTGTCGATGGCCCATCAATGGAGCAAGGTGAACTTGCTTTAGGGCGCAACGCAGTTGTTGCTTTCATGACTTGGGAAGGCTATAACTATGAAGATGCCATTATTATGAGTGAACGTATGGTTAAAGATGATGTCTACACATCTATTCATATTGAGGAATACGAATCAGAAGCGCGTGATACGAAACTTGGACCGGAAGAAATCACTCGTGATATTCCGAACGTGGGTGAAGATGCACTTAAAGATCTTGATGAACGCGGGATTATTCGCGTTGGTGCTGAGGTAAAAGACGGCGATATTCTTGTTGGTAAAGTAACACCAAAAGGGGTTACTGAACTTACAGCTGAAGAGCGATTGTTGCATGCTATTTTTGGTGAAAAGGCTAGAGAAGTCCGCGATACATCATTAAGAGTACCACACGGTGGCGATGGCATTGTCCATGATGTGAAGATTTTCAATCGTGAAGACGGCGATGAGCTCTCACCAGGTGTTAATCATCTCGTTCGCGTTTATATTGTTCAGAAACGGAAGATCTCAGAAGGGGACAAGATGGCGGGTCGCCACGGTAACAAAGGTGTTATTTCCCGCATCCTTCCTGAAGAGGATATGCCGTATTTGCCAGATGGTTCACCCATTGATCTTATGTTGAATCCATTAGGGGTTCCATCACGAATGAACATTGGTCAAGTTTTGGAACTACACCTTGGAATGGCAGCTAAGCAACTGGGTATTCACGTTGCGACACCAGTCTTTGACGGTGCGCGAGAAGAAGATGTGTGGGGAACGCTTGAAGAAGCAGGTCTCCCACGAGATGGAAAGACTGTTTTATATGATGGCCGAACTGGAGAACCCTTTGATAACCGTGTCTCTGTAGGCGTTATGTATATGATTAAATTAGCGCACATGGTTGATGACAAATTGCATGCTCGTTCAACGGGACCTTATTCACTGGTTACGCAACAGCCGTTGGGTGGTAAAGCCCAATTTGGTGGTCAACGTTTTGGTGAAATGGAAGTTTGGGCACTGGAAGCTTACGGTGCTGCCTTTACATTACAAGAAATTCTGACCGTTAAGTCGGATGATGTTGTCGGGCGTGTTCAGGCTTATGAATCCATTGTTAAAGGTGAAAACATCCCTGATCCTGGCGTTCCGGAATCATTTAAAGTCTTGATTAAAGAACTTCAAAGTCTGGGAATGGATGTTAAAGTTCTTACCAGTGACGAAGAAGAGATCGATATACGAGACATTGAAGAGGAAGAAGAAGATACGTCGAGTCAAAATCTGAATGTTAATGCCTAGTTTGAGTGTGCTCATACTAGGCATAACACCGAATTATAAGGGAGGTTGCCCCCTTGTTAGATGTTAATAAATTTGAGTATATGAAAATCGGTCTATCATCACCGAATAAAATTCGGTCGTGGTCTCGTGGTGAAGTTAAAAAACCTGAGACGATCAATTATCGAACACTGAAACCGGAAAAAGACGGTTTGTTTTGTGAGCGGATATTTGGCCCGCAAAAGGACTGGGAATGTCATTGTGGGAAATATAAACGTGTCCGTTATAAAGGCGTTGTTTGTGACCGCTGCGGCGTTGAGGTCACTCGTGCCAAAGTTCGAAGAGAACGTATGGGGCATATTGAGTTGGCTGCCCCCGTTTCTCATATTTGGTATTTTAAAGGTATTCCAAGTCGTATGGGTCTTTTGCTCGACATGTCGCCACGGGCTTTAGAAGAGGTTATTTATTTTGCTTCATATGCGGTAACTGAGCCTGGTGATACACCGTTAGAGAAAAAACAACTACTGTCAGAGAAGGAATACCGTAATTATCGCGATAAATACGGTAAAACCTTTAAAGCTGATATGGGTGCTGAGGCTATCAAAAAACTCTTACAAGACCTTGACATGGATCAGGATGTTGCTGTCTTAAAAGAAGAGTTAAAGACTGCTCAAGGACAGCGCCGTACACGGGCTATTAAACGCTTGGAAGTGCTTGAGTCATTTAGACACTCTGATAATGATCCATCATGGATGATCCTTGAAGTGTTACCGATTATCCCGCCGGAGCTTCGTCCGATGGTTCAGCTTGACGGAGGACGGTTTGCAACGTCTGATTTGAATGATTTATACCGACGTGTTATTAACAGAAACAATCGTTTGAAACGATTGTTAGACTTAGGTGCACCTAGCATTATTGTTCAAAACGAGAAGCGTATGCTTCAAGAATCAGTTGACGCTTTAATTGATAATGGCCGTCGCGGTCGCCCGGTAACTGGTCCGGGAAACCGTCCATTGAAGTCTTTATCACACATGCTTAAAGGTAAACAAGGACGTTTCCGTCAGAACCTCCTTGGTAAACGTGTTGACTATTCTGGACGTTCTGTTATTGTTGTAGGTCCTAGTCTTGAAATGTATCAATGTGGCTTGCCTAAGGAAATGGCATTGGAACTGTTCAAACCATTTGTAATGAAAGAATTAGTTAATAAAGGCGTTGCTCATAATATTAAGAGCGCAAAACGGAAGGTTGAAAAAGTTCATCCCGATGTATGGGGTGTACTTGAAGAAGTCATTAAGGAACATCCGGTTCTGTTAAACCGTGCGCCAACTTTACACAGATTGGGTATTCAAGCATTTGAACCTATTCTTGTGGAAGGGCGAGCCATTCGTTTGCATCCGCTTGTATGCACTGCATACAACGCCGACTTTGACGGTGACCAAATGGCTGTTCACGTTCCGCTTTCTGCAGAAGCCCAAGCTGAAGCGCGTATTTTAATGCTGGCAGCGCAAAATATTTTAAATCCAAAAGACGGGAAACCGGTTGTTACACCGTCACAGGACATGGTATTAGGTAATTATTATCTAACACTTGAGCGTAAGGGCGCTGTTGGTGAAGGAAAAACATTTAAAAATGCTGACGAAGCATTTATGGCCTACCAAAATGGCTATGCGCATTTGCATACACGAGTGGCAGTACCGGCTCGTTCGGTTAATAATGCGACATTTACTGCTGAACAGAATGACAAGTATTTGGTGACCACAATAGGTAAATTGATCTTTAATAACATGTTGCCAGAGTCATTTCCATACATTAATGAGCCAACTCAGGAGAATTTAGAGATTGCAACACCGGATAAATTCTTTATTGATAAAGGTTCAAATATTGAGGATGACATTGCGAGTCGCGAAGAAATACCACCGTTTAAGAAAGGTATTCTTGGTGATATCATCGCGGAAGTTTTCAAACGGTTTAAAGTGACGGAAACATCAAGGATGCTAGACCGGATGAAAGACCTAGGCTTCTATTACTCGACAAAAGCGGGTATCACAATCGGTGTCGATGATATTGTTGTCTTACCTGAAAAACAAGAAATACTGGATCAAGCGGAAGAAAATGTCAACAATGTTCTTAAGCAGTTTAGACGAGGTTTGATTACAGAAGATGAACGCTACGAGCGGGTTATATCGATTTGGAGTGGGGCTAAAGATACGATCCAAGATAAACTAATGCATTCCTTGGATAAAACCAATCCTATTTTCATGATGCAGGATTCAGGTGCTCGTGGTAACGCATCAAACTTTACCCAACTTGCTGGCATGCGTGGCCTAATGGCTAATCCATCTGGTCGCATTATTGAATTGCCGATCCAGTCAAGTTTCCGTGAAGGTCTAACGGTATTAGAATACTTTATTTCAACACACGGTGCACGTAAAGGTCTTGCCGATACAGCGCTTAAGACGGCTGACTCTGGCTATCTTACTCGTCGGTTGGTTGATGTTGCTCAAGATGTTATTGTGCGTGAAGATGACTGTGGAACTGACCGTGGCCTTGTTGTTAGTGCTATTGACGATGGTAAAGAAGAAATTGAAGGTTTATATGACCGATTGGTTGGTCGTACGATTTATCAAGATGTTACACATCCAGAAACAGGCGAGATTCTGGCTCAAAAGGACGACGTTGTGACAGAAGACCAGGCTAATACAATTGTTGAAGCTGGTGTCAATGAAGTTACAATTCGCTCTGTCTTTATGTGTGAAACCCAACATGGTGTCTGTAAGAAGTGTTATGGCCGCAACCTTGCGACCGGCGTAGAAGTTGAGGTTGGTGAAGCTGTTGGAATTATCGCTGCTCAATCCATCGGTGAGCCAGGTACACAATTGACAATGCGGACATTCCATACTGGCGGTGTTGCTGGAGACGATATTACTCAAGGTCTGCCGCGTATTCAGGAGCTGTTCGAAGCTCGTAATCCAAAAGGTCAAGCACCGATTACAGAAATTGAGGGTCACATAAAGAGCATTAACGAACTTCGTGATAAACGTGAGATTGTTGTTGAAAATGACCTTGAATCTAAATCTTATGATATTTCGCTTAGTGCCCGAATGAAAGTGGCCGAAGGTGATAAGGTTGAAGCAGGTCAAGTCTTGACAGAAGGATCTGTAGACCCTAAAGATTTACTAGAAGTTTCAGGCCTACAAGCGGTTCAAGATTATTTGTTAGCTGAAGTTCAAAAAGTTTATCGGATGCAAGGGGTTGAAATTGGCGACAAACACGTTGAAGTGATGGTCCGTCAAATGATTCGTAAGATCCGTGTAGTCGAAGCTGGAGATACGGATGTTCTTCCTGGTACTCTTGTTGATATTCATGCTTTCAAGGGTGTTAATAAGGATGTCCTTCTTAACAGCGGTGAACCGGCGACAGGACGTCCGGTCCTTCTCGGAATTACCAAAGCTTCACTTGAAACTGAGTCTTTCTTATCAGCCGCATCTTTCCAAGAGACCACCCGTGTTCTTACGGATGCCGCTATTAAAGGTAAGCGAGATGAATTGCTTGGTTTGAAAGAGAATGTGATTATAGGTAAACTGATACCTGCCGGAACGGGAATTTCAAGGTATCGACAGATCGGTACAGATAAAGCTGATGAATCAGCTGAGGACATGGATATGATTGATACTGGTGATCTGGTCAATCAAGAAAGTTAATGGAGTATTGACAAGGAGGAATGCTCAGTGTTATTATAACTGAGTGTTCCTGAGACCTTGTTGCTTCGGAGGATATTTCAGATGTCTTATGATAAAGTAACACTGGCTAAGGATAATTTAATCATAGGAACAAAGCAGACGTTGAAGGCTTTGAAAGAGGGCTTGATTAAAGAAGTCGTCGTAGCCACAGATGCCGATGTGCGTGTCACTAACAAAGTCGTCGATTTAGCTGAACAGAAAAACGTTATGGTTTTCAAAGTTGATTCTATGAATCGACTAGGCAAATCTTGTGGAATCGATGTTGGCGCCGCAACAGTGGCCATAAAATATTAGTTTTGCCTGGGCAGCCAAGCAAATCTTTTTTTGTGTTAATATGAACCACCTGGGTCTGTGGGTTTGAATAAATGATTTTGAAGGGAGGAAATGAATATGCCTACAATTAATCAATTGGTTCGCAAAGGACGTCAATCGAGATCACGTAAGTCTGACTCACCAGCACTTAACAAGGGGTATAACAGTTTTAAGAAAACATTAACTGATAGCCCATCACCACAAAAACGCGGTGTTTGCACTCGTGTTGGTACTTTGACACCGAAGAAACCGAACTCTTCACTTCGTAAATATGCACGTGTTCGTTTAACAAACGGCATCGAAGTGAATGCTTATATTCCAGGTATCGGCCATAACCTACAAGAACACAGTGTTGTTCTTATGCGTGGCGGTCGTGTTAAAGACTTGCCTGGTGTCCGTTATCACATTGTTCGTGGTGCTTTGGACACTTCCGGTGTTGATGGTCGTAGACAAGGCCGTTCCAAATACGGAACTAAAAAACCTAAAAAATAGCATTGATTTAATATTTGAAAGGAGGGAAACCTATGCCACGTAAAGGTCCAGTTGAAAAACGAGAGGTATTCCCAGATCCAATTTATAATTCTAAATTGGTGAGTCGTTTGATTAATCGTATTATGCAGGATGGAAAGCGCGGAAAGGCACAGAAGATATTATACCGTTCTTTTGAGCTTATTAAAGAGCGCACTAATCAGGATCCTATGGAAGTTTTGGATGAGGCTCTGAAGAATGTTATGCCTGTCCTTGAGGTTCGTGCTCGCCGTGTTGGTGGTGCAAACTATCAAGTACCAGTAGAGGTTCGGTCTGAGCGCCGGACATCTTTGGGTTTGCGTTGGATTGTTAACTATTCACGTCTTCGGGGTGAGAAGACAATGGTTGAACGTCTTGCCAATGAAATAGCTGACGCTGCCAATAATACAGGTGCGGCTGTTAAAAAACGTGAAGATGTTCATAAAATGGCAGAAGCTAACAAAGCTTTCGCTCACTATCGCTGGTAATAGACTCTTATTTAGAAAGGAGAGAAACCTATGGGCAGAGATTTTCCCTTGGAGAAAACGCGTAATATCGGTATCATGGCCCACATTGATGCGGGTAAAACAACGATGACCGAGCGTATTCTGTTTTATTCAGGCCGGATTCACAAAATCGGTGAAACCCATGAAGGCGCTTCGCAAATGGACTGGATGTCTCAGGAACAAGAGCGCGGTATTACTATTACCTCTGCAGCAACAACTGCACAGTGGAATGATCATCGTGTTAACATTATTGATACTCCAGGGCACGTTGATTTTACTGTAGAAGTTGAACGTTCCCTGCGTGTATTAGATGGTTCTGTAGCTGTTCTTGATGCTCAATCCGGCGTTGAACCACAAACAGAGACTGTTTGGCGCCAGGCGACAACTTATGGCGTTCCTCGTATTGTTTTCGCTAATAAGATGGATAAAGTCGGTGCTGACTTTTTGTATTCAACAAATACATTGCATGAACGCCTTCAAGCCAATGCACATCCGATTCAATTGCCGATTGGCGCAGAGGACAATTTTGAAGGAATCATCGACTTAGTTGAAATGAAGGCTTACTATTATGAAGATGAGTTAGGCACACGTACAAGTGCCCGTGATATTCCAGATGAGTATCAAGATCAAGCTAATGAATATCGTGAAAAACTTGTTGAAGCCGTTGCTGAACTCGATGAAGAACTCATGATGAAATATCTTGAAGGTGAAGACATTGATAAAGGTGAATTGAAAGCGGCCATTCGTAAAGGTACTTGTAATGTTGAATTCTACCCAGTTCTTTGCGGTTCAGCATTTAAGAACAAAGGTGTTCAGCTGGTCTTGGATGCCGTTATTGATTACTTGCCATCACCTGTTGATGTACCAGCTATTAAGGGTAAAGATTTGAAAAACGATGAAGAGGTAGAACGGTTTGCTGAAGATGATGGACCGTTTGCTGCATTAGCGTTTAAGGTTATGTCTGATCCTTATGTTGGTAAACTCACTTTCTTCCGTGTGTATTCTGGTACAGCTGATGCTGGAACATATGTACAAAATTCGACTAAGAATAAACGGGAACGTTTAGGCCGGATTTTACAAATGCACGCCAATAGTCGTGAAGAAATAAAAACATGTTATTCCGGCGATATTGCTGCAGGCGTTGGTTTGAAGTCAACAGCTACCGGTGATACATTGTGTGATGAGAAAGAGCAAGTGATTCTCGAAACAATGGACTTCCCTGAGCCAGTTATTTCGGTTGCAATTGAACCAAAATCAAAGGCTGATCAGGATAAAATGGCGGTTGCTCTCGCTAAACTAGCTGAAGAGGATCCAACATTCAAAACTGAAACCAACGAAGAAACAGGGCAGACGATCATTAGAGGTATGGGTGAACTTCACCTTGATGTGATCGTTGACCGTTTGAAACGTGAATTTAAGGTAGAAGCTAATATTGGTGCACCTCAAGTGGCTTATCGTGAAACCTTGACCCAAAGCGGCCAAGTTGAAGGTAAGTTTATTCGCCAATCTGGTGGTCGTGGTCAATACGGTCACGTTTGGATCGAATTTGAACCGCAAGAAGAGGGCGCTGGATTTGAATTCGTCGATAAAATCGTTGGCGGTGTTGTTCCGCGTGATTATATTAACTCAGTGGGACAAGGCGTTGAAGAAGCGATGCAAAACGGCTTGCTTGCAGGCTATCCAATGGTAGATGTAAAAGCCACGTTATTTGATGGTTCGTACCATGATGTTGACTCTAGTGAGATGGCCTTTAAAATTGCTGCTTCCATGGCTCTGAAAAAATCGAAAGAGGTATGTAAACCAGCTTTGCTTGAGCCACTTATGAAAGTTGATATTGAAGCCCCTGAAGAATTCATGGGCGATATCATGGGTGATATTAATGGTCGCCGCGGACGTGTGGACGGTATTGAAAACCGTGCTGGTGCACAAGCTGTTCGTGCCTATGTACCATTGGCTAATATGTTTGGCTATGCAACAACATTGCGTTCAAGCACCCAAGGTCGCGGCACTTATACCATGCACTTTGATCACTATGAGCAAGTGCCGAAATCCATCGCTGATGAAATTATCAGCAAGAATACTGGTGACACTGAATAAAAGCATCTGATCTAACGATTCTTTTATTGTCAGCTAAGATAGTCGGGCCCCAGTGCCCTTCTGTCTTAGATAACATATAACTATCAAAAATACATTTCTCTATTTAAAAGGAGGACAATAGTAATGGCTAAAGAAAAATTTGACCGTTCGAAACCCCATGTTAATATTGGTACAATTGGTCACGTTGACCACGGGAAAACAACCCTAACTGCTGCAATCACGACAGTTCTTCATAAGACTTATGACAGAGGGGAAGCACAAGCTTACGACAGCATTGATGGTGCTCCTGAAGAAAAAGAACGTGGTATTACCATTTCCACGGCACACGTTGAGTATGAAACTGACAACCGTCACTATGCTCACGTTGATTGCCCAGGCCACGCAGACTATGTTAAAAACATGATCACAGGTGCTGCACAAATGGACGGCGCAATCTTAGTTGTGTCTGCTGCTGACGGACCAATGCCGCAAACCCGTGAACACATTCTTCTTTCTCGCCAAGTAGGTGTTCCTGCTATCGTCGTTTTCTTGAACAAAACCGACATGGTTGACGATGAAGAACTTCTTGAACTTGTAGAAATGGAAGTTCGTGACCTACTTTCTGAGTATGAGTTCCCTGGTGATGACATTGCAGTCTCCAAAGGTTCCGCTCTTAAAGCTATTGAAGGTGAGGAAGAGCACGAAAAAGCGATTCTTGAATTGATGGAACATGTTGACGAAAACATTCCAACACCTGAACGTGACCATGATAAGCCATTCATGATGCCAGTTGAGGACGTCTTTTCCATCACTGGTCGTGGAACCGTTGCAACAGGTCGTGTTGAGCGTGGTACTGTTTCCGTTGGTGACGATGCTGAACTTCTAGGTCTAACTGAAGAGCCTAGAAAAACAACTGTTACTGGCGTTGAGATGTTCCGTAAGCTGCTTGACTATGCTGAAGCTGGCGACAACATTGGGGCACTTCTTCGTGGTATTAACCGCGACGATGTTGAGCGTGGCCAAGTTTTGTGCAAACCAGGTTCCGTTAACGCTCATACATCATTTAAGGCAGAAGTTTACGTTCTTTCTAAAGACGAAGGTGGCCGTCACACACCATTCTTTGCAAACTATCGTCCACAATTCTATTTCCGTACAACAGACGTAACGGGCACCATCACCCTTCCTGAAGGCGTTGAAATGGTTATGCCTGGAGACAACGTTGAGATGGAAGTTGAATTGATTTCACCAATTGCTATTGAAGATGGCACTAAGTTCTCTATCCGTGAAGGCGGACGTACTGTTGGTGCTGGCGTTGTGTCAACCATTGTTAAATAATTGACTTAATGAATAAAAAGCACTCTCAATCGAGAGTGCTTTTTATAATATGTATGTTACTGTTATGCAGATATGATTTTTGTACTCACACAATATAATTAGTTTTCTCTATGTAAATTATGACAAATTCGTCAGCCAGCTAATTATACATTGCATTAAGTCAAATCCGTATGTATAATAAGAAAAGTGTTCGCAGAAACGCGAAAAAACTGTTGCATTCGCCTTTGGTTTTCTATATAATAGGTAATGTTGGTTTTTAGCGATGATGCGGAAGGTTGCGGACACACCCGGCCCCTTTGCCATGGGTGGGTGACCGGAAAATTTCCGTGGAGTTAGTCTGTTTAGAAAATGGACGATAAAGGAGGGAACAAAATGGCAAATAAACAGAATATCCGTATTCGTTTAAAGGCTTATGAACATCGTGTATTAGATCAATCGGCAGAAAAAATTGTTGAAACTGCTAAACGTTCAGGTGCAAAAGTTTCGGGTCCAATCCCGCTTCCAACTGATCGCTCTGTCTATACGGTACTTAGAGCGGTACACAAGTATAAAGATTCACGTGAACAGTTTGAAATGCGTACACATAAACGCTTGATTGATATTTTGGAGCCAACGCCGCAGACCGTTGATTCACTTATGCGGCTAGATTTACCATCTGGTGTAGATATTGAAATAAAACTATAATGAATTGATTCATATTTGTAGGAGGTGTAACGGATGACCAAAGGAATCTTGGGAAGAAAAATCGGTATGACACAAGTTTTCTCTGAAAGTGGTGAAGTTATTCCGGTAACTGTTGTTCAGACAGATTCCAATGTTGTTCTTCAGAAAAAAACAACTGAAACTGATGGATATAATGCTGTTCAACTCGGATTCGGCGATAAAAAGGAATCACGGACAAATAAGCCACAAAAAGGTCACGCCGAGAAAGCTAACACAGCGCCTAAGCGCTTCGTAAGGGAAATCCGTGAAATTAACATTGACGATTATGAACTAGGGCAAGAAGTTAAAGCTGATGTCTTTAACAAAGGTGACGTTGTCGATGTAACAGGGACTACTAAAGGCAAAGGCTTTCAAGGTGCTATTAAACGTCATGGCCAACAACGTGGTCCGAAGACTCATGGTTCACACTTTCACCGTGGTCCAGGTGCTTTAAGTGCCATTGACCCAATGCGTGTTTTTAAGGGTGAAAACATGCCTGGTCGTATGGGTGGTAAAAAAGTGACCGTACAGAACCTTGAAATCGTCAAAGTTGACTCTGAACGGAATGTTTTACTTATTAAGGGTAATGTTCCTGGAGCTAAAAGCAGTGAATTAGTCATTCAAACGACGATAAAAGAAACAGAAGCTAAATAAGAAAGGAGGATCTTCCATGCCAAAATTAAACGTATTGGATCAAAATGGCTCCCAAGTCGGCGATGTTGAACTAACGGATACTGTGTTTGGTATTGAGCCTAATCAAAATGCGCTTTATGAAGCTATTGTTATGCAACAAGCTTCTCGTCGTCAGGGAACACACGCAACTAAAAACCGTTCTGCGGTTCGTGGTGGAGGTAAGAAGCCATGGCGCCAAAAAGGGACCGGACGTGCCCGTCAAGGTTCAATTCGCGCACCACAATGGGTTGGTGGCGGTACTGTATTCGGCCCATCCCCGCGTTCTTACGGTTATAAATTACCTAAGAAAGTGCGACGTTTGGCACTGAAATCCGCGTTATCTTCTAAAGTACAAGATGGTAGCGCAATTGTACTTGACAATTTGACCTTTGATAAGCCAAAGACAAAAGAGTTTGTCAATGTATTAAATAATCTATCTGCAGATCAGAAGGTTCTTGTTGTTATCGGTGAGAACGATGATGCTGTTGAACGTTCTGGACGTAATCTTCCGAATGTCCAAATTGCGACCCCAGATCAAGTCAATGTCCTAGATGTTGTGAATCATGATCAACTGATTGTAACGAAGGACGCTGCTGCTAAGCTAGAGGAGGTGCTTGGATAATGAAAGATTCACGTGATGTTATTAAGCGCCCGGTTATCACTGAACGCTCAACTGAACAAATGGTTGATAAGAAATACACATTTATCGTTGATCGTCGAGCTAACAAAAGTGAAATTAAGCGTGCAGTTGAAGAGATTTTTAGTGTTGGCGTGTCTAAGGTTAATACGATGAATTATAACGGGAAACCAAAGCGCTTTGGTCGTTATTTCGGATATACAGCGCAATACAAGAAAGCCATTGTTACTTTGACGCCAGACAGTAAAGAACTTGAATTTTACGAAGGTGTCTAATATATAAGTGAAGGAGGGAGATACCAATGGCAATTAAGAAATTTAAACCTACATCGAACGGTCGACGTCATATGACCGCATCCGATTATAGTGAAATCACAACGGATCAGCCTGAGAAATCTTTGCTTGAGCCACTTTCGAAAAAGGCTGGGCGGAATAATACAGGTCGTATGACGGTTCGTCATAAAGGCGGCGGTCACAAACGTAAATACCGTATTATTGATTTCAAACGCAATAAAGATGGTATACCAGGTCGCGTTGCTACGATTGAATACGATCCGAATCGCTCTTCGAATATTGCGCTAATCAATTACGCTGATGGTGAGAAACGATACATTCTTGCACCAAAGGGTCTTGAAGTTGGTCACCAGATTATGGCTGGACCTGATGCTGACATTAAAGTCGGTAATGCTCTACCATTGAAAAACATTCCGGTAGGTACAGTGGTTCATAATGTAGAATTACGTCCTGGCAAAGGTGCGCAATTAGTTCGTTCAGCTGGATCAGAATCCCAGATTCTTGGTAAAGAAGGTAAATATGTTCTTGTTCGCCTCACTTCAGGAGAGGTTCGCATGATTCTTGAAACATGTCGTGCAACAATCGGTCAAGTTGGTAACCTAGAACATGAACTAATTAATGTGGGTAAAGCTGGCCGCAGTCGTTGGCAAGGCAAACGTCCGACTGTTCGTGGCTCTGTTATGAACCCAACAGATCACCCACACGGGGGCGGTGAAGGTCGTGCGCCGATTGGTATGCCATCACCAGTTACACCATGGGGCAAACCAACTTTGGGTCTTAAAACACGGAAACGCAACAATCCTTCTAACAAATATATAGTACGTCGTCGTGGCAAGAAGAAGAAAAAATAACTCTGGCTAGAATCTAAAGTATATGGAAGGAGGTTGACCTATGGGTCGCAGCCTTAAAAAGGGACCTTTTGCGGATGACCATTTGATGAAAAAAATCGAAACACAAAATGAGAACAGTGAAAAGCGTGTTATTAAAACATGGTCGAGACGTTCTACGGTTTTTCCTGAATTTATCGGTCACACAATTGCGGTGTATGATGGCCGTAAGCATGTACCCGTATTTATTACTGAAGACATGGTCGGGCATAAACTAGGTGAATTTGCTCCGACTAGAACCTATCGTGGACACGCCAAAGACGATAGGAAAACAAGACGTTAATGAGAGGAGGAACGTTCATGGAAGCTAAAGCAGTCGCAAAGCAAGTGCGCATTGCTCCTCGTAAAGCTCGTTTAGTTGTCGATTTGATACGCGACAAAGAAGTCGGCGAAGCTCTTGCGATTTTAAAGAATACGCCAAAGGCCATAACTCCAGACGTGGAAAAAGTGCTGAAATCAGCTATCGCTAACGCTGAGCACAACTATGAAATGGAGCCAAATGACCTTTATATTAATAAAGCATATGTAGATGAAGGTGCTACTTTAAAACGATTCCGTCCACGGGCAATGGGACGTGCAGGTCGTATTAATAAACGCACAAGTCACATTACAATTTTCGTAACCGAGAAGAAGGAGGGATAAGATTTGGGTCAAAAAGTTAATCCGATAGGTCTTCGAATTGGAGTTATTCGTGATTGGGAATCCAAGTGGTATGCAGACAAAAATTATGCTGACTACTTGCATGAAGACATTAAGATTCGTGAATATATTGATAACCGTTTGAAGGAAGCAGCTGTATCTGCTGTTGAGATTGAACGTGCAGCTAACCGCTTAAATATTACCATCAAAACGGCTAAGCCAGGTATGGTCATTGGTAAAGGCGGCTCAGAAGTAGAAGCATTACGTCAATCACTCAACGCATTAACTGGCAAAAAAGTACACGTAAATATTTATGAAATAAAACAACCTGATCTTGATGCACAACTTGTTGCTCAAAATATTGCCCGTCAATTGGAAAATCGTGTTTCATGGCGCCGTGCTCAGAAACAGTCGATTACTCGCTCAATGAGAGTCGGTGCTCAAGGTGTTCGTACGATGGTTTCTGGTCGTCTTGGTGGGGCAGATATTGCTCGTGCAGAAGATTACAGTGAAGGTACAGTGCCACTTCATACACTTCGCGCTGATATTGATTATGGTGCGGCAGAAGCCGATACAACTTACGGTAAACTCGGTGTAAAAGTATGGATCTATCGTGGCGAAGTCCTTCCGACGAAAGGATCGAATAACGAGGAAGGAGGCAATTAATTATGTTGATGCCAAAGCGCACTAAGTATCGTAGACATCACCGTGGCCGTATGAAGGGCCGTGCTAAAGGTGGTACCGAAGTTTCATTTGGTGAATATGGTTTGCAAGCAACGTCGTCCCAATGGATTACGAGTCGCCAAATTGAAGCAGCACGTATTGCGATGACTCGTTATATGAAACGTGGCGGTAAAGTATGGATTAAAATATTTCCACAAAAGCCTTATACAGCTAAACCTTTGGAAGTTCGTATGGGTTCCGGTAAAGGTGCTCCAGAAGGCTGGGTTGCTGTTGTTAAGCCTGGTAAAATCATGTTTGAAGTTGGTGGTGTGTCTGAAGAAGTTGCGCGTGAAGCGCTCCGTTTAGCATCCCACAAGCTGCCAGTTCAAACGAAGTTTGTAAAACGAGAAGAAGTGGGTGGTGAAGCAAATGAAAGCTAATGAAGCTCGTAATATGACCACCGCTGAAGTTGAACAAAAGATTAAGACCTTAAAAGAGGAATTGTTTAATCTGCGTTTCCAATTAGCGACAGGACAATTGGAGAACCCTGCCCGCATCGGCCAAGTGCGTAAGGATATTGCTCGAGCAAAAACAGTTTTGCGTGAACGTGAACTGAAAATCCAAAACGTTTAATGAGAGGAGGCTTTCCGAATGACTGAGGAACGTAACAGTCGTAAAGTCTACGTCGGCCGTGTTATTTCCGACAAAATGGATAAAACCATTACTGTGTTAGTTGAGACTTACACTAAAGATTCGCTTTACGGTAAACGTGTTAAGTATTCTAAGAAATACAAAACACATGATGAAAACAATCAAGCTAAAAACGGTGATGTTGTTAAAATCATGGAAACACGTCCGCTTTCCAAAGATAAACATTTTCGTTTAGTTGAAATTGTTGAAGAAGCAGTTATTATATAAATCTACGTGATGTCAAAATGAAGGGAGGTCACATAGATGATCCAACAGGAAAGTCGTTTAAAAGTGGCTGATAACTCTGGTGCTCGTGAACTCTTGACAGTTAAAGTTCTTGGTGGTTCCGGTCGTAAGACAGCTAATATTGGTGATGTTGTTGTTGGTACGGTAAAAAATGCAACACCCGGCGGCGTTGTTAAGAAAGGCGAAATTGTTAAAGCAGTTATTGTTCGTACAAAAAGCGGGGCTCGTCGTGAGGATGGCTCTTACATTCGCTTTGATGAAAATGCTGCTGTTATCATTCGCGACGACAAAGGGCCACGCGGCACTCGTATTTTTGGACCGGTTGCACGCGAACTTCGTGAAAATGCATTTATGAAAATCGTATCGCTCGCTCCGGAAGTTTTATAATTCAGTTGAAAGTGTAAAGGAGGTGCGCTAACGGCTATGGCTAATAAGTTACACGTAAAAACGGGCGATAAAGTCCAAGTAATTACCGGCAAAGATAAAGGTAAACAAGGCGAGATTTTACAAGCGTATCCCAAACAAGATCGCGTTTTGGTTGAGGGTGTCAATGTTGTGAAAAAGCACGCAAAGCCAACGCAGGCGAATCCGCAAGGCGGAATTATGGATATGGAAGCTCCGATTCATGTTTCCAATGTAATGCCTTTAGATCCGAGTACAAATGAACCGACACGCGTTGGTTATAAGTTTGAGGATGATAAAAAAGTTCGCATTGCTAAAAAATCCGGCGAATCATTGGATAAATAAGCGTTGTACGAAAGGAGGTTGTCCTGAGTGAATCGTCTCAAAGAGAAATATGAAAATGAAATTGTTCCAGCACTCATGGAGAAGTTTAACTACTCTTCTGTTATGGAAGCACCAAAGATTGAAAAAGTGATCGTTAATATGGGCATTGGTGAAGCCGCACAGAATCCTAAATTATTGGATGAAGCCGTCGATGAATTAACTGCACTTTCTGGCCAGAAACCGGTCATCACTCGTGCGAAAAAGTCAATTGCTGGCTTCAAAATTCGTGAAGGCATGCCAATCGGTGCAAAAGTAACCATGCGACAAACACGCATGTATGATTTCTTGGATAAATTGATTGCCGTATCTTTGCCACGTGTTCGTGATTTTCGCGGTATTTCGCAAAAATCATTTGATGGACGTGGGAACTATACATTGGGTATTCGTGAACAATTGATTTTTCCAGAGATTGAGTATGATAAAGTTAATAAAATTCGCGGTATGGACGTTGTTGTAGTAACAACTGCTAATACTGATGAAGAAGCTCGTGAATTGCTCCGTCTAATTGGTATGCCATTTAGAAAATAACCCATCGCAAGGAGGGACACTATGGCACGTAAATCAATGATTGCAAAAGCGCAACAGCCGAAAAAATTCAAAGTACGTGAATATACACGTTGTGAACGTTGTGGTCGGCCACATTCGGTTATTCGTAAATTTAAACTATGTCGCATTTGTTTCCGCGAACTTGCTTATAAAGGTCAAATTCCAGGTGTTAGAAAAGCTAGCTGGTAATTGTATTGTTTAAAAGGGAAGGAGGTTATCTCGCATGGTTATGACTGATCCAATCGCTGATATGTTAACTCGTATCAGAAACGCTAATAATGTACGCCATGAAAGACTAGAAGTTCCCGGTTCTCGTCTGAAACAACAGGTTGCTGAGATTCTAAAACGTGAGGGCTTTATTAAAGACGTCGAATATGTCGAGGACAACAAACAAGGTGTTCTTCGCATTTTTCTAAAATACGGTGCTAATGAACAACGTGTCATTACCGGTTTAAAACGTATTAGTAAGCCTGGTTTAAGAGTTTATGCAAAAGCTGACGAAGTACCGCGCGTTCTTGGCGGCCTTGGCATCGCCGTTGTTTCAACGTCAAGAGGCATTGTTACTGATAAAGAAGCTCGTCAAAACAATATTGGCGGCGAAGTTCTAGCATACGTTTGGTAATTACAGAATGAGAATGGAGGTGTTATGATGTCTCGTGTCGGTTACAGACATATTGAAGTACCTAATGACGTCACCCTTAACATTGACGGTACGGACGTGACAGTTAAGGGACCAAAAGGTGAATTGTCTTTTACCTTCCATCCTGACATGCAAATCATTCAAGAAGAGAATATTGTCAGAGTTGAACGTCCAAGCGACGCAAAGAAATACCGTATGTTGCATGGTACAACCACAAGTATCATTAATAATATGGTTGATGGTGTCACTAAAGGGTTTGAAAAACATCTTGAACTTCAGGGTGTTGGTTACCGCGCAGTAAAACAAGGTGAGAAGTTAGTTTTAAATGTTGGCTATTCTCATCCAGTTGAATTTGAGCCTGAAGAAGGCATTGATATAGACGTTGAAAAGAATACAAAAGTCATCGTAAAAGGTGTCAGCAAGGAACGCGTTGGTGCTGTCGCTGCTAACATTCGTGCTGTACGTCCGCCTGAGCCATATAAAGGTAAAGGGATTCGTTATGGTAATGAACGCGTACGCCAAAAAGAAGGTAAATCTGGTAAGTAATAAAAGTTAGCAGAAGGGAGTGACCCAGATGATTACTAAGGCAAGCAAAAATGATGTACGGAAAAAACGCCATCAGCATGTCCGTAACCGGATTTACGGAACAGCGGAGCGTCCTCGTTTGAACGTTTATCGTTCGAATAAACACATTTATGCTCAGTTAATCAATGATGATGAAGGTGCTACAGTTGTCGCATCTTCAACCATGGATAATGAACTCGGCCTTGATAAGGGCGGCGACGTTGAAGCTGCTAAGCAAGTTGGAAGCAGTCTTGCAGCCCGTGCCTTAGAAAAAGGTTATGAAACAGTAATTTTTGACCGTGGCGGTTATCTCTATCATGGTCGCATTAAGGCGTTAGCTGACGCAGCTCGTGAAGCTGGATTACAATTTTAAGAGAAGGAGGGAAATGCTTTTATGGCTAATCGTGATCAAAAGAAAAGCTCTGATATCGAAGAACGCGTTGTGGCGATTAACCGTGTTGCCAAAGTTGTTAAGGGTGGTCGTCGTTTTCGCTTTGCAGCTATTGTTGTTGTCGGTGACAAACAAGGTAATGTTGGCTTTGGCACAGGGAAGGCCCAAGAAGTTCCTGAAGCCATTAAAAAGGCTGTTGAGGACGGTAAAAAGAACATGTTTAATGTACCGATCGTTGGTACTTCAATACCGCACCAAATTCATGGCCGGTATGGTGCAGGAAATGTCCTTCTAAAACCTGCTACTGAAGGTACTGGCGTCATTGCTGGTGGTCCTGTTCGTGCAGTACTAGAACTTGCCGGTATTGGCGATATATTATCTAAATCTCATGGGTCGAACAACCCGATTAATATGGTTCGTGCAACTCTTGAGGGACTTAGAAATCTCAAACGGGCTGAAGATGTCGCTAAACTACGTGGCAAATCCGTTGAAGAATTGTTAGGATAAGGAGGGACTATTGATGGCCAAAAAATTGGAAATTACCCTCACCCGAAGTCTAATTGGACGCCCTCATGACCAACGTGTTACAGTTAACACGCTGGGATTGAAGAAGACCAATCAAACTGTTGTTCAAGAAGAAAATTCAGCCATTCGTGGCATGATTAATAAAGTATCGCATCTAGTGAAAGTCAACGAAATTAATTAATATTAAACGATTGACCTGAGGAGGTGTCAATATGAAACTCCATGAACTTAAAAGCCCTGAAGGTTCCCGTTCCACTCGTAAACGTGTTGGCCGTGGTTATAGCAGCGGTTTAGGTAATACGTCTGGTCGCGGTGAAATGGGTCAAAAGGCGCGTTCTGGCGGTAATGTTCGCCCTGGTTTTGAAGGGGGTCAAATGCCTCTAATCAAGCGTTTGCCTAAGCGTGGGTTTAAAAACCCTAATCGGAAAGATTATTCTATTGTTAATCTTGAAACGTTGAATAAATTTTCAGATGGAACTGAAGTTACACCAGATGTTCTTCTTGACAATAAAGTTATAAGCAACTTGAACAATGGCGTTAAGATCCTTGGTAAGGGGCAATTGAACAGTCAATTAACGGTTAAAGCTAATAAGTTTTCCAATTCGGCAAAAGAAGCCATTGAAGCTGCTGGTGGAAGTATTGAGGTGATTTAATGTTCCGTACCATCTCCAATATTGTGCGTGTCGCTGACATTCGTCGAAAAGTTTTATTCACTTTATTAATGCTTGTTATATTCCGTGTCGGGACATTTATTCCTGCGCCAAACGTTAACAGTGATGTTATTACGTTTAATAATAACGATGTGTTTGGCTTTTTAAATACGTTTGGCGGCGGGGCCTTACAGAACTTTTCGGTATTAGCGATGGGGATCATGCCCTATATTACTGCATCCATTATTGTTCAGCTTTTGCAGATGGATGTTGTACCAAAGTTTACTGAATGGTCCAAGCAAGGCGAGATGGGGCGAAAGAAACTTGCCCAAGTCACCCGATATGGAACGGTTGGTTTAGGGTTTATTCAAGCCATTGGTCTTTCCTTTGGCTTTAATCAAAAATTTCCGGGTCTGGTTGAAAATCCAGGTATTACAACTTACTTGTTAATTGCATTAATATTAACCGCAGGCACGGCTTTTCTCATGTGGTTGGGTGAACAAATCACAGCTCATGGTGTTGGCAACGGTATTTCTGTCCTGATCTTTTCAGGGATTGTCGCTGGAATACCGAATTCGGCTAATCAGTTATATGTTCAGCGTTTTGAGGATGCCGATAATATTTTTTTACAAATCGTTACGATCCTTGTTATTTTGCTTGTTGCTCTTCTGATCGTTATCGGAACCATTTTTGTACAGCAAGGTTTGCGTAAAATTCCAATTCAATACGCCAAACGGACATCAGGTAATAAGTCATATGGTGGCGAGTCGACACACTTACCTATTAAAGTTAATGCTGCCGGGGTTATCCCCGTCATCTTTGCCATTTCTTTAATTATTACACCGCCAACGATAGCGAGATTTTTTCCCAATAATGGTTTTACAGACTGGATTGAGACGACATTTGATTATACTCATTTCACTGGGATGATTATATACGCGGCGCTTATTATCGCCTTTACTTATTTTTACACATTTGTACAGGTCAATCCTGAACAAATGGCGGATAATCTTAAAAAGCAAGGCGGTTATATACCGGGTATTCGTCCGGGGAAAAAAACGGAGACTTACATTACTCGTATTCTGTATCGATTAACTTTAGCAGGGTCGCTTTTTCTAGCAATTGTTGCTGTCATGCCAATGGTTTTTGTTGATATTGCCCATTTGCCACAAAGCGTCCGCATTGGTGGAACCAGTCTGCTTATTGTTGTCGGTGTTGCTTTGGATATAATGAAACGGATTGAAAGTCAGCTAGTCAAACGGCATTATCGAGGATTTATGAGACGTTAAAAATAACGTTTGGAGGGGTTTTTATGAACCTCATTCTTATGGGGCTGCCCGGTGCCGGTAAGGGTACTCAAGCCGAACGCATTGTTCAGGAATACGGCCTACCGCATATCTCCACGGGTGATATGTTTCGCGCCGCTATTAAAGAAGGAACTGAATTAGGAAATGAAGCTGGGTCCTATATGGATGCTGGTCAGTTAGTTCCGGATGAAGTGACTGTTGGAATTGTAAGAGAACGTCTGGCAAAAGATGACTGCCAAAAGGGTTTTTTGCTCGATGGATTTCCTCGTACAGTTTCACAAGCGGAATCATTAGACCGCCTATTGGCGAATTTGGATCGCAGGCTCGATGCTGTGCTTCATATTAATGTTGATAAGAATCAGTTAATGGAACGTTTGACCGGCCGGCGTATTTGCCGTCAATGTGGTGCCACTTATCATGTCACATTTAATCCACCGCAAGAAGCAGGTGTCTGTGACAAATGTAACGGTGAGTTATATCAACGTGATGACGATCAAGAAGAGACTGTGAAATCACGTTTGGATGTTAACATTGAACAACAAGAACCGCTTTTGAATTTATATGAGGAAAAGGGTATTCTTAAGACTATTGACGGTAATCAGGACATTAACGATGTTTTTGCTTCCGTTGAAAGCATACTTGGGGGTATCAAATAAGTGATCATCCGGAAGACCCCTCGGGAAATTGACATTGTTGAGGTATTGGATGACGATTGGGTTGTCTTGCCCCGTGATGATCAGTTTTCGGCTTACTTTGAGAACACCATAGCCATTGCTGATACGGGCCCCGAATGTAACCAATCTTTAAGTGAAGGTGATGCTTGATTGGTGAATGAATCAGATGATAAGCCTGTACCCGGGCAAATCGTCCGTGTTATAAAGGGAAGAGATGCTGGTAATTACTGTGTTGTAGTACGAGTGCTTGATGGTCGATTTATAGAGGTTGCTGATGGCTATCGAAGGAAGTACGACCGTGCTAAGAAAAAAAATTTAACACACGTTGTGCCGCAACCTTTTATATCAGCTGAAGTGCAGAACAGTTTGAATGAAACCGGAAAGGTGACGAACGGTAAACTGCGCTTTGCCGTATCCAAGTTTATGAATGAAATTGTCAGTGACCTGAGGAAGGGTGAATCAATCGATGGGTAAAGAAGACGTCATTGAAGTTGAAGGCACCGTGGTCGACCCGTTGCCCAACGCAATGTTTAAAGTAGAACTTGAGAATGGTCATACAATATTGGCACATGTTTCAGGTAAGATTCGGATGCACTATATTCGTATTTTGCCAGGCGATAAGGTCACGGTTGAACTTTCACCTTATGACTTGTCGCGTGGACGCATTACTTATCGTCATAAGTAATGCTCGGACTCTTGTAAGGAGGTACTCAAAATGAAGGTCAGATCATCCGTCAAACCAATTTGTGAAAAATGTAAAGTTATTCGCCGTAAAGGCTCAGTTATGGTCATTTGTGAAAATCCAAAACACAAACAACGTCAAGGTTAATAGGAGGTGTATTGAATGGCACGTGTTGCAGGTATTGATATTCCTCGTGAGAAAAGAATTGTTATTTCTTTAACATATCTTTACGGTGTCGGTAAAACCACCGCGCAAGAAATTTTATCAAAAGCGAATGTATCTGAAGATACAAGAGTTCGTGACTTAACTGAAGACGAACTGAACAGCATTCGTGAAGTCGTTGACCAATATAAGGTTGAGGGTGACTTGCGCCGCGAGATTCGTTTGAATATCAAGCGTCTAACAGAGATCGGTTCTTACAGAGGCATTAGACATCGCCGCGGATTGCCGCTTCGTGGGCAAAAGACGAAGAACAATTCACGTACAAGAAAAGGTCCGCGTCGGACCGTTGCTAATAAGAGAAAATAATGATTGATAAAGGAGGTTATTCCTTATGGTTAAACGTCAAGATAAGCGCAGTCGCAAACGTCGCGTGAAAAAGAATGTTGAAAGTGGCATTGCCCACATTCGTTCAACTTTTAACAACACTATTGTGACCATCACTGATTCCCATGGCGGTGCTATTTCTTGGGCAAGTGCCGGAGCGCTAGGTTTCAGAGGGTCACGTAAGTCAACACCGTTTGCCGCTCAAACGGCTGCTGAAACGGCAGCGAAAGCCGCTATGGAACATGGTATGAAAGGCATTGAAGTGTCTGTTAAAGGCCCTGGTGCCGGCCGTGAAGCTGCCATTCGTGCTTTGCAAGCCGTTGGTCTAGAAGTAACGGCTATTCGTGACGTAACGCCGGTACCCCATAATGGTTGCCGTCCGCCGAAACGTCGCCGTGTATAAATTTTATGTATAATGTGAAATCAATCTGTCAATAATGGCTTTTATGTGAAGCTTGGACGTACACGTTTTAAATTCGAGCTAAGGGAACTGTATGCCATGGAAATCTTGGTTAGATAGGGTCTGGTCTAGCCGGGATTTCGACGTTTTGAAGGAGGGTTTTGTTGGATGATTGAAATCGAAAAGCCAAAGATCGAAACGATAGAGGTCTCGGACGACGGCAAATATGGCAAATTTGTTGTTGAACCGTTGGAACGCGGGTACGGTACGACTTTGGGTAACTCACTTCGCCGTATTTTGTTGTCATCCCTCCCAGGTGCGGCTGTTACGAGTGTGCAATTTGACAATGTGTTACATGAATTCACATCTGTTGAAGGTGTTGTAGAGGACGTGACGAACATTGTCCTCAATATTAAAAGTCTAGCGATGAAAATCTACTCTGATGATGATAAAACCTTGGAGATTGATGTCCAACGTGAAGGCAAAGTCACAGCAGCGGATATTATTCACGACAGTGACGTAGATATTTTGAATCCGGACTTAGAAATTGCAACACTATCTGGTAACGCACGGTTTCATGCTAAAATGACCGCCAAAAAAGGTCGCGGTTATGTACCTGCGGAAGGTAATAATGAGGAAGATTTGGCAATCGGCGTAATACCAATTGACTCCATATATACACCTGTTTCTAAAGTCAATTATCAAGTAGAAAACACCCGTGTCGGCCAAGTCACCAACTATGACAAACTAACCCTCGATGTTTGGACCGATGGCAGTATTCGTCCGGAAGAAGCCGTATCTTTGGGTGCAAAGATCATGAACGAACACCTTAATATTTTTATAGGGTTAACTGATCAGGCACAAAAGGCTGAAATCATGGTCGAAAAAGAGGAAGACCAGAAAGAAAAAGTTTTGGAAATGACTATTGAAGAACTTGATCTATCTGTCCGTTCTTATAATTGCTTGAAACGTGCCGGTATCAATACGGTTCAAGAATTAGCTCAGAAATCGGAAGAAGATATGATGAAAGTTCGTAATCTTGGACGCAAATCCTTGGAAGAGGTTCAAGAGAAATTGGCTGAGTTGGGACTTGGCCTAAGACCAGAAGAATAGTTGCAATCAAGACGACCGACGAAGGAGGGAGATCGACTATGGCATATGTAAAATTAGGCCGTACATCAGCTGCTCGTAAGGCACTTTTTCGTGACTTGGCAACTGATTTAATTATTAATGAACGTATTGAGACAACTCATGACAAAGCCAAAGCGCTTCGTTCTTTTGCCGATAAATTAGTTACTTTAGGGAAACGTGGCGATTTGCATGCACGTCGTCAGGCGGCTACATTGATTCGTAATGAAATCGCCGATGAAGAGACTGGCCAAAAGGTCCTTCAAAAACTTTTTGGTGATATTTCCGGCCGCTATGAAAATCGTCAAGGTGGTTACACACGCGTGCTTAAACTTGGACCGCGTCGTGGCGATAGTGCTGAAATGGCCATTATTGAATTTGTATAATTGTGATCAAAGGGCGGCTTCTTTTTTGCGCCCTTTTTTTACTTAAGAGAAAGAATTTGAGGCATTCATCCTTTGTGACGGTGAATGCCATGTTTTCGTTATCGTTGGTAACATTAGAAATTTGGGAGGTTGCCATGGCTTCTACCAAACCGATTGTCGATTTAAAGGGATTATGGTTCAGGTATAATGAACAAAGTGAGTGGGTCCTGCGGGATGTTGATTTTTCTGTCAATCAGGGCGAATGGGTGGCAGTCGTTGGCCACAATGGGTCAGGAAAATCAACATTGGCCAAATGCCTCAATGGGATTTTGCTCCCTGAGGTAGGAACGGTTAAGATCAATGGGTATAATACGTTGAATGAAGACCATATTTGGGAGATTCGTCAATGGGTTGGTATGGTGTTTCAGAATCCTGACAACCAATTTGTCGGGACGACGGTACAAGATGATGTTGCTTTTGGCATGGAAAATCATGGTTTGCCACGTGAGGAAATGGTCAAACGGTTGGAGCAGTCTTTGACCCGCGTCCATATGCTTGATTATATCAACCAAGAGCCTCACCGCCTGTCAGGGGGGCAAAAGCAACGGGTCGCGATTGCTGGGATCGTTGCCTTAGAACCAGAGATTATTGTACTAGATGAAGCCACATCGATGCTTGATCCTCAAGGTAGACATGATATTCTAGAGTTAATGAAACAATTAAACAAAGAGTTAGGGATTACGGTTATTTCAATTACCCATGATTTAGAGGAGACCCTACATGCCGACCGCATGCTTGTTATGAATGATGGTGAGCCATTAATGCAAGGGCAACCAGCCGATATTTTTCAAGATCCCGAACGCTTAACACAAATCGGTTTGGATTTGCCACTTGCCATCAAGCTGCGCCAAGCATTGTCACAGCGAGGGGTTCCGATCAAGGAGACCGTTATCGAACAAGATGACTTGGTGGAGAGTTTATGGACATTGTATTCAAAGATGTGACACATATTTATCACAAAGGGACACCGTTTGAACAGCGGGCCATTGAAAACACGAATTTGTCGATTGCTTCGGGAAGTTTTGTCTCTGTCATTGGTCATACGGGGTCAGGGAAGTCAACGTTGATTCAGCATTTTAATGGATTGCTAAAGCCGACAACCGGGACAATCACGATGGGTGATATGGAGTTATCCGGTAAAAGTGATAAAAAGGCATTGCGCCGTTTGCGTCAGTATGTTGGTTTAGTGTTTCAATATCCTGAGCATCAATTATTTGAAGAAACCGTTCTTCGTGACATTTGTTTTGGTCCATTAAATTTTGGCGCGACAGAAGAGGAAGCTGAGCAGAAGGCGTATCATGCGATGGATTTGGTGGGGTTGCCTAAGGATCTAGCTGAACGTTCACCGTTTGATTTAAGCGGTGGACAAATGAGGCGTGTTGCCATTGCCGGCGTCATAGCCATGGAACCGAAAGTGATGATTCTTGATGAACCGACAGCCGGATTAGATCCTAAGGGACAGAGAGATATCCTCTCATTGTTTCAGCACCTACATGCTGAACGCGGACTGACGACGGTCATGGTTACACATCATATGGCTGATGCCGCTATTTATTCTGATGAGATTATTGTTATGGATCAAGGTCAGATGGTCATGCAAGATAGTCCTGATAAGATTTTCGCACAAGTCGAGCGATTAAAAGGATTGGGCTTGGATATTCCAGAAACCATGGCATTTTTGGCTAGATGGCGGCAGAAATTAGGTCGTGATGACTATCCAGCCGTGTTTACCGTTGATGATACAAGTGATGCTCTCATGAATGATTTATACGGGAGCCGGAGAGGCGGTGTGGGCCGTTGAAAATCATTATTGGTCAATATGTCCCTGGTGGATCCATCATTCATAGGCTTGATCCGCGTGCTAAGATTTTGACCGTTTTTCTGTATGTTGTGATTGTTTTTTTGGCAAATAATTGGTTGACACATGCGTTAAGTGTTGCCTTTATTATTGTTGGTGTTCTCCTTTCGCGGGTGCCATTGCGATTTATTTATAATGGGTTAAAACCTATTTTTATTCTTGTCCTTATCACATTTATTTTAAATCTTTGGTTAACCAAAACTGGCGATCCTTTGGTTGAGTGGGGATGGCTGACGATTTATGAAGGTGGTCTGAAGCAAGCTCTTTTGATATCGGTTCGCTTACTTGTCATTATTGTTTCGACAACCTTATTGACATTAACAACGACACCCATTGCGATTACTGATGCTTTGGAAGTGCTTCTTGGCCCTTTAAAGAAAATTAAATGTCCCGTGCATGAATTTGCGTTGATGATGTCTATTTCATTACGATTCATACCCACCTTGGTTGAAGAAACGGATAAAATTATGAAAGCGCAGATGGCTCGAGGGGTTGATTTTTTTACGGGTTCCTTGATGAAAAGGGCTAAAGCTGTCATACCGCTGCTTGTACCATTATTTGTGAGTTCATTCAAGCGTGCTGAAGATTTAGCGATGGCGATGGAGTCTCGAGGATATCGCGGAGATGTTGGTCGAACGCGTTTTCGTAAGTTACTGTGGACTTTTAGAGATACGATGGTGTTGGTATTGCTACTTGCTCTTACAGTAAGCCTGCTGATTTTACGGAATGGTTGAGAGGGGCGGTTAGATTGCCAAGAATCATGTGTACAGTTGCTTATGACGGAACGCATTTTTCAGGGTATCAAGTGCAACCGAATGCCCGGACCGTTCAGTCAGAGGTTGAGGATGCTTTACTAAAAATGCATAAAGGTCGGTTGATCCGAATTCATGCATCTGGACGGACGGATGCGGGCGTACATGCCAGAGGTCAGGTGTTTCATTTTGATACGCCCTTAGAAATTGAACCAGAAAGATGGGCTCATGCTTTAAACACATTAACCCCAGCGGATATCAAGATATTAACTGCTTCCGTCGCTCGTGATGACTTCCATGCTCGTTTTGACGTGATTGGCAAGGAATATCGTTATTTCATTGACAATGTGGCTGATCAAGACATTTTTCGGCGGTTGTATGCGGCCCATATTCCAAGACCATTAGACCTCATCCTCATGCAAACGGCAGCTGAGTATCTAGAGGGGACGCATGACTTTTCTTCGTTTTGTGCAGCCAGATCTTCGACTCAAGATAAGGTGAGAACGATTAAAACCATTAATGTCACTGAGAATGAAAATACTTTTACGTTAACCTTTAAAGGTGATGGTTTTTTATATCAAATGGTTCGAATTATGGTAGGGACATTATTAGCTGTTGGACAAGGTCGTATAGGCCCTGAAGTCATTCCAGATATTATTGCTGCCCGTGACCGACGACGGGCTTCTATGACAGCACCTCCACACGGGCTGTTTCTTTGGGATGTCTTTTATCAAGATTGTGAGATCAAGGATTAAAATCACCTTGACATGAGTTCTCATGTGTTATAGTATATAATTTGGCATTTATGTAAGCACCACTGTAGCCCCGTTTACTATAGATGACTGTTTACGATGCTTTTATAGGAGGGAAATAATCGTGCGTACAACATATATGGCGAAACCACAAGATGTCGAACGCAAATGGTTCGTTGTCGATGCTGAAGGTGAGACACTTGGTCGTTTGTCAAGTGAAGTGGCAAAACTACTTCGAGGCAAACATAAGCCAGAGTATACACCTCACGTTGACACAGGCGATCACGTTGTTGTTATTAATGCTGATAAAATTCGCCTAACTGGTAAAAAACTTACTGACAAGAAATATTATAATCACAGTCGATACCCAGGTGGCTTGCGTGAACGTTCTGCGCTTGAAATGCGGAATAAATATCCACGTGAGATGCTTGAACGGACAATCAAAGGTATGCTTCCACATAATACCCTAGGACGCCAAATGGGTCGGAAGCTTAATGTCTATGCTGGTGCTGAGCATCCGCATCAAGCTCAACAACCTGAAAAATATGAATTAAAAGGATAATGAGTTAGGAGGGAATTGAATTGGCTAAAGTCCAATACAACGGCACAGGTCGTCGTAAGACATCTGTTGCTCGTGTTCGTTTGGTGCCTGGTGAAGGTCAAATTGTCATTAACAAAAAGCATATTGATGACTACCTTGACTTTGCAGCACTTAAAGAAATGATTAGACAACCATTGATCAGTACAGAAACTGATGGTAAGTATGACGTGTTAGTAAACGTTGAAGGCGGAGGTTCCACTGGCCAAGCTGGTGCGATTCGCCACGGCGTTGCTCGTGCTTTGCTTCAAGCTGACCCTGATTATCGTCAGACGTTGAAGCGCGCTGGTTATCTTACACGTGATTCACGTATGAAAGAACGTAAAAAGTACGGTCTCAAAGCAGCCCGTCGTGCGCCACAGTTCTCGAAGCGTTAATTTTGCTGAAGAAAACCTCGTTCGTTTGAACGGGGTTTTTCTATGGCTACCATGGCAAAAGCTGTTAGCATGATACGTCTCCATTCATCAAAAGCTACAGATGAAAGGAGGCGTTTTTTATAATGGCAATCGTCACCGACTTTCAAAAGGTTTATCGACATAAACAAGTGGATTTTGAAAGGAAACTTCTTAAAGAACTTTCCATACACAATATTGAATCCATGATAGCAGAGTATTTTGATTCATTTCTTAAGCCGTTATCTATATATAAACAGACGATTAGTGACATGTGCTTAGACTATGCCATTGAATCATATTTACTGGGGGCCTCCTATGGTCGCTTAGGCTACTATGATGGCGAGTCAGCAAAAAGTGCTTTTAAAAAGAGTTCCAGTCGATTTAAAACTTTGCTGGATGATCTGTATGATTTCTGGATGTTTGGGTTCCATGCCGATGATTTAATGTATGAATCCCTTTATATGGCTTGTGAAGGTTTTATGTACTATTGGTGGACTGATGGTTTTGAGCAAACTGTTAGAAGGTATCGTTTACGACTTCATTAAATAAAATCATAAAAATCCCTCTCGTCCCATATGTATGAGTTAGACAGGCATATGGACGGAGGGACTTCTTATGTTTAAAAATAAATGGTTAAGGTGGTCGGCCATTGCTGCTGGAGCTATTTTATTAGTTGTCATTTTAAATTATGAAGTGTTGACCCGGAATTCCTGGAACAATTGGAATCTGCCGTTATCGGGAAGGGTTATTGTTCTTGATCCTGGACATGGCGGGGTTGATGGCGGTGCTGAAGGCGGGAAGGTTAAAGAGAAAGATATCGCTTTACAAATCGCTAAGAAATTAAAGGATGACTTACAAGCCTCGGGTGCGCTTGTGTTAATGACACGTGAGAAGGATCAGGATTTAGCTGATGAAGATCTTCAAGGGAATAGTCGTCGAAAAACACAAGATTTAAAGCGACGTGCAGAGATGGTTAAAGATAGTGAAGCCGATGCCATGGTGAGTATTCATTTGAACGCGATCCCTTCATCTCAATGGCGAGGTGCGCAAACCTTTTATCATCCGCAATCTAAGGAAAATAAAAAAATGGCTAAATTCATTCAAGACTCCCTTAGGAATGAGTTAAATAATACGAACCGTGTCGCGAAAGCCATTAATAGCATCTATTTATTAAAAGTTGCAAAACAACCCTCAGCTCTTGTTGAAGTCGGGTTTTTATCGAATCCAGATGAAAGACAATTACTCAACACTGATGATTACCAACAGAAAGTTGCAGCCTCTATTTACCAAGGACTTATGCGCTATTTTACTGACGAACCTGTTCCTGAATTGGAATAGGTTTTTGTTTATTAAAAAGTGGTGATCGATGCTAGGTTATTGATGTTTTGTTATACTGTACTTGTAATCATTTTCAAAGGAGGCCACTATTTTGACAAAAGAAGAGGTCATTGAGATTCTTAAGTCAATGGAAGACCCACATTTACATAAAAGTATTGAAGAAACAGGCGGCATTCGGGAAGTGAAAGTGGACGATACTTTTGTCAGTCTTAAGATTGCCTTAGGCAAGACGCAAACAGCTGAACAAATGAAATTGCAGCAAGAGATTGTACAGAAAGTGAAGCAAAATGGAGCTGAATCCGTTGGTTTGCGGTTTGAGCAACTGACTGATGAGGAGTTAGCGGCACTGGGTGGTATCCCCGAAGAGCAAGGCCCTTCCCTGTTGGCGGAAGGCAGTAAAACACAGTTTATTTCGGTTGCAAGCGGAAAAGGCGGTGTCGGTAAGTCAACAGTTTCAGTTAATTTAGCATTAGGCTTACAACGTATTGGCAAAAAAGTTGGGATTCTTGATGCTGATATTTATGGATTTAGCATCCCGGATATGATGGGTATTGAGAATCGGCCGACAGTTGTTGACAAACGAATTCAACCCGTCGACCGTTTCGGTGTTAAGGTTATTTCTATGGGCTTTTTTGTTGAAGACAATTCGCCGGTTATTTGGCGCGGTCCAATGTTAGGTAAGATGCTCAATCAATTTTTCAGTGAAGTTGACTGGGGTGATTTGGATTACCTTATTTTAGATTTGCCACCAGGAACGGGCGATATTGCTATGGATATTCAGTCGATGGTGCCGTCTGGTAATGAACTAATTGTAACAACGCCACATCCAACAGCGGCTTTTGTTGCAGCGCGTGCAGGGGCTATGGCTATAAAAACGGAACACAAACTGCTCGGTGTTATTGAGAATATGTCCTATTTTAAAAGTGATAAAACCGGAGAAATTGCACATATTTTCGGAGAAGGCGGCGGAGAAAAACTTAGTGAGAACCTGGGTACAGAATTATTGGGGCAGATTCCACTTAATCAACCGGAAGAAAAAGATGATGTTTTTGCTCCGGGTTGCTATTTTGAAGATGAATCGATTGGGCAATTGTATACGGATGTTGCCAAAAATGTTGACGCAAAATTACAGTGATAAAAAGGCTGTCCTCAAGAGGGGACAGCCTTGATTTTACTAAGAGCTTTGACCTTGACCCTTGCTTTTATTGCTGCTTTGTTGTTTACTCTGCTCCTGGCCTTGTTGGCCTTTCATTTGCTTTTCTATAGCTTTGCTAATGACCTTAGACATTTTTTCTTGGAATAGCGGGCTCGATATGGTATCAAGGACGACGGTCTGCATTTGTTCTCTAAATGGTTTGGTCTTCATGAGATCAAGGTATTGCTCCTGCATTTTTGGTGCTTTTAGAATGCTCATCATCATTTCTTGGTATGCAGGGTCTTTCATAAGATGTTTGAGTAACTTCTCGTTGTTTTTTTGCATAGACTTTGCCAGTTTCTCTGAGAACTTTGGATCACTAATGAGTTCGGTCCAAAACTGTTTCCCTTTTTTTGATTCAACGGTATTCATAAGGGTTTCTTTAACGAAATCATGGTCAAGGACTAAAGCTTGCTTCATTTCTTCCTCTTTTAGAATGTCGCGAAGCGCCTTTTTTCCTTGATCACTTTTCAACATATCGACGAACATTTTCTTTGTTTGTTCATATGATGGATCTGAGCCGCTTTGGGCTTGTTTAGCTGCACAGCCTCCAGAGAACAACAGTAATAGGCAGACCATCGTGATTTGAATAACTTTATACATAAAATGGAGTCACACTCCTTAATACTTCTTTACATTTTAATATGGGGCTATATAGGGAGAACTTATGCAATAAAAGATGATGGGTTTATTGGCTTTTTTTCCATGAGGTTGGTAAAATCAAAAGTGGATATGGTTAAGATGGGGGACAAATGAGTGAGTATAAGAATTTGGGTAGCTTTATTCATAAAAACATTAGGTTTAGGAGCGGTAGCTGCATTATTCTTTGGTTTAATCCTGTTAAACCCATTTTCCACCGGGAATTTTTTAGGTTTCTTTGTGACAACGGCTATTATGGGCTTGCTCTTCAGCGCGATTAGCCAAATGGGTTTTTTTGCTTATTTAACCTTGCACAGAATAGGTCTTGGTATGTTTAAATCCCACAGCTTATGGTCCAAGGTACAATGGGTACTGATTGCCTTTACATTCTTTGATCTTGTTTACTTGCGTTATCAGGCTTTTGCTAAAGACCATGAAAGTGTGTTCAGTTATTTGGTACTTCCGGCTATTCTTTTAGTTGTCAGTTATATTGTGGCTGAAATTAAGAAACGGGAAACAAACCACTATGCTTTTGTTCCAACAATGTTTCTTATGTTTGTTGTCACGGCAATTGAATGGATACCTGATCTACGGACGAATGACCAATGGCTTTGGATTATGGGCGGAACACTTTTAGCTTGTAA
Source organism: Tuberibacillus sp. Marseille-P3662 (assembly GCF_900178005.1). Taxonomy (NCBI): domain Bacteria; kingdom Bacillati; phylum Bacillota; class Bacilli; order Caryophanales; family Sporolactobacillaceae; genus Tuberibacillus; species Tuberibacillus sp. Marseille-P3662. Next base: position 154,888 of record NZ_FXBS01000002.1, on the reverse strand, counting down.
TACATACCAAGTGTTGAAACTGCATCGTCTGTTACGTGCCAATCAATAAAACAAAAAGCGGTCGTCGTTTAAGACGGCCGCTTTTTGCTTTACTCAAGCGTTTTTGATTTCACCTTCGCATCTGAGACTAACTTTGATAAGGAAACCATTTTAAGACCCTTATCTTGCAAGCCTTCAATGATAAGTGGTAAGGCATTGAGGGTTTGTTTAGCTGAATCAGATGCATGTAACCTTATAATGTCACCTTTCTGGGTATGATTAAGAACGTAAGCTGCGATTTTCTTGTGTCCTGGATTTGCGGTATCTTGCGGATTAACACTCCATAAGACCACATCTTGGTTTAATTTGTTTGCGACATTTAAGACATCTTTGTTGATTTTACCTTTGGGCGGTCGAAGGAATGTCGGTGAATCTCCGCTGATTTTATTAATCATTTGCTTGGCCTGTAAAATGTCATTTTTAATATCGTTTGTTTCCATTGAGGTATAAGTGTTGTGTTTCATGCCGTGTGAGGCAATTTCTAAATCAGCTTTTTTTATCTTATCGATGAGGTTAGGATGGGCATCAACCCATTCGCCAGTTACAAAAAAGGTGGCATTGATGTTTTCTTTTTTTAAAAACTTAAGAATGGGCTTGACTCGTGCTTCACCCCAACCAATGTCAAAAGTTAAAGCCACCTGTTGCTTGTTAGTTTGCACTTTGGATAATGCTTTAGGCCCTTGTGATGTGGAAAACACTGCAACACTCTCACTTTGCACAAACGCTACTAAGGCCGCAAAAAAAGCGGCAACAACAATAAATGCGGTATGTTTAGCTTTTTTACCGTTTAAAATCCATACAAAAAGCATTGTCGTCCTCCTAATATAGGGTTTGTACTATATTTATTTTCATAGGGGACGAGATATGTCTTGACGGTTGAGTTTAATCATTATTTATAAAAACATGGCAATCGGTGAATAATTAATATTGTGAAGTGAGGTGACATTTATGTTAGGTGCTTTGTTTTTAGATAAAGAAGTCGAAGAAGTTAAGTATTTACTTAAAAGTGAACTGGAAGATTTGCTTCATGATATAACAGATGATCAACTCCACCATGTTGTAAGAAGAGCGATGGAAGAGCGTTATCAAATCCTCTTTAAAATATTAAAACGATTTGCATCTCGAGAAGAGTGCATAAAATATGTAAGAACCCAACAGAACATAAAATAATTAAGGGATTAGGGATTGACGAAGTCTACATAAATTGTTATTATACAAAATGTCGCTTTTTGCAGCGACTAATACACAACTATTATTAACTCTTAAAGATGCGAGTTGACATGATGTATAGATTGTGTTAAACTAATATAGTTGCTTTAAAAAAAGGTTGCATTAATGTGAAGATGTTGAATTGGTCAATGAACTTTGACATTAGTCGCATAACTTTTAAGGAAAGCATCATTTACTAAAAGGTTATTGACATTATAGTTAACCCTTGCTATAATATAAAGGTCGCTTTGATGAGCAACAACATGAGCGAATGACAGATTGCTCTTTGAAAACTAAACAAAACTCAAGCGCTGTTTGAAAGGAACCTCTTTTCAAACATAGCCAAGGGTCAAACGTTTGTAGATATTGGCTTAACAGCCAAGGATGTAAAGAAAGGCCGACTAACGGCGTGACGTCCTGTCACAACGTCGGCACTTGTACGTCCTATACATCGGAGAGTTTGATCCTGGCTCAGGACGAACGCTGGCGGCGTGCCTAATACATGCAAGTCGAGCGCGAGATATTCTATGATCTCTTCGGAGTGATTAGGGTGGATCGAGCGGCGGACGGGTGAGTAACACGTGGGTAACCTGCCTGTAAGCTCGGAATAACCCCGGGAAACCGGAGCTAATGCCGAATGTGATCATCGCACCGCATGGTGCGATGAATAAAGACGGCTTTGTCGTCACTTACAGAGGGGCCCGCGGCGCATTAGTTTGTTGGTGAGGTTAAGGCTTACCAAGGCGACGATGCGTAGCCGACCTGAGAGGGTGATCGGCCACACTGGGACTGAGACACGGCCCAGACTCCTACGGGAGGCAGCAGTAGGGAATCATCCGCAATGGACGAAAGTCTGACGGTGCAACGCCGCGTGAGTGATGAAGGTCTTCGGATCGTAAAGCTCTGTTGTCAGCGAAGAACAGGTGCCATAGGTAATGATGGCGCTTTGACGGTATCTGACCAGAAAGCCCCGGCTAACTACGTGCCAGCAGCCGCGGTAATACGTAGGGGGCAAGCGTTGTCCGGAATTATTGGGCGTAAAGCGCGCGCAGGCGGCTTCTTAAGTCTGATGTGAAAGCCCGTGGCTCAACCACGGAGGGGCATTGGAAACTGGGGAGCTTGAGTACAGGAGAGGAGAGCGGAATTCCACGTGTAGCGGTGAAATGCGTAGAGATGTGGAGGAACACCAGTGGCGAAAGCGGCTCTCTGGCCTGTAACTGACGCTGAGGCGCGAAAGCGTGGGGAGCGAACAGGATTAGATACCCTGGTAGTCCACGCCGTAAACGATGAGTGCTAGGTGTTAGGGGGGTCCAACCCCTTAGTGCTGAAGTTAACACATTAAGCACTCCGCCTGGGGAGTACGACCGCAAGGTTGAAACTCAAAGGAATTGACGGGGGCCCGCACAAGCAGTGGAGCATGTGGTTTAATTCGAAGCAACGCGAAGAACCTTACCAGGTCTTGACATCCTCTGACAACCCTAGAGATAGGGCGTTCCCCTTCGGGGGACAGAGTGACAGGTGGTGCATGGTTGTCGTCAGCTCGTGTCGTGAGATGTTGGGTTAAGTCCCGCAACGAGCGCAACCCCTAATCTTAGTTGCCAGCATTCAGTTGGGCACTCTAAGGTGACTGCCGGTGACAAACCGGAGGAAGGTGGGGATGACGTCAAATCATCATGCCCCTTATGACCTGGGCAACACACGTGCTACAATGGGCGGCACAACGGGCAGCGAAACCGCGAGGTTCAGCGAATCCCTTAAAGCCGCTCTCAGTTCGGATTGTAGGCTGCAACTCGCCTGCATGAAGCCGGAATTGCTAGTAATCGCGGATCAGCATGCCGCGGTGAATCCGTTCCCGGGCCTTGTACACACCGCCCGTCACACCACGAGAGTCCGCAACACCCGAAGTCGGCTCCGGCCGCCGAAGGTGGGGCGAATGATTGGGGTGAAGTCGTAACAAGGTAGCCGTATCGGAAGGTGCGGCTGGATCACCTCCTTTCTAAGGATATAAGAACGATACATGGACTCGCATTTGCGAGCCNGAACCTACCGACAGATTGTCGGTGATGATCCTTGACTATGCTTCAGCGCTTGATGAGTTTTGTTTGGTTTTGAGAGAGGAATCTCTCAAGTTGTTCCTTGAGAACTGGATAACGAAGGTAGAAACAAAGCATCTCATAGGTTAAGCTATGAAGAGCGCACGGTGGATGCCTTGGCACTAGGAGCCGATGAAGGACGGGACGAACACCGATATGCTCCGGTAAGCTGTAAGTAGGCTTTGACCCGGAGATTTCCGAATGGGGCAACCCGCGACCCTGAACGGGTCGTATTCATATCTGAATTCATAGGGTATGAAAGGCACACCTGGGGAACTGAAACATCTTAGTACCCAGAGGAAGAGAAAGCAAACGCGATTCCCTGAGTAGTGGCGAGCGAAACGGGACCAGCCCAAACCAAGAGCGAGTCTCTTGGGGTTGTAGGACACACCATCACGTGGCATCGGTATAGATGAATCGGCTTGGAACAGCCAGCCAAAGAAGGTAATAGCCCTGTAATCGACATGCCGGATGACACGGGTGTGGATCCTGAGTACGGCGGGACACGAGAAACCCCGTCGGAAGCTGGGAGGACCATCTCCCAAGGCTGAATACTCCCTAGTGACCGATAGTGAACCAGTACCGTGAGGGAAAGGTGAAAAGCACCCCGGAAGGGGAGTGAAAGAGAACCTGAAACCGTGTGCTTACAAGTAGTCGTAGTCCCCTTCGGGGGATGACGGCGTACCTTTTGTAGAATGGACCGGCGAGTTGCGATCACAAGCAAGGTTAAGCTGAAGAGGCGGAGCCGCAGCGAAAGCGAGTCTGAACAGGGCGTATGAGTTTGTGGTTGCAGACCCGAAACCGATGTGATCTACCCATGGCCAGGGTGAAGTCCAGGTAACACTGGATGGAGGCCCGAACCCACGTATGTTGAAAAATGCGGGGATGAGCGGTGGGTAGCGGTGAAATTCCAATCGAACTCGGAGATAGCTGGTTCTCCCCGAAATAGCTTTAGGGCTAGCCTCGAGGGAAGAGTCTTGGAGGTAGAGCACTGATTGAGTGCGGGGTCCTCACCGGATTACCAAATTCAGTCAAACTCCGAATGCCAAAGACTTAGCCTCGGGAGTCAGGCTGCGAGTGATAAGATCCGTAGCCGAGAGGGAAACAGCCCAGACCACCAGCTAAGGTCCCTAAGTATACGTTAAGTGGCAAAGGATGTGGCGTTGCCCAGACAACCAGGATGTTGGCTTAGAAGCAGCCATCATTGAAAGAGTGCGTAATAGCTCACTGGTCGAGTGGCGCTGCGCCGAAAATGTAACGGGGCTAAACGTATCACCGAAGCTGTGGATGACGTTGTCATGGTAGGGGAGCGTTCTAAGGGCATTGAAGTCAGACCGGAAGGTCTGTTGGAGCGCTTAGAAGTGAGAATGCCGGTATGAGTAGCGAAAAGAAGGGTGAGAATCCCTTCCGTCGAAAGCCTAAGGGTTCCTGAGGAAGGTTCGTCCGCTCAGGGTTAGTCGGGGCCTAAGCTGAGGCCGTAAGGCGTAGGCGATGGACAACAGGTTGAAATTCCTGTACCACCTGCCGCCGTCCGAGTGACGGGGGGACGCAGGAAGGCAAGGCCAGCGCACGGATGGAAGCGTGCGTTCAAGCCGTAAGGCTGATGGTGAGGCAAATCCCGCCATCTTATAGCCGAGCGGTGATGAGGAGGGAATTTAAGTACCGAAGGGCCTGTACCTACACTGCCAAGAAAAGCCTCTAGCGAGGCGGTAGGTGCCCGTACCCAGAACCAACACAGGTAGGCGAGGAGAGCATCCTAAGACGCTCGGGAGAACTCTCGTTAAGGAACTCGGCAAAATGACCCCGTAACTTTGGGAGAAGGGGTGCTCGTCCGGGTGATGAGCCTGGATGAGCCGCAGTGAAAAGATCCAAGCGACTGTTTACCAAAAACACAGGTCTCTGCTAAACCGAAAGGTGACGTATAGGGGCTGACACCTGCCCGGTGCTGGAAGGTTAAGAGGAGCTGTTATCCCTTTCGGGAGAAGCAGCGAATCGAAGCCCCAGTAAACGGCGGCCGTAACTATAACGGTCCTAAGGTAGCGAAATTCCTTGTCGGGTAAGTTCCGACCCGCACGAAAGGTGCAACGACTTGGATACTGTCTCAACGAGAGACCCGGTGAAATTATAGTACCTGTGAAGATGCAGGTTACCCGCGACAGGACGGAAAGACCCCATGGAGCTTTACTGTAGCTTGATATTGGGTATCGGTATCGTTTGTACAGGATAGGTAGGAGCCAGAGAAACCGGAGCGCCAGCTTCGGTGGAGGCACTGGTGGGATACTACCCTGACGATTCGGATATCCTAACCTAGAACCGTGATCCGGTTCGGAGACAGTGTCAGGTGGGCAGTTTGACTGGGGCGGTCGCCTCCTAAAAGGTAACGGAGGCGCCCAAAGGTTCCCTCAGAATGGTTGGAAATCATTCGCAGAGTGCAAAGGCATAAGGGAGCTTGACTGCGAGACCTACAAGTCGAGCAGGGACGAAAGTCGGGCTTAGTGATCCGGTGGCACCGCATGGAAGGGCCATCGCTCAACGGATAAAAGCTACCCTGGGGATAACAGGCTTATCTCCCCCAAGAGTCCACATCGACGGGGAGGTTTGGCACCTCGATGTCGGCTTATCGCATCCTGGGGCTGAAGTTGGTCCCAAGGGTTGGGCTGTTCGCCCATTAAAGCGGTACACGAGCTGGGTTCAGAACGTCGTGAGACAGTTCGGTCCCTATCCGTCGCGGGCGCAGGAAATCTGAGAGGCGCTGTCCTTAGTACGAGAGGACCGGGATGGACACACCGCTGGTGTACCAGTTGTTCCGCCAGGAGCACAGCTGGGTAGCTAAGTGTGGCCGGGATAAGTGCTGAAAGCATCTAAGCATGAAGCCCCCCTCAAGATGAGATTTCCCATGGCGTTAGGCCAGTAAGACCCCTTAGAGATGATGAGGTTGATAGGTCCGGTGTGGACGCGTGGTGACACGTGGAGCTGACGGATACTAATCGGTCGAGGGCTTATCCTAATTGAGATGCGTTTCTACTTTCGTTTCTAGTTCTGAAGGCGCAAGCCTTTAATTACATAGCATGTTTGTTTGTATAAGCGAGGATGTTATAGTGGTCAAAAGGATGTTCAACTAAGAACGTCACGTCCTGTGACAACACTGAACTGACTCACATCCTGTGAGCCCGGTGGTGATGGCGAAGAGGTCACACCCGTTCCCATCCCGAACACGGTCGTTAAGCTCTTCAGCGCCGATGGTAATTGGGGCTTTGCCCCTGTGAGAGTAGGACGCCGCCAGGCTACTTCATTATTAAACTTTTGACTTGCTTCCATAGCTCAGTCGGTAGAGCGCATCCATGGTAAGGATGAGGTCACCGGTTCGAGTCCGGTTGGAAGCTCTCATAGAAGCATTGATATGGCGGGGTTCATTGGTTATCTGATGTCCCGTCATTTTTTGTGTTAAAAACGGATTGGCACAAATTTGGCACAAACGATTTTTAAAGAGCATTTCGCGAAGGGCCACTAACAATTTCTCTATTTATCAATAGCTACATTTGTTTTGATTTAATTAATCTCTTAACGTACCTTACAGACCTTATATCTATGCTCAAAAAATCCATATGCGAATCTATACGTCCTGTTATCCAAAAGATAATTGTTCCAATAAACATAAACCAAAGGCTAAAACGTTAAAGTTGGATCATAACTTTATTGATTTATTAGAAAAATAACTGGAACGTCGTTCACTAACTTTGAAAGCATAACTTTTTGGTGTTTCATCAATTATCGCAATGTCTCGCTTTTCTGTAGTCAATTTCATTAAATTAAGCTCTTGGTACATACACTCTGATAATATTCCTTTGTGTATGTTTTTTGAGCTTCAATATCAGATCATCTTTAACATTTCTGACTTGAATAAGAATAACTTTGATTTAAATGTATCGAAAGATTTATATCAAAAAGCCAATAAAGAATCGGGAAAGGTTAGAAGCTTTACAAAAATAGCTGATCAAGGTTATGCTAAAATTAATACGGAAAAGGCTATAGATATTGTTGGATTAAAAGTCGCAAAATATTATAAGTTTTCATTTGCACAAATTAATGCTGATGTTGATCGTAATGCAGTAAAATATAATTATAACGTGAAAACTTATGTACCTGATGTTAATTATGATCAATACTATAGTACTGATCAAGAAACAAGTGGTATTCAAACAATGTCATGTAGCTTGAAAGGATTTGGAAAAGGTGCTGTTGGTGCAGGTTTAGTAGGAGGCGGTCTCGGTTACGCAGCTACTTGTTGGTGGTGATTTAATGAAAAGGTTAGCTTTTAGGTCTAAGAAATCAAGTATGGTTTTTATAGGTGTTATAGCTCTTATAGTTGGTTTCGTTTATGGAGTATTAAAAGGAACAGTTTTGATTTAATAATTAAATAAGTAAATGAATAAAAAAACTCTTAGTACTAAGAGGCTTTTTTGTATCTGATACCTGAATACTACATGAAAGCTCCTATAAATGCTCCAGTTTGGACTTTGAAACGCAGCTTTTCAAATGACGTCCGATAGAAATTAAATTATTAGATTAGCGCTGTTCATGGCTGCTGAATATGATGAATGCAAAACTGTTCTGCGGCAACACTTAAAATATAAAACCCCTTACACAAAAACGAGCGTTCACCGAAAGACGAGAGACGATCAGGGGAAGTTCATAGACAAAAACGAATTCCCGGTATCAAGTTCACTCTTTAATGAAAACCCACACTGGCAATGGGTAAAAAAACAACGAGCGAATAGAAACGTCTATATAATAGGAAGTTTTCCAACGGATTATTGGGCAAAATGTTGATTATGACGCCCGATTATACATAGTAAGGATGAGGTCACCGGTTCGAGTCCGGTTGGAAGCTCTGATACAGAAAAGATGAAAACCCCTTGATATCAAGGGGTTTTTTTATGTTTTGTCAGATTCATCTTGTCATAAATAAACGAGATGCGGTCTATATTGAACAGAGTAGGGATGGCGGAAAACGTACTAAACATCCCAAAATAAGGCTAGCAAAATGTAGGTAGAGAACTGATTAACACGATTTATACGAACAAATGGGTTCCTCTCAGGAGAGAATTATGATTGTTTGGACAATTATTTTATCTATTCAATTAACGTACATGTGTTTAAATTATTTCTAGGGAAATAACTAGAATAAGGGTGCTCTACAATTTTTGGGCTCCCTTATTTACTTATGAACTTACCATTTGCCCACCATTAACATGAATAACTTGACCGGTGACATAGCGTGAGTCATCAGATGCTAAATATACATAGGCGGGGGCGAGTTCAAATGGCTGTCCGGCGCGCTTCATCGGCGTATCAAGACCAAATGTTTCGACTTGTTCTACAGAAAAACTGGAAGGGATCAACGGGGTCCAGATAGGCCCGGGGGCAACAGCGTTGACGCGAATGTCTTGAGTAGCGAGATTTTGGGACAGCGCACGGGTAAATCCGACAATGGCTCCTTTTGTTGCTGTATAATCAATGAGTCTTTTATTTCCCTCGTAAGCAACCACAGAGGCTGTATTGACAATGGCGTCACCGCTTTCTAGATAAGGAAGGGCGGCTTTGGCCATATAAAAAAAGGGATAAATATTTGTCTTAAACGTTGTGTCCCATTGCTCGATTGAAATGTCCGTGAGGTTTTCCTGTGGAAATTGGACACCGTGATTGTTGACGAGAATATTCAGTTCACCAAATGAATCGATTGTGGTCTTGATGACGTTTTGACAATGCTTTGGATCTTTAAGGTCACCAATGATTAAGAGACACTGTCCGCCAAGTTCCTCGACTCGACGTTTTGTTCTCATAGCATCTTCGTTTTCATAATCATAAAAGTATGGAATCACAACGTCTGCTCCCTCTTTAGCAAAACTAATTGCTGTAGCAGCGCCAATGCCACTATCGCCTCCTGTTATAATGGCAACTTTATTTTTCAGCTTATGACTGCCATGATATTCAGGATTTTCGATGATGGGCCTTGGATCCATTAATGATTCAATACCAGGTTGTCTGGGTTGGTGTTGAGGTGGAAATGATAGTGGTTGTTGTTTGTACTGGGTCGTGACGGTGTAATAAGGATATTTAGGATACATAAGATTCCCTCCAAAAATAGGCAATTATCATTATATGTTATTCAGGAATTAAGTTTCGGTGCAAAGGGGTCCAGTCATGTTTAATTCATAATTGATCTCAGGTGAGCATATGCATCGATAGGAGGGGAAATGGACATGCTTGATCGGAATGTTTGGTACCGCTCGTTGGCATTGTTAATGTTATGTATGAATATTATTTTAACTTTCACTCTGATATATCTTGCCTTAGACTTTCTTGATTTAGGTAGGATTGTGGAGCACCGTGGGGGTCAAATTTTTGCCCCATTATGGTTTGATCAATTGACAAGAACGATGTATTTCAGTTCCATCACATTATTTTCAGTAGGATATGGTGACATGACACCTTATCATTGGGCGCGAATCGTGGCAGTGGTCGAGGCAACCGTTGGATATATATTGCCAGCCGTCATTACTGTACAGTATTTGCAGTTATATCCATCATTAATTGAGCGCTGGCTGCCAAATAGGAGGAAATAATCAACACCTTATTTGATTTATCTTAATAATCTTTTTATTTTATTTCCCCTTTACAATAAAAGACGCACTGGGTATAATAAAAAGCGTCGGTTGGCAGGACAAGATGTTTGGCCCCTTGGTCAAGTGGTTAAGACACCGCCCTTTCACGGCGGTAACACGGGTTCGAATCCCGTAGGGGTCACCACTATGGAGGATTAGCTCAGCTGGGAGAGCATCTGCCTTACAAGCAGGGGGTCGCAGGTTCGAGCCCTGCATCCTCCACCATTATGCCGGCCTAGCACAATCTGGCAGTGCAACTGATTTGTAATCAGTAGGTTGGGGGTTCGAGTCCCTCGGCCGGCATGCTTAATCATATGGAGGGATAGCGAAGTGGCTAAACGCGGCGGACTGTAAATCCGCTCCCGTTCGGGTTCGTAGGTTCGAATCCTACTCCCTCCACCACTTAATAAAAATCACTTTAATATTGTCTTAAATATTAAGAGCCATTAGCTCAGTTGGCAGAGCATCTGACTTTTAATCAGAGGGTCGGAGGTTCGAATCCTCCATGGCTCACCAGTTGCGGAAGTAGTTCAGCGGTAGAACACCACCTTGCCAAGGTGGGGGTCGCGGGTTCGAATCCCGTCTTCCGCTCCATGGGGCCTTAGCTCAGCTGGGAGAGCGCCTGCTTTGCACGCAGGAGGTCAGCGGTTCGATCCCGCTAGGCTCCACCAATCCCTTAATCATTCATACAAATCCCTTTCGTTAACCTTAAACTTTGCCGTTTAAGGTTTTTTAATTATATGAAACCATGTAAAATAGACTTATGCATTTAATAAAATCTCGCGAATGTAGTAAAAATGATACAGGGAGCATTCCTGTAAGGAAGAAAATTTGAAGGGAACTCAACGAAAATGAAAAGTGCATAAAAAAAGTCCCCTTGGTACGATAGAGAGTGTCATGCATGACCTCGAATTGAGTACCGAAGGAGGACTTCTACAATGGATTTTACACAAAATAATCGATTAGCGCAAATCAACGAACAAACATTAATTATCGGGGTTGATGTGGCGAAACGCAAACACGTGGCCCGTGCGATAGATGATCGTGGTCGAGATCTTGTCAAACGGCTGGTATTCACCAATTCGCTGCAGGGATTCTCAAATCTTATCGAATGGGCTGAGAACTTGTCCGAAAAATACGCGCGCTCCAACATCATCGTTGGGATGGAACCAACGGGCCATTACTGGCTGAATTTAGCCTATCACTTGAAAGGCCAGGCGTTTCAAGTGGTTGTCGTCAATCCGATGAAGGTCAAGCGATCCAAGGAATTGGATGATGACTCACCAACGAAAAACGATACAAAAGATGCCAAAGTCATCGCCCAGGTCGTGCGTGATGGCCGTTATCATGAACCTACATTACCGGAGGATGTGTACGCTGAATTACGGGAAGGCATGAAACTCTATGATATCATCCAGGAAGATATGTCCTCGATCAAAGCCCAAATGCATAATGCGCTTGATCGATACTTTCCAGAGTTTCTTGATGTCTTTAAGGACTGGTCCGGGAAGGCTGCCCTTCATCTATTGGAAAGAGGCTATATGCCAGAAGATATCCGTAAAACTTCGGAAGAAGATTTGCTTCTGGAAGTCAAAGAGGCTGCCAAACGCGGTGTGGGTATCAAACGCATACAGGCCCTAAAACAGGCAGCTGATGACAGTGTTGGCCTCACAGTGGGATTACGCATGGCACGTCAGGAAATTCGTTATTTGATTGACCAGTATAAGGCTCTTGAAGAACGTCTAATCGCTCTTGAAGCACAACTCGAAGAAATCATTCTTCACGTTCCGGGGTCCGATCAAATGATGGCGATTAAAGGCGTAAGTGCCATGACCGTGGCTGGCTTTTTCGCTGAAGTTGGTGATTTATCGAACTATCGGGATCCACGCCAAGTTATCAAATTAGCGGGACTCAATCTAAAGATGAATCAATCAGGATTATTCAAAGGTCAAACGACCATCACCAAACGGGGCCGGAGAAGACTGCGAAGTTTATTGTATCAAGTGGCACGCCCATTATCGTTACACAATGAAGGTTTCAAGCAGCTTCATTATTACTATCGACATCGGCCCAATAATCCGCTAACAGGCAAACAATCGTTTATTGCGCTAAGCAGAAAACTCATCAAAATCTTTTATGTATTAGGTACACGAAAGTGTACGTTCAGTGAAGAACGCATGCTTCGTGATATCCCAATGATTTCGACATTACAGGAAGTCGCTTAACAAGACGTACAGACATCGTTTTGAAACATCTTTTGACAATTGAAGCACGGAGAAGCCGGTCGTTATTTCATCCATTAGGGCATAGACCCGCCAAGGGAGCATTTCCGGCATCCACCATGGTTAGGTCGAACGAAGGAATTTGCGCGCATAGACGCCGAGAGACATGGGAGGGTCCACCGCCATGTAAAAAGTGGAGATCCAAGGTGCGATCATAAATCTAGATTATCCATTTAATGGTATTTTGCCATTAAGGTTTATTCAGTCTCATGCCTGAGTTCCATATATATCATTAGTAGGAAATAATAGGACTAAAAACAACCGTGGACTTTGATTGATCAAAAAGAAATATGGAGAAAAACGGCGAAATTCTAAGAAAACCTTAATTTAAAGAGGGAGGTTGCGTGACTTGGCTAAAAATATTGCAATCATAGGTGTACCTATGGATATGGGGCAGGCGCGTCGAGGCGTTGATATGGGTCCAAGTGCGGTTCGCTACGCAGGTATGTTGGAACGGCTTCGTGACATTGGTCACGATGTTGATGATTCTGGAGATATCCAAATAGCATATAATGAAAGGGATCAGCAACGTCAAGGCTTAAAAAATTTGAAAGCGATTACGAATTCAAATATTCAATTATATGAAACTGTTAAACACATTGTCGGACAAGGACGATTTCCTTTAGTCGTTGGTGGTGATCACAGCATCGCAATAGGAACACTGGCAGGAACAGCTCATGCTTATGATAATATGGGTGTCATTTGGTATGATGCTCATGGTGACTTAAATACAGGTGAAACATCGCCGAGCGGTAATATTCATGGTATGCCGTTAGCTGTTAGTCTTGGAATTGGCGACGAAGCACTTACGGGAATCGGGCAATATACTCCGAAAGTCAAGCCTGAGAACGTTGTGATCATTGGTGCACGTTCATTGGATGCTGAAGAGAGGCTGTTAATTAAAGAAAAAGGGATCAATGTTTACACCATGCATGAGATTGACCGTCTTGGGATGACCCAAGTGATGAATGAAGCGATTCGATATCTCAAAGAGCGGACAGATGGTGTTCATTTAAGTTTGGATTTAGATGGATTGGACCCGAGTGATGCGCCGGGTGTAGGCACCCCTGTTAATGGAGGTATCTCTTTTAGGGAAAGCCACTTAGCGATGGAAATGTTAGCAGATGCAGATATTCTGACATCTGCAGAGTTTGTAGAAGTGAATCCGATCCTTGACGAACGAAATAAAACGGCAGTTGTTGCCGTTGATTTAATGGGATCACTATTCGGTGAGAAGTTATTATGAATGGTTTATATTAAATAAATCGGGGCTGCCTTACATACAAGGCAGCCCCACTATTTATGCCTAGTCTTAGTTGATGGAACATCAGTCCTTAATTTGTGGTAATCCACGATTAAGCGATCCAGTTGTGTGCTCGATGAAATAATATCGGCTTCTGTTAATGAACGATGTCGAGCCTCTTCAATTAATGCTTGCCTGGCCTGTTCAATTTCACCTTTGAGCTTCATTTGTCCCAATCAAAACCCTCCCGTAGGTCTTTCTTATTAGGATTCCCGATTGATATGTCCTTTAAAACCTGTCATTAAATAATATTCGATAATAAACTCAAACTTTTAAACACGCGTTAAGAAATATTTGTTAAAATTATTTTTGAAACCTAAGTGGCATGTTATGCGTAGTTTAGGATAGCCACAGAAATGGGGCTTAGGGGATATGGAAGATACGGTTCAATTACTCATAAAAGAAATAAGACATGGTGACCAGCAAGCTTTTGCTCAGATAGTCGAAATGTATAAAACTAAAGTTTATAATATTTGTTTACGTCTTGTTCGCATCCCTCAAGAAGCTGAGGACCTTGCTCAGGAAACCTTTATTCGAGCATACACAAATATTAATCGCTATGAGAATACACACAAATTTTCAACATGGCTATTTCGTATTGCGACTAACTTATCGATTGACTATCTGCGTAAAAAAAAGCCCAGTTTTTATCTTGATGCCGATATTCCGGGCACCGATGGCTTTAATATGTATGCTCATTTGCCATCTAATGAAGATGGTCCAGAGCAGACGGTGTTAAATCATGAAACTGCATCGTGGCTACAGCATGAAATTGACAAATTGCCGCCAAAATATAAAACAGCCATTACACTGAAATATATTGAAGATTTTAGCTTGAAAGAGATCAGTGACATTATGGGTATCCCGGTTGCGACAGTAAAGACTAGGATTCACAGGGGAAGAGAAGCTTTAAGAAAACGAATGCTTGATTCCCAGAAGAGGTGAGATGGATGGGTTGTAGCAAAACATATATTAGTCTCATACAAAAAATGTTGGACGGAGATACATCAGAAGAAGAAAAGCAAGACATTCACAATCATATCAGTTACTGTGAACCATGCCGCCGTTATTATGATGAAATGTCTCTTGTCGACAGGCAATTACACTCATTAAGTCATCAGACGGGTGATAAGCCGTCACAAAACTTTACTGACCAAGTGATGCAGCAGCTACCTAAGGAAGATCATAACAAACGATTCCGGCAATGGTTGAAGCGTCACCCTATGGTTTCAGCAGCGGCTGTATTCCTGGTGCTTATGATGGGGTATATTTTTTCAATGTGGGTTGATCGTCCATTCAATGCCTATGTCCAAGGTGAAGGTCAACTGCAATACGCTTCAGCCAACACCGTTATCGTTCCTGAAGGTGAAACGATTAAGGGTGATTTAGTTGTTGAGAACGGTCATGTTGACGTCAAAGGACAAGTCAGCGGCGATGTGATTCTAATAAAAAATTCGACTTTAAAGGCTTCGGCAGGATCGGTTGCTGGTGACATCGAAGAAGTTAATCAAATCATGGAATGGGTTTGGTACAATCTAAAGGATGCATTTAAGCATTTATTTTTCATATCAATAGAGACCAACAGTTAAGTTGGTCTCTATTATCACAAGTTTTCCCATATTTATAGAGTGACCCACATAGACTAAAGATGTGTTATGAATTTTTCATATCACTTAAAAGAAGAGTGACGAATAAGTATGTTATAATAAAAAACACTAAGAAAGAACATTTTTTATATTTTGGAGGCAAGTTACCATGTTATCATGGTCTGACATAGATTTACTTAAGTCACTTCGTGTCGTTGTTGACATACTGCTTGTTACCTACGTCATTTATAAATTGATTATGGTCATTAAGGGTACAAAGGCTGTCCAATTATTAAAAGGAATTACTTTTATCATTGCTATTTGGTTTTTGAGTAGCTTCCTTGGTTTAAGAACTCTTGAATGGATTATGGATAAGACCATTACATACGGCTTGCTTGCCATTATTATTATTTTCCAGCCAGAGTTACGCCGGGCATTGGAACATTTAGGACGCGGCCGGTTATTCACCCGTGAGATCCAGGAAGAAGAGCGGCAAACACAAACGATTGATCAAATTATTAAGGCGGTATCGTATATGGCTAAACGACGCATCGGCGCCTTAATGTCCATTGAACGTGAAACGGGGCTGAATGATTATATCGAAACAGGTATTACCATGAATGCCCATTTGACATCACAACTGTTAATTAATATTTTTATACCGAACACGCCTCTGCATGATGGAGCTGTCATTATAAAAGATCATGATATCAAAGCCGCTGCTTGTTACTTGCCGCTCTCGGAAAGTCCACTTATATCGAAGGAACTTGGTACAAGGCATAGGGCTGCCATGGGCATTAGTGAAGTGACCGATAGCATAACAATTATCGTCTCTGAGGAAACCGGTAATATCTCATTAACGAAAAACGGCGAACTTCATCGCGATATATCGGAAGACAAGCTTCGCGAGTTATTATCCGAAGAAATATTGGTGCAAGATAAACGAGCTGCAAGCGGATCAATTTGGCATTGGAGAGGTAAGGACAATGGATAAACTTTTTAAAAGCCGTTGGTTTATGAAGTTGATAGCTTTTCTAATTGCACTTATGCTCTACACTGTCGTCACTTCTGAACAAGACTCTCAGGCCAATACTCCGTTCTTTTCTGATAACGGAGAAGCCATTGAGACGTCTTCGGAGGAATTATCGGCGGAATATGATAAGGATAAGTATGTTGTTCTTGGTTTGCCGGAAGAAGTTAAGTTACAAGTTAAAGGTTCTCCGGAACAAGTTCAAACGACGAAGTTTAGAATCACCAAACATGTCTTTGTTGATCTTGAGGGGAAAGGTCCCGGTACTTATAAAGTTCCCATTCAATCAGAGGGGTTGCAGAATGGTCTTAATGTGAATATCATTCCATCCAGTGTCAGAGTCACGATTCAGAAAAAAGTGACAGAGTCTTTCCCGGTCAATATTGACTTTATTAATGAACAAAAATTAGCGGCTGGCTACCAGCTGGGAGACCCCACTATAGAACCAGAAACAGTGGAAGTAACGGGAGGAAAGCAAGTCATCGATTCGATTTCGTATATTAAAGGTGTCATTAATGTGAAGGGGGCGAACGAAGATATTTCCCGGGAGCTGAATTTGAAGGCCTATGATGACAACGGTAATCAATTGGACGTTCAAATGAATCCTTCATCCGCTGACGTGGAAATCCCTTTGCTGTCTCCTTCAAAAACCATGAATGTTAAGACAGAAACTAAGGGTCAGCTTCCCGATGGGACAAGTTTATCATCGATAACCGTAAGTCCTAAGAAAGTTGATATCTATGGTGAAAAGGATGTTATCAGCGATATCAACCATTTGAGTACCGTTAAAGTTCCGCTTGACGGTGTGACAGAAGGTCAAACATTGGATGTTGATGTGCCCATGCCGAAGGGTGTTGATATGGTCAAGCCTGAAACGGTACAAGTCAAGGTTGATGTCGGTCAGAGCCAAAAACATTCATTTAAACAGGTGTCAATTGGTGTCCGTGGATTGGATAAGGACCAGACCGTTGAATTCCTTGATCCCCCGGATCGAGCTGTCGATGTGACCCTAGAAGGAACTGAACAGGTATTAAGTTCGGTTAGACGTGGCGATTTTCAAGTATATGTAGATGTATCAGATCTCAAAGCAGGTAAACATCAAGCTGAGCTTCAAGTTGAGACACCTGATTACGTTAAAGCCATTGTCTCGAAGGAAAATACCAAAATCAAAGTGAACAGCGAGTCTCAATCTGATTGACCACACAATTAGAAAGTGTGTGATGAAGGAGCGATTGTTTATGTCTAAGTTATTCGGAACGGATGGTGTTAGGGGCATAGCCAATACGGAATTAACACCGGAATTGGCTTTTAGATTAGGTCGATTTGGAGGCTATGCACTGACGAAATCGGCAGAGCGCCCGAAAATTCTTGTCGGCCGGGATACACGTATTTCTGGCTACATGTTAGAAAGTGCCTTAATTGCTGGTTTACTGTCAATAGGTGCTGAAGTCATGCGGCTTGGCGTTATATCAACACCTGGTGTTGCCTATCTCACTAAGGCTATGGACGCTCAGGCAGGTGTTATGATCTCAGCTTCTCATAATCCAGTTGCTGATAATGGTATTAAATTCTTTGGTTCGGACGGCTTTAAATTAACGGATGAACAGGAAGAACATATTGAAGCGTTGTTTAAAGGTGAAGATGACCTGCCTCGTCCGACCGGAACAGAGTTAGGAACTGTAACAGATTACTTTGAAGGCGGGCAGAAGTATTTACAATTCTTGAAGCAAACCGTTGATGAAGATGATTTTTCCGGTTTACACATTGCCTTGGATGGCGCACATGGATCTACCTTCTCACTCGCACCGCATTTATTTGCTGATCTTGAGGCAGATATCACAACCATTGGCACATCACCGGACGGTTACAATATTAATGATAATGTCGGTTCAACCCATACCGATGCTTTGGTCAATTTCGTGCAGGAAAAAGGCGCAGACCTTGGTCTCGCGTTTGACGGTGACGGTGACAGGTTGATAGCTGTTGATGAAAATGGTCAGATTGTCGACGGCGACAAAATTATGTATATATGTGCGAAGTATTTAAAAAGAGAAGGTCAGTTACGCCAGCATACCTTGGTGACCACTGTCATGAGTAACATGGGGCTTTATAAGGCGCTGGAAGAAGAGAGTATTGTTACAAAACAAACAAAAGTCGGTGACCGTTATGTGATGGAATTGATGCGCCATGAAGGTTATTCACTCGGTGGTGAACAATCAGGCCATATTATTTTCTTGGATCACACGACGACGGGTGACGGCATGTTATCAGCTCTACAACTTGTCAGTATCGTGAAATCAACAGGAAAAAAACTCTCACAATTAGCGGCTGAAATGGAGAAATTCCCACAGGAACTTGTTAATGTCAAAGTCACTGACAAACACGGTGTCACTGACAATCCTCAAGTCGCAGCAACGATCGACCAAGTTGAACAGGAGATGGCGGGCAACGGACGTATCTTGGTGAGACCTTCTGGAACCGAACCCCTTGTTCGAGTGATGGTGGAGGCTCCCACTGAAGAACTTAGCCGCAAATACGTTGATCAAGTGGCCGATGTTGTTCGTGATGAATTGGGTCTTAAGGAAGCATGAGTGTAATCATATAAAATGGATGCATGCATCATCACACAAGGTTTTGCGGGTGCATATGTCTAATAATAAAGGGGAATTGAGATTGACATTTTCTCAGTTCCTTTGTACAATTTTAAAGTGTTTTTATTCAAAAATGGGAAGGTGGATAGAGGGGAAGACAGTTAAGAAAAAGCGCCAGGACTATGTCCCATGTTCGGAAACGGGAGATAGTTGACGAGGAAGAGGTTAATCGAGGCTTCGGCGGATACCTCTCGGATCGGCTTACATCCGTTAGCCGCGGTTTGAAAACAAAGAGGCGACTCTTTGCACAAGGGCCCGGCAGTGAGCACGACTAAAAAACAAGTGGGGTAAGAAATCACCCCATCATATTGCATTTTTCTTACCCCACTTACTAGGGGGAAGAACAACATGTGTGGTATTGTCGGATATATTGGAGAAGAAAGCGCACAAGACATCTTATTAAACGGATTAAAAAAGCTTGAATATCGAGGTTATGACTCAGCAGGCATCGCTCTTTTAGATGATGAAGAGCTTAATGTTGTTAAAGAAAAAGGTCGGATTGCGGCATTGGAAGCAGCCACAAATCAAGATGTGACCGCAACATTAGGTATTGGTCATACGAGATGGGCGACTCATGGTGCACCGAGTAAAGAAAACGCTCACCCGCACCAAAGCCATACGGCACGGTTCACGTTAGTTCACAACGGTGTTATTGAAAACTATGAGCAGCTTCGCAATGAGCACTTAGCGAATGTAGAACTCAAAAGTGAGACAGATACAGAAGTGATTGTACAGCTGGTCGAAGAATGGGTTCACAGTGGTAAAACCGTAGAAGCTGCGTTCCGTCACACACTATCATTGTTGCATGGTTCCTACGCGATCGCTTTAATTGATAAAGAAAATGATGACGCGATTTATGTCGGTAAACATAAGAGCCCGCTGCTTGTTGGTACCGGCGATGGATTTAACGTTGTCGCTAGTGATGCGCTGGCCATGTTGCAAGTAACCGATCAATTCGTGGAATTGATGGATGGAGAAATCGTGATTGTCAGCCGCGAAGGCTACGCTATTGAAACCTTAGACGGTGACACGGTTGAACGTGGGCCTTATACAGCGGAAATTGATGCGAGTGATATTGAAAAAGGCACGTATCCGCATTACATGTTAAAAGAAATTGATGAACAGCCAGCGGTTATACGTCAATTGCTGATGCAGTACCAAGATGAGGACGGACGCATTAAGCTTGATGATGACATCCGCAAAGCGATCAGAAGCTCCGATCGTCTCTATATCATCGCTTGCGGTACCAGCTATCATGCGGGTCTTGTTGGTAAACAATTGCTTGAGAACATTGCGGAGGTACCAACAGAAGTTCACATCGCCAGTGAATTTTCCTACAACATGCCGCTGTTATCAGACAAACCGCTGTTTATCTTCATCTCACAAAGTGGTGAGACAGCTGACAGTCGTTCTGTTCTCGTGAATGTGAAAGAAAAGGGTCACAGCACTTTGACCATGACCAATGTTCCCGGTTCCACACTGTCTCGTGAAGCGGATCATACGCTATTGTTGCATGCAGGACCGGAAATTGCAGTCGCATCAACCAAGGCTTATACAGCGCAAATCGCTGTCCTTTCTATCTTGGCTGTCGATGCCGCGAAAGCTCAAGGCATTGAACTAGATTTCGATCCAATGAAGGAACTCGGTATTGTAGCTAACGCCATGCAGTCCCTTGTGGACCAAAAAGATGTGATCGAACAAATGGCCCGCGACTATCTATCAGTGACGCGAAACGCCTTTTTCATCGGTCGCTCGGTTGATTATTATGTCTGCTTAGAAGCAGCACTCAAGCTTAAGGAAATCTCGTATATTCAAGCTGAAGGCTTTGCCGGCGGTGAACTCAAACACGGCACCATTGCGTTAATTGAAGAAGGAACGCCGGTCATCGCCATTGCCACACAGTCTCATGTGAACGGTAGCATCCGCAGCAACGTCCAGGAAGTCGCTGCCCGCGGTGCCAATACATGTATCGTCAGTATGGAAGGTGAAAACGACCTTGACGATAACATTGTGTTGCCCGAAGTCCATGAGCACCTCACACCACTTGTTTCTGTCGTGCCAATGCAACTGTTGGCCTATTTTGCGGCGCTCCACCGCGACTGCGACGTCGATAAGCCAAGGAACTTGGCTAAATCAGTGACAGTTGAGTAAGAGTTTTGGATATTTGGCTAAACGTGTGGATTTGAAATAAAGTTTAACTGTTTGAAAAAAGTTATACCGTTTCACCCCTTTGGATGATTTCCTAAAGGGGTGTTTTTATGTTGAAAAGAAAAAGAAACCGTAGTTAAAAGGTGGATAAGAAGACCGCGTATATAAGTAAAAACCCTTTCCGAAATTCTTAGACAAAATTCGTTATTTTATTGTTAGTTATTTCATAGGATATATATCGTTAAGTCAATTGATAGCTAAAACAAATGAGTGATATCCAATCGTATTTTAGTAGCTTCCTTTCAATGGAGGTGCTATTCGGTTTAAGTCATTAGTATGTATTAGTGAGACATCTGGACTGCAGGTTCATAAAATGCACCAAGGGGGAGATCAATGTTGCAAACAATATGGGATCATACGCTCCAGTTAATTCATGACCATGAGACGATGGCGGCTATGGTTTGGGCTATCCTGAAAATCATAATTTTGTTTGTCGTCATTCGAGTGGGAATTAATATATCCAATAAAATTGTAAAACGGGCTTTAAGATTGCGAGGCAAAATGAATAATCGGCGCAAAAGAACGATGGTGGCGATATTCACAAAAATCATTCGCTATGCATTTTACTTTATTTTTTTACTAACCGTTCTCCCCATTCTCAACATTCATATTGGGGGGTTGCTGGCTGGGGCTGGTGTTGTGGGAATTGCGATTGCCTTTGCAGCGCAAAGTCTGCTCAAAGATTTTCTTAATGGTTTTTTTATTATGTTAGAGGACCAATACGGTGAAGGTGACTTTGTCGTTATTAATGATTTATGGGGAACGGTTAAATCAGTCGGGTTAAGGATAACGTCCTTGCAAGTTTGGACAGGCGAAGTGGTCATCATTCCAAACGGTGAAATTTCGCAAGTATTGAATTACTCTAAAGAAAATTCCATTGCTGTTATTGATGTCAAAGTTGGATATGATTCTGTGATCGACCGGGCCTTAGAAATAATTAAAAATGTCATGGATGATCTTAAAGAAGAGCAAGACACTATTGTGGGTGACGTCAGTGTTCTTGGCGTTCAGGAGCTGAATGATTGGAATTATACGCTTCGGGCCATTGCCGAGTGTGAGCCGAACGCCCATTGGGAAATCCAAAGGCTGGCTAAGCAACGGTTGAGGGCAGCCTTTGACGATGAAGGCATTGAACTCCCTCTTCAAAAGATTGTCTATCGCCATGATAATCAATTACCGGATACCTTTCAGCCGGAAAATTCGGTGCAACCCTTGCAAGAACGGGCTTAATGCCAGTACAGAGATGTAAAAGTAGGTGGTACTATATATTAAAAAAGCTTCTAAAGTTTGATTCAAGTATAGGCTGGCTTATGAAGCAAAGTAATCGTTAAAGAAGGGGTCAACCAGATATCACTGGTCGACCCGCTTTTACAACAAGGTATGCTTCTTAGCTTTAATCATAAAAAGATCGTAACATTCAATCAACGTACTTATTAAGCACTTGTTTAACGGATTGATTAAGGCTATTCACATGAACGTTTTGGGTTTTTTCATGATTTAAGTCGTATGTCCTTTTTAACTGAATGATTCTTTTGACGCTGGTGTTAATTCTTTTTTCAGTGATTGTTCCTTTTTGGACAGCGGCTTTCAAAGCATCGATTGTGGACACGATTTTCTGATAATCGTGTGCGACCAATATCATATCACTGCCGGCTTTTACAGATTTGACTGCTGCTTCACCAATTCCGAAGTTATTGGTTATGGCTTTCATGGTCATGTCATCAGTCATCACAACTCCGTCAAAATTGAGTTGTTTTCTTAGAATACCCGTTAGGATTTTTTTAGACATGGAAGCAGGGTATTCATCATCAATTTTCGGCAGTAAAATATGGGCGGCCATGACAGCATCTGCCCCATTTTCGACAGCACGAGTGAACGGGATTAATTCAAGTCTTTTTAGTTCCTTAAGGCTCTTGTTCACTTTTGGAAGCTGAAGATGCGAATCAACAGAAGTGTCGCCGTGTCCGGGAAAATGTTTAACAACCGGGACAATATTTTGTGACTGAATGCCTTTCATCGTTTGTATGCCGAGTTTACTGACAATATCCGGATTGTTGCCAAATGAACGATCTCCAATAACTGGGTTATTTGGGTTGCTGTTAACATCAAGGACGGGTGCAAAATCAAGATTAAAACCAAAAGCCTTTAACTCTTGACCTAAAAGCGTACCAACCTTATAAGAGAACTGTGACTGATTAATAGATCCTATTTTTTTATTTGTTGGGAGATCCGTTATATCTCCGGGCAATCTAGAAATCCGTCCCCCTTCTTGGTCAACACCCAATAGAAGCGGCAAACGTTTTTGTGCGTTCTTAGATTTGATTTGATTGAGCAGTTGAATGGTTTGTTGAGGCGTCTCTAAATTATTGGCGTAAAAAATGAGACCACCAACTTGATAGGTATTCATTAAATCCTTTGTATGGGCATTAAGTGTGGTTCCAGAAATGCCTGCTATGATCATTTGCCCAATTTTTTCATTTAAACTCATGTCTGAAAGGATGTCTGAGACGGCCTCTTGATCATCACCTTTATTGGTTAAATCAAAAGATACAGATATATGGTGAACTTTAGGATTGGGTTCTTGGTCTGATGGTTTCGGTAAAATCCATTTAAGATGATATCTTTGATTGATGTTGTAAATAAGAATCGTCTGATTATGGGTGTTATCTTTATAATACCGAATGTTATCCGGTTTCCCTTTTATCTGTTTAATATCTTTAAGATGAATGTTTTGTAATTCAGAATGATAGGATCTGATATCGACTATAAGGTCATCTTGATAACCGATTGTCACATTATGGTCGGGATACTTTGCGTAATCTCCTTTTGAGGCTGTGTCTGTTGCTTCAGGTTGACCCCATTTTTGTTTGACATTTTGTATTTTATTTTGGCCGGTAACAAAGGGTGAGTGCCATACTTTTCCCTTTTTTGATTGTGAAAAGATTTGGTTAACTAAAGTCTCTGGACTCGAATCGTTGTTGGTTGATGGGTCCTCCTCCTCTTCGTTCGGTGATTGAACGGAATTGGAAGGGTCTTTATTATGATCCTTTTGATCCTTTTCACTTCCGCTGAAAACTTGAAATAAAACTAGAACAATGAGTAAAGGGATAACGATGTATCCGACTTTCTTGACCATATGAAATGCCCTCCGAAAACCTCACCATCCACTTTAATTTATCTTCTGAATGGCTTCATATTTCTATCTCTTGTATTAATGATAATTCGATTAGATAAAAAAATACAACCTTTTCGTTCATTATGGTATGTTAGCACTATAATAAAACCATTTTACATTACCATTTTTATTCATCCAAGGCAAATGGTATTTTGGATAAATTGAAGAGCGTGTATAATAAACAGAAAATGATACTGGAGATTTATGATAATTAGAGAGATAAGACCTTAAGATGATAAAGGTTTTGCGCTTTTTACTCAGGGGGATTTTTTGTGTACTTGATTGCGCTATTTTTAGCGATTGGTATTCTAACAGGGCTTTTGTCAAGTATGTTCGGTTTTGGCGGCGGTTTTGTTGTCATACCAGTCCTGTATTTGCTGTTGCCAAATCTCAATGTTCCTGACTCATTGGTTATGCATGTGGCTGTAGGAACATCTCTCGCGGTCATGATTGTGAATGCGATTAACTCAACAATTTCTCATCATCGCAAAGGCCATATACTTTGGTTTATTTTTCTTCGAATGGCACCGGGCATTGCCTGTGGAGCTTTAATTGGAGGCGTTATGGCTTCTTTCATTGGCGGAAATATACTTAGGTACTTATTTATTTTATTTATGATTTATACCATTGCATCATCGCTTATTAAGAAAACATTTGTAGATATTAAAGACAATGATATAGCGATGCCCGATCCTACGAAGACATCATTGCTTGGGGGTGGAATTGGATTTATTGCGACTTTGTTAGGTGTTGGGGGCAGCGTCATCATCATCCCCTTTCTGCGAAAGTGTCAATTAAAAATGATTAATGCTGTATCTCTTGCAACGCCATTAAGTTTACCTGTAGCGGTGATAGGCACCATTACTTCTATATGGACTGGCATGCAGGAACCGGGTCTTCCACCGTGGTGTTTGGGTTTTGTTTATATTCCGGCTTTTATAGGTATTGTGGTGGGAGGATTTATAGGTGTTCCTATTGGGACTCGGATTGCCCACCATCTGCCGGATCGTCTATTTTCTAAAATTTATTTGGCCTTGCTTATTGTTGTCGTCATGACAATGATATTTGAGTGAAGTCATCGCGATGATCATATTATTGTAGATATGAAGATCGATTTACAATCACTTGCATATGCCACATCTTAGACACTTCATGAGTGAGAACCTAAGGTGTGGCTAATTTATTATAGCAACAATTTGAGGAGTGATGAATGTTGTTAACTATTGTTGCATATTCAGCTCTGTGTATGACATTCATAACAACCATTATGGCTATAAAAGGTTATTATTATCTTTATTGGATCGCTGCCATTTGTATTTACATTTTTAGTGTGATTGCTGGTTTTTCGATTGGTCAATTGACCATTGGGCTACAATCGTATTTGTTATCCTAGCTTTTGGGCATTCATTTGGTTGGATCAGAAGCAAATTAAGCTGGGCTATTTTTGTTGTAATTGGGCTATTCATTGGTTTCTTTATGGTCGTTTGTGTTGATAATTACTGGTTGTTCTATCCTTTAACATTTTTCAATTAAGGTATGAGTTATCTTTATATCACCTTTCTCAGTCCAAAGTTGTAGGTCATTTCTAAAGCTTTTTGCGGGCTCATTTTTCAATCATTTTACTGACGTGTTTCACTTTCAACCTTTATACAATAGACTTGAAGCTATTGGTTAAGGAAGGTGAGTGAAGATGAACACCCTTTTAAAAGATAGACGCTTGATTTTGATTGTACTAGCCAATTTTGTATCATCGATCGGTTCAGGAGTTACATCTATAGGAGCCAGCTGGCTTCTTGTTAATCGAGAAAATGGGGAATATATACTTGGATATACGATGCTTGGCATCACAATCTTATTGTTTGTCTTAAATCCTTATATAGGTATCGTCATTGATCGTTTTTCGAGGAAAAAAGTGTATCTTTTTAATCAAGTCCTTGGCTTGACTATCGTGGGTTCAGTGACTTTGTGGGGCATGATTGCGGATCAATATCATGCTTGGCAGTTAATAACATTCATGTTTTCATTCTCTCTCTATTTTTCACTACATTATCCAACATTATTAGCGATCGTTCAGGAAATGTTTTCTCGATCATCCTATCGTTCCTTAAATGGCATACTTGAAATTGAAAGTCAATCTGCAAGCGCAGTGGCCGGAGGGATCGCAGGGATCCTACTAGGAATCATTGACTATGATTATATTTTTTTATTCGATACCTTTACGTTTGTGTTCAGCTTTGTATTTATTTCATTCATTCCCTATCAGAAGCGTTATGAAATCCAAAACAAGCGCGTCACCATCATATCTGATATTTATGAAGGGCTACAGTTTTTAAAGGGGAAGTTGCTCTTGGTTGTGTTATTGTTAGGGACACTTATGCCTTTCATCTGTGTCACAGTGTATAATTATGTAAAACCTGTATATATCGCATCTACAATCGAAGAAAATGTAAGCGCCTTTGGTTTATCTGAAATGTTCTATGCCATTGGAGCCATTTTGGCGGGGTTAATCATCCCAATGCTTGGAAAAAGGATAGGTTACTTTGGAACCATCACCATAATGATGACCGTATTTACTGTATTTCTTGTGACAATGGCAGAGATACCGCTGCTCATCGTGTTTTTATCAGTAACACTACTTGCAGGGCTTGGGAACGCTGGAACAAGAATTATGAGAAGAACGATCATGATGGAACTTGTGCCAAATGATATTATTGGCAGGGTGAACAGCTTTTTCAAAGGGATTGAGTTAATGATTCGTATAGGTTTGTTGGTGATTTTTGTACAATTTATGAGTGGAACCGGAGCGATTACAGCTCTAATGGTTATGTCAGCCTTAATGATCGTGGCCTTAATAGGGGTACTAGTGAACAAAAATATCATCACTCAGGCTGAAAAAGGATCATTGCAACGTACAGGATAAACGGTAAATCCAGTTATGATTTTACGTTAACAATATTTTGATGATAACCGTTGGTTTTAAAATGATTGTGTAAAAATGATGGGGAGGCATTGAAATGAGAAAAGTTGAAGTCATTCCGCATGACAAAGAATGGGTTAAATTTAGAAGTTTTGATGAGGAGTCCTTAACTTATGTCTGAATACAATTCCGATGAACAATGGAGTAATACGGATTCAGCATTCTTCTTAGAATATGGTCAAGCATTGATACCTGACCGTGACAAACTTGAACAGATATTTATCGACTTATTACCTCGAAATACTCAAGAGGCATTCACAGTCGTCGATATCTGTGTTGGAGGGGGATGGCTGACAGAAGCTATTTTAACAAGATATCCTAGATCAACGGTTATTGCTTTAGATGGTTCTGAAAGCATGTTAGAAGCCACGAGAAATAGATTAGCGTCCTATCAGGATAGAGTGACCTACAAAACATTTGACTTGCATCAGAGCAATTGGGTCGATCAATTAGAACCTGTAGATTATTTTGTTAGCAGTTTAGCTCTTCATCATCTTGATGATCGTGGAAAAGAAGCGTTATTTCAACGTCTTTA
Organism: Tuberibacillus sp. Marseille-P3662; assembly: GCF_900178005.1. Taxonomy (NCBI): domain Bacteria; kingdom Bacillati; phylum Bacillota; class Bacilli; order Caryophanales; family Sporolactobacillaceae; genus Tuberibacillus; species Tuberibacillus sp. Marseille-P3662. The sequence goes on along the minus strand of NZ_FXBS01000002.1, from coordinate 127,135 downwards.
CAGTGCTTTAAAACCAGAAGGCAGAGTCATCATTGCTGATTTAATAAAGCCCAATTCAGAAAGCTCTAGACTCATTGCAGCCCGGGAATGGGATGAGATTGTAAAAGAGCAATCTGAGCAACTATATGGGAACCTAGAAGCCTATGATTTTTTTCAGAGAGAGCGGTGGAATTTATTTTACTATCCAGATGATCCAATCGATAAGCCATCCAGGTTGTTAGATCAGATCGGGTGGCTAAGCAAGGCTGGTTTCAATCATGTTGAAGTCCTTTATTATCGAGCAGGTCATGCTCTTATTAGTGGATTGAAAGTATAAAAATTTATTCATGAGGGAACGACAACGGGTTTTTTGGAGACTAGATGATGAATCGCGGTTAATTAAAAAGGGTAGATGTCCTAGGATGTCAGTCCAACCAATGGAGGAATGTCCCACATAATATGATAGCAGTCCATTAACAAAGGAGAGATTTGACCATGAATATGGGTTTTCATGAATGCCATCCAATGAATTGCGACTGTCATATGCCTGTACAAGAGCCTGTTCAACACATGCCGTGTCCGCCACAAATGATGCCGGCGCAGTTTGATCCACCACAGGAGAACGTGGTTTATCATCCTCAAGATGTTATTATTCCGCATGTTCACCCGTCCCATACAACACATGTTAACCAACTCAACTATAAGCACATGCATTACTTCCCTCATACGGAGTCGATGGAGGAAACATGTACGTCTGAAGAGTATTGTTGTCCTGGACCATTCCCTCATTGGTAAAAGGTATGCCCTTCATTAGGGCATACCCCCCCCCCACTTCAGAGAATCAGTGTTATAATCATCTTAGAAGAATTTTTTGATGAAAAAAGGAATGTAAGGAGCCAATCCTGGGAAAATTTATTAATCAGTTGATGTCCAAGAAGGGGAAGCGAGCGGTCATGACTGGTCTTAAGAAAGAGGTTTAATCTAAGGGCATTTGTGATATATATAAATAGAGCCCTATCCAATCCGTACATAAGGAGTCGATAAAGATATGGCAAATCATACTTATCTAGGAAAATCTGACGTGTCAGTGCACCCCATCGGTTTAGGGACCAACGCAGTTGGGGGACATAATATATATCCCAATATGTTAGATGAAGAACAAGGGAGAAATGTGGTTCGAACCGCGCTCGATCAGGGAATCAACCTTCTCGATACAGCGTTCATCTACGGGCCGGAACGTTCAGAGGAACTTGTCGGTGAAGTGATGTCTGAATATCGAAGAGAGGATATCGCCCTCGCAACAAAAGGGGCGCATAAATTTGTTGGCGAGGACACGGTCATGGATAACTCCCCAGCTTTTTTAAGGCAATCGGTCGAGGGTAGTTTAAAACGGCTAAAAACTGATTACATTGATTTATTCTATATTCATTTTCCAGATGATAAGACGCCGAAAGATGAAGCAGTGGGTGCTTTAAAAGAATTAAAGGATGAAGGGAAAATCCGTTCCATTGGCGTTTCTAACTTTACGATCAGTCAGTTGAAGGAAGCTAACAAAGATGGATATGTCGATGTACTTCAATCAGAATATAATCTCTTGCACCGGGAAGCTGAACAGGAATTGTTGCCATATACATCGCAGGAGAACATAACCTTCATTCCTTACTTTCCTCTTGAATCCGGGCTATTAGCAGGAAAATATGACGAAAACACTCAATTCTCCGATTTCCGTGCGAAGAAACCTGAATTTCAAGGGGAGACTTTTAAACAAAACTTAAAGAAAGTTGACCAGCTTCGTGAGATCGCAGATGCTAAAGGAGAAGAGGTCGCTCATATTGTGCTTGCTTGGTACTTCACACGACCGTCACTCGATGTGATTATCCCCGGTGCGAAGCGTCCCGAGCAAGTGACAAGTAACTTAAGGGCAGCAGAAATTTCACTTTCCGACGAGGATGTTGAACGGATCGATCATATCTTTTCGTAGGAGGCTGGGACAAATCTAAACCGGATACTCAGGAAGCCTAACAATAAGATATGAAAGCAACCTCTAAGCGTCGTCAAAATACGTAGATGCCTGCGGCAACAGCACAAACGCCTTAGAATAAGCTTCTTTGGACTGCGACGAAGCATCTTGCTTCTCTGAATGGGCTTGAAGATGCAGGAGCACGAGCCGAAGATCCTCTTGGTAAGGGGGTTTTCTTTACCAAGTTAGCTGAGGCCGGGCCCGCGGAAAGCGACGAATTTTGACGAAGCGATGACGGGAATAGCTAACAAATAATCCGAACTGATTAATAAACAAGTTCGGATTATTTTGTGACTAATATACTTCTGTCCCAGTCACTCATATAGAAATTTTTAAATATTTAGCTGAAACAAAAATTGTGTGTGCGCTTCTATGTTATAATAAAAGAAAATACTGAATGGTTATTCATTCAGTTAGCAAAGGAGACAAGAGCTATGAGTCTTAATGGGAAGACGGCAATTGTAACAGGTGGCAGTAACGGAATGGGCAAAGCAATGGCGATGCGATTTGCTAAGGAAGGGGCGAATGTTGTCATCACAGGTCGTCGGGAAGATAAATTATCAGAAGCGAAACAGGCGATTGAAGCAGAAGCGGGGGCAGAAGTCCTCACGGTAGCTATGGATGTTCGCAATATTGAAAGCGTTAACAAAATGGTTGAACAGGCTAAGGAGTGCTTCGGCCCGATTGACATTCTTGTCAACAATGCAGCAGGTAATTTCATATGTCCGGCCAAGGATTTATCACCGAACGGGTGGCAATCAGTGATTGACATTTGTCTTAATGGCACATGGAACTGTACACAGGCGGTTGGTAAGGATATGATCGAACAACAAACGGGCGGTGTGATGCTTAATATGGTGGCGACCTATGCATGGACGGGTGCCCCTGGTGTTGTTCACTCTGCTGCAGCAAAAGGCGGGATTTTAGCTTTGACAAAGTCTCTAGCTGTTGAGTGGGGTGGATACGGCATACGTGTCAATGCGATGGCACCAGGTCCCATTGAGAATACAGGCGGCTCAGCGAAATTGTTTGCTTCAGAAGAAGCTGTCAAAAAAATCAAAGATCAAAATCCGCTGGGTCAGGTTGGCAAACTAGATGATATTGCTGACGCTGCTGCATTTCTTGTTTCCAATGAGTCACGGTATATCAATGGTGATTGTATGACGATTGACGGTGGTCAGTGGCTGGCAAACAGCCGATATTTATAATTGGGGGCAAGTGAATGGATCGTTTGTTATTGATACAAGACGGCGGACTAAAGGAGGCATAGTGGAATGATCGTTTCTCAAGAAGTATTAACTTTGTATGGTGTAGAAGATAAGGAGTCTTTGATTGAACAATTACGTTCCCAAAGCGAAAACACTTTAATTGGGGAACTCGAAATGGACTATGTGGAACTTACGCAAGACCGGGTGGTTATGACGATGCCGGTGGGCCCCAAAACCAGACAGCCGTTTGGTATTTTACATGGCGGGGCATCTGTTGCTCTGGCGGAAACAGTAGCATCCATGGCGACTGCCATCAACATTGATCTTCGAAAGTGCCATCCGGTTGGCATGGAAATCAATGCAAACCATATTCGTAGTAAGAGCGATGGCGAGGTTATAGCAACCGCCACCCCTTTTCACAAAGGACGAACCTCAATGGTCTGGGATATTAAAATAACCGGTGAAAATGAAAAACTGATTTGTATATCTCGTTGCACAATGGCAGTTGTTGCTAACAGATAAGCCTGATAACAAGGTAAAAATGTATCGAAATGAATATGCGTTTTAAGACACATATCGTTTGAATCGAGATGACCTATTATAATTGGGGGTAAATGAATGGAACATCTTGTTATTGATACACAAGACGGTGTACGTACCATTACACTTAATCGTCCCGAGCGATTAAATGCCATTAATGATGAGCTGAGTTTTCAAATAGAACGGGCGCTGGCTGCGGCATCGGCGGATGATGACGTCCGTGTCGTTGTCATAACTGGTAAGGGACGTGGTTTTTGTGCAGGCCTTGATCTGACTGACTTAGAGGGAAATCAAAGGTTCAATACCCGGCATGAACAATTGGATGAGTTAGGCTGGGTCGGTCGGCAAGCCCTGAGTATTGTCCACTGTGACAAGCCGGTGCTTGCTGCAATTAATGGTATTGCTGCCGGAGCAGGACTATCACTAGCGCTTGCTTGCGATTTATCTTTCATGTCTGAAAGTGCCCATGTAACAACGGGTTACGTGCGTCGTGGTCTATGTCCCGATGCGGGAATGAGTTACTTTTTACCACGACGTGTCGGTCAGGTAAAGGCTGCTGAAATGATCTTCATGGGACATGATGTATATCCAGATGAAGCTGAACACATGGGATTAGTTAACGAGGTCTTTCCTAATGAGGATTTTCATGAACGGGTAAGAGCATTTGCTCATGAATTGGCAAGCGGCCCGCCCATTGCGCTGACCCTTTCGAAACGACTGCTAGCTTCAAGCCCGGACGCAGATCTTACAACCCTTTTAAAACAAGAATATAATTCAATTCAATTGTGTTTCGGAACGAAGGATGCCATGGAGGGTATGCAAGCTTTCCAAGAAAAGCGCGAACCTGTCTTTAAAGGGAAGTAGATGCCTTAAATCAAATTATAACAAGTTGATGAGTGTGAGTACTCCAAGTGGAAATTTTGATATTTTCCATTTTATTAAAATTAAATTAGATAGATAGGATGAGCCTATGACACAAGTCTCTGACAATGAGCTGCCCGACCGCGTGTTAAAATGGGTGGTCGATGCCGTAGATTCCTATGCCACTGTTCAGTCGATTTGTCGACTATACGGAGGGACATCGTCTATCGTTCACAGCGTTTCGCTTCAAGTCAATCAGGTTCAGAGGGATTTTGTCTTGCGTCAGTTCGATAACGTGGAATGGTTACAAGAAGAACCTGACCTGGCATTCCACGAGGCGGAGAGCCTCCGCTTAGCGTCACGGTCAGATGTGTCGACGCCCGAAATCGTTGCGTTTGATGAAACTGGACGTGAGTGTGGTGTTCCGGTTGTTCTTATGACTCAACTTGAGGGGTCTGTTGTCTTAAGCCCGCACAATTTAGACCATTGGCTTGACGGACTGGCAGCATCACTTGTCCAGATTCATGCCGTGGATGCTGATGGATATCCATGGCCCTATTTTACCTATAATGATGTCGCATCATTAGAAACGCCGTCATGGTCGAGTTTTCCGGAATTATGGCAACGCGCCATTGATATCGTTAAAGGTCCACGTCCCAAAGCTAAGACGTGCTTCATCCACCGGGATTATCATCCAACCAATGTTTTATGGTATGGACATACTGTTAGTGGTGTCGTCGACTGGGTCAACGCTTGTCGGGGGCCTGCTGGGATTGATGTTGGCCATTGTAGATTAAACCTAGCACAGTTGTTTGACGTTCCAACTGCCGATGCGTTTTTGTCCGCCTATCAAAGTTACGCAGGATCAGCGTTTAACTACGACCCGTACTGGGATCTATTGTCTTTGAGTGACATTCTTTTTGGGCCACCCACGGTGTATCCTGGGTGGACGGCTTTTGGTGTGACAGGATTAACCGATCAACTGATGGTTGAACGGTTAGACAGGTATATGATGAGCTTGCTAAGCGTATTTGAGAAATATAATAAGTGATATCATGAGGTTTAAAAAAGAGTTGACTGAATTCGTTATGATCTAAGGCATGAAGAATGTCCTAAAGATATTGAGTGGTCATCAAAAGGGCTGAATAAAATTGGATATCCCCTAAAATGGGTTGACCAAAGTAATAAGATTTTCGGAGTCAACCCATTTTAACAAAGGATTTAAAGGGTAACCTTACAATTCATCTAAGCTGTCCTGCTGATTGATTCGCTTGGAAAAAAGGTCAGAGTCAGAGCCGTTATCATTCTTTTGGTCGTCCTGCGTTTGCGCAGCAACACCGTATTTAGGTGTCTTGTTGTTGACCTTTGGGTGTTTTGATTGCTGTTGCGTAAAGTGTTCTTCTACCTTGTTACGATCTTTTTCGTGCATTCCTATGACCTCCTTGTTTGATTCCATATTTATATTTTGTGGAAGATGGGGTATATCATGCACTGCCATTGAAAGCAGTATTTCACTCATTTTTCCTCTAACCTTAACACGCCCCATATTTTCACGACTTTTAGTACCAAACGCCCAGCCTCCTTTCACTTGCTAGAGGGTTGATCTCATCAAGAAGTTTCAAATGCTTGTCTATATTTTCTCTTGATGCTGCTGTTAGGTAATCTAACACATAAGTTGATATAGGTTGGCTATATTTATAAAATTTAGTCACTGATTTACGAAACGTAGCATAAGAGGGGATAACACTTATGATTGTACTCGATGAGCTATCTCAAAGGGTTCATTTTGAATTGCCTCTAAATCATCTGATAGAAACTTTACAGTTGAGCAAACGGAAAAAGGGGCAAGAAATCGAAAAAATAAAGGAAAAAATTAATCAATACGAACAAAAGAAGCAAGGAGAGAAAGCATTTTATCAATCATTATCCCCACTTAGAAAGTTTTTTGCCGGTCGTCCTCCTAGCCACCATCAAGCCGTTGAGCACCTTGTATATGTCAAAGAACCCTTGAAAAGAATCGAGACCATCAATCAGCGTATCCGTGAGTTAGATGATGTCATTAACTTACTGCAAGAGGATGCTTCTAAGAATGAAATTGTGTTATCAACATCGATCATTGACGAGTTAAAGTCATTGAGACAAACGGAGGAAAGATAATTAAATGTCCATTCAAGCTGTAGCGACCGGGCTCGATACGATTTGGGTTGTTTTGACCGCTGCCATGATTTTGCTCATGGAGGGTGGCTTTGCTCTTTTAGAGGCCGGCTTTGTTCGCCAGAAAAATAACGTTAACATTCTTATGAAGATTTTTGCTGATATTACGATTGGAACCCTTTGTTTTTATGTCATTGGTTTTGGTCTCATGTACGGAGAGGATCTATGGGGGTTGATAGGGACAAATGGCATCATGTCGATGGGTAACTGGTCACATCTCGATATTCCTGTTTCTTTAGACACGTATTGGTTATTTCAAGCTGCTTTTGTCATTGCCGCGATATCTATTGTTTCTGGTGCTGTTGCTGAGCGTATCAATTTTCGCGCTTATTTACTTTATGTCATCTTAATGACCGCTGTCATTTATCCCATTTCAGGACATTGGATATGGGGTGGCGGCTGGCTGGCTAAGCTAGGCTTTTCTGATTTTGCCGGTTCAACTGCCATCCACGCATTGGGAGGTTGCTCAGCTTTAGCTGCAGCCATTTTTATTGGTCCGCGTAAGGGTAAATTCACACCCTGGGGGACGAGTACCATTGCACTGCCTAGTAATTTGCCTTTGGCTTCTGTAGGGGCCTTCCTATTATGGTTTGGCTGGTTTGGCTTCAATGCCGGAAGTACGTTAAGTGCTACCGATCCTAAGATTGGACACATAGCGATTGTAACCATGTTATCAGCATCAGCTGGTGGAGCGGTCACTTTTCTTTATACTTTGTTCCGTTATCATCGCGCGGATGCCCCTTCTGTCATTAATGGTTCTTTGGCAGGGTTAGTCGGCATAACAGCCGGCTGCGCCTTTGTTAGTGATGCTGCAGCCATCTTGATTGGGGGTGTCTCTGGCTTATTAATGATCGCTGGAAGCAATTGGTTAGAATCGAAACGTATTGATGATCCTGTCGGCGCTTTTCCGGTCCATGCAATTTCTGGCATATTGGGGACCATTGCCGTCGGTTTATTCTCGAAAAATAATGGCCTCTTCACACAGGGCAATTGGGATTTGCTAGGTGTGCAGGTTTTGGGGCTGATCGTAATATGTGTCTGGGGATTCGTGTTAACATGGGGCGGTTTATATATGATTAAATGTTGGATCCCTGTCCGTGCAACTGAGGAAGAAGAAGAGGTGGGCCTTGATATTAGTTATCATGGTATCGTCGCAGCTTATCAGGATCATGATTTTATTGCCTATGATGATCGATATAATGACACTCAGGGAAAGGATATCGACCGGTGAATCATGAAAGTGAGTAGATGTCTCATTAGTCGGGCCCTTGTTTAAGCAAAAAGCAATCTCTTCATCGTGAAGTCAAAAATGCAAAGTGATTAGGAAAAACGTCTCGCTTCGCCTCTTGAACCATAGCTAGACGAGCCAGACGTTTTCCAATGGCTTTCTCTTTGCAAGTCAACTATTCGCCGTGCGCAGGAAGTGCTTGAAGCGCAATAAAGCCACAAGCATGCCGGCTGTTCCGAACGCCAGAAGTACGACCATTGCTAACCAAACGTCTTTAATATGGGCGCTGTGGACCATCACATCCAGTAGTCCTTGCTGGGCCCAAAACTGCGGAATGAATCGGCTGATCGTCTGGATAAATTGAGGCATTAATTCAATCGGAAACCATAATCCGCCGATAACTGCGCCACCGAGCGCGAACATCTGTGTAATCGCCAGCCCCTGAGTTTCCCCCTTCACAATCATTGATAGAGCCAGACCAATGCCGGTTCCGCCAAAGGCGAGGCAAAGGACAAGGACCATGATGGCGCTCAAGTCTCCTAGATGAAGATTATAGACAAAATGCCCGAATGCCAGCAGAACAGTACACTGAATGAGTACTGAAATGAAGGCGGGTACCCACATCCCGATCAGGTATACCATAGGATTCATGGGTGTGCTTCTGAGGCGTGACACCATGCCTGACTCCTTCTCCTTAAAGAAGCGGCGTATCATGGTAATCATAATGAAGAAAACAAACATGACGGTATAACCGGGAACGACCTGTTGGACCATTGTCACATCAGATTCACTACTGCCACTTTCCTGTATATTTTTTATATTTATCGGCGGTTGCAAAATACTCTTGACTTCTGTATTTGACTTCCCCATGGCGGTTAATGTACTGGACAGTTTATGTTTCTGGTATCTGTTTGTTATATTTTGTAAAACAGCTTGAATGGGTGCCGTCGCTTGACTGGCCGTGGCATCCCGGTAAAATTTCACGTTTGTTTGTTGTTTTTCAGATTGGATTGCTTGACCGAATCTCTGGGGGATAACAAGCAGTGAGCTCATGTCACCGTCCTTAATTTGTTGAACTTGTGAATCAAGCGATGAGTCGCCATGTTTGATTTCAAACCCGTCAATTTGGTCGATGTGATGGAGAAATTCTTTTGATGCTTTGGAATGATCCTGGTCCACGTAATGAACGGTCATGGATGAATCCCCAATATTTCCGAAAACCGAGGAAAACAACACGATAAACATGATGGGCATAATGATAAGGAAGAATAGGTTACCTTTTTCTTTTATCATGATTTTCATTTCTTTAATAATAATGCTTTTCAATAAAGTCACTCCCTAAAGGGGTCACGCCCCTCTAATGTGGATAAATCTTGAAATGGATTAATCTCTCAAGCTCGTACCTGTTAAGGATAAAAACACGGATTCCAATGAAGGGCGCATAATCTCCAGGCCTTTAACCTCAATTCCTCGATTAGAGGCGGTTTGGAGTACATATTGCATTGCATCCATGATATGATTGGTTTCAATGACCCAGCCGCTTCCTTTGCGGTATGTTTTTGTGGCATGAGGGAATGGTGGAAGATCCTCCAGCCCGTCGGCTTCTGTATAAACGGCTTTGCTGCTGTAGCGGTCTAGCAATGCTTTTAATGGCCCTTGGGCAGCGACTTTTCCCTGGTCAATGATGGCGACGTGGTCGCAAAGGGCTTCTACTTCCTCCATATAGTGAGTGGAGTAAATGATGGTGACGCCTTGGGCCTTCAATGAACGAATCATTTCGAAAATATGAATGCGCGATTGAGGATCAATGCCAACCGTCGGTTCGTCGAGAATAAGAAGTTGCGGTTGGTGCAGCAATGACGCAGCCATGTTGATTCTCCGTTTCATACCACCTGAGAAAGTACCTACAATGTCCTTTACACGGTCAGAAAGTCCGGTTAACTTCAGCACTTCACTGATTCTTTGCTTTAATGCTCTGCCTTTGATACCGTACATTTCTCCGAAAAACACAAGATTGTCATGTGCGCTCAGTTTCTCGTACAGTGTGATAGCCTGCGGCACGTATCCGACCTGATGTCGAATAGCGTTTTGATGTTTGGCTGCATTCTTTCCGAGAACATAAGCTGTACCTCCATCAGCATCGACAATGCCGGTCAAAATTTTCATCGTTGTTGATTTTCCCGCTCCGTTTGGTCCAAGTAAGCCAAAGCATGTTCCTTGCGGGACGGAAAATGTGACATCCTCTAAGGCTTGCCTTTTTCCGTATGTTTTTTTCAAATGTTCAACATTCAGCACTGTCTTAGTATCGTGATCTTTTGCCTGTAAAGGTATCTTTTTGCCATCTGAGATGGTTTCCATTGAACTGTCCTCCAACAAAACAAATTTTTTATCAAACAAATAAGCGATCCAACGAAGAATCATATATGTCAGGATCCATCCAGCATCTGTTCTCATATTGGCTCGTGAAGTGGTTGGCATCGTTAGGTGTCCCTCTTGAGAAGCTTTCTTTGTGATTTAAGTGTATTGTATCACCAAAATACTTAATACAGCTGCTTTTTTTTTATAAATATATAAGCCGGACGATTGAATCATGAAACATCTGGCGTTTTTATATTTCAATTGATAAGGACTTCGGAGAAAAGCCCTGCGAAACGCCCTATGTAGACATTATGACTATAGCGAGGTATGTAATAAGTCATGTCATTTGATGAAACACGAGAGAATTAATAAAATGGACCTAGGCAATAATAAAGCCAAGTTAAAATAAGGGAGGTTCGTACAATGGCTGAAACTATTACGTCAGAAGAATATGCTGAACTGACGAAAAACATGAGTAAACCCATCGTACTTGAGTTTGGAGCGGACTGGTGACCAGGTTGTCGTCAATTGAGGCCGGTGGTCTCAAGCGTTTCTGAACAGCTCGACGAGGTTGATTTCTATTATGTTGATGTTGATCAATCCGGAGAGTTAGCTCAGCAATTTGGCATACAAAGTATTCCAACTATGGTTTTAATTAAAGATGGAGAAGAAGCCAAGCGTTCGACCGGGTTTATGCCGGAAGAACCGGTAAAAGAATTTGCTCTGTCATAGATAAATACAAAGCAGGAGCCCTTTCCGAGTGGGGCTCCTGCTTTTTTTACACTATAATTGCGTAAAGCCATAGCCTTCCGCTTTGATGGTCTTGATTAAGTCAGGTAGAACGTCCAGTGTTTGTCTAAGCTCATGTAGAAGGATCACCGCACCATCTTCCAAATAATCGGTCACATTGGTGATGATCTGCTCAGGCTCCTCTTTTAACTCCCAATCAATGGCAGCCACCCGCCACAGCACAGGGGTTAACTGTAATTGCTCTGCAGCTTTAAGGGTATCAGCATTGTATTGACCAAATGGCGGACGGAAGTACTTGATGGGTTGACCCGTGACGTCCTCAATCTTTGTAACACTGTTTGATAGTTCCTGGTATTGTTTTTCATATGTCAACCTAACCAAATTAGGATGCTTGACCGTATGGGTTCCGATGATATGGCCTTCATCTAATACGCGTTTCCAAGGGCGTTTCGGGAATAAAAGGCGAGATTGCCAAAAGAACATCGCTGGAACATTCTCGGATTTTAAAATATCGAGGATATCTGGTAGAACCCTACTTGGGCCGTCATCGAAGGTTAGAATAACCGACTTTTTATGATTCGCGGGTCCTTTGGTGACAATATTGCTGTCGTTCGAGTCGTACACGACTCTTGATTGATCGACGATTCATGGACTATGTGTCATAAACAAGTACTCCTTTCCTTTATGATGTGGACTCGTAGGTTTCATGATATTCTTGTTCTGTAAAACCCCCGGGATCACCGTCATAGATCATTTCGCCATCTTTTAGGGCGATTAGCCGGGTGGCGTATCGTTTGGCAAGCGTCACATCATGAACATTGATGACGGTAAGTAATTGATGACGCTGATGCATCTCTTTAAGCAAGGTGAAAATGTGGTTGGATGTACCTGGGTCAAGGCTCGATACCGGCTCATCGCCGAGTAATACTTCTGGATTTTGTAATACGGCTCGTGCAATGCCGACTCTTTGCTTTTGGCCGCCGCTGAGAGATTCGACCCGGCGGTGCATGAGCTCAGTCAGTCCGACATCAGTGATGACATGCTTAGCAAGTCCTTTTTCCTCCGCTGTATACCAACCGAGCAAATTTTTAAACGTGTTTCGGTAGCCAAACATCCCGGTTAAGACATTTTGTAAGACCGTTAAACGGGGAACGAGATTGAAATGCTGAAAAATCATTCCCATTTCTCTCCGGACTTTTCTTAGCTGTTCGTCTTTCATATTGGACAATGGCTGACCATCCCAATTCACCTGACCATCAGTGGGTGCTTGCAATCCATTGATACAGCGGATCAATGTTGATTTTCCTGCCCCGCTTTGTCCTAATATACAAACGAAGTCGCCTTTTTTGAGTGACAGATTGATCGCCCTAAGTGCATACTGATGGCTACCGGGATAACGGACAGACATATTATTCATTTCTATCATATTCTTCGACCTCATTAGATGATCTTGTTTCGTACATAACTGCCATAGAAATCAACGATAATGACCATAATCATAATGATCAATACATCAAGCGAAACGGAAGGATAATTAAAGGTTTTAAAATCATTAAATAGCCGTTGTCCGATGCCGCCACCGCCAATAAAACCTAAAATCAGTGATGTCCGAATCGCAACTTCAAATCGATAGAAAAAATGGGACAAGACATTTGGCCATATTTGCGGCACAATGCTGAAAAGAGATGCAAACCAACGCTTGGCCCCGACGGCTTTCATAGCTTCTTGCGGTCCGGGATCACTCGCCTCAATTAATTCTGAGATGAGCTTCCCTAGAACCCCAATATTATGGAACATAATCGCTAATACTGCCGGAAACGGTCCAAGGCCAAGTGCTGTGAGCAAGATCAGTCCAAAAACAATCTCCGGAATCGATCGAACAAAACTTAGGACCACCCGGGATAAGTGAAAAATCCATTTCGATGGCGCTGTATTTCGAGCAGCAATAAAGCTGATCGGCAAGGCAATAACGAGACCAAGGAAACTACCTAGAAATGCCATCGCCAAAGTCTCTAAACTATCTTTTAACATATTAGGTAGTTGGGATGTGTTCATTGGAAACCAATTAGCCATGAAATCGATCATGTTCCGAAAATCTTTGAACTTTGATAAATCAAATTCTGTCAGCTTCATACTAATAAAGATAAACAGACATAACAGAATCAAGGTTATAATGCTACGCCTTTTGAACCACACCATAATCAGCTCTATTCATTAATGATATCCTGTTTAAGGGCTGCTTGACGAATACTCTTATAGTCGGCATTTTTGGCTTTCGTAAATCCAGTTGCACCAAAGGCATCTAAAATCTTTTGATCGTCGATGGATAGGAAGACCTTTTGTAATTTCTTTATGGTAGCTTGATCTGTATCCTTGTGCACGGCCCATGGATACTGGAAGAGCTTATCTGACTTCCAAATCGTCTTGACTTTATCCTTATCGATCTTACCTGCTTCGACGAGTTGATTGAAAATGGCACTGTCGATCGCTCCAGCATCAACTTGCTTGTTTTGGACAGCTAAGGCTGTTGCGTTATGCGATCCTGTAAATCGAACGGAATTAAATTTGTGATTTTGTTCTGACGTATATACACCGCGTTCTTCCAGTTCGATCGAAGGAATTAATGAACCTGAAGTCGAGTTAGGATCACCGAATGCAAAATCAATGTTTCCCGGATTTTTTAGTAATTCATCTAGTGAGTCCCACTGATTATCACTGTTTGTAATAATATAAGAATGGTAAAAAGGTTCTCCGTCGATTAACTGGGTAATAATGGCCTTGGCACCACTCTTTTCGTGAGCAATCACATAGGTTAACGGTCCGAAATAAGCCATATCAATTTTATCATAGTTCATGGCTTCAACGACGCCGTTATAATCCGGATAGACTTTCACTTTCACTTCACGGTCTAACTTATCATTTAAAATCGATTGTAATTTGTCCATAGCATCACTCATGGCACCTTCAGTCTGAGCTGGAATCACGCCAATTGTGAAGGTCCCGCTTGATTGCTCGTTTCCTTCGCTCGAATTTGAAGATTGATCATCGTTCCCGCTTCCTTGGCCGCATGCAGCAAGAAACATGGTTAAGCAAAGAATTAGACCAATGGACATCCATTTTTTCATTCATCACACCTCATTTTCTTTGGCTGTTTTGGTAAACTTTGTTGCTATTTGAGAGGAGGGAGTTGATGTCCGCTCCAGGATGCTCGCTTTCCGCGGGGCGGGCGGTGAGCCTCCTCGGCGCTCTGCGCCTGTGGGGTCTCACCTGTCCCGCTCATCCCGCAGGACTCTAGTAAAGGCATCTTGAGTAAGCGGCGCTGAGGAACACACTAAGTTTAAGTGTTCCGAACCTCAACCACCTTCCGCTCCCATCAGCGATTTTTTGACACTATAGGTTTTATCAATCCTATTTAAAAAATAATCTTTTAGAAAGGAGCCTTTTCTTATAATTGCTCAAGTGTAAAAAAGGACTCAAGTGAGAGTCCTTTTAGATGACTTTAATACGTCCTGAATGTTCGCTGGTGACTTCACCGATAATAGCTGATTGAACGTTGTTTTCTCGTAGTTCATGTTGCAGGGATTCTGCTTGTGCTTCAGGTACGGAGATAAGGAGACCTCCCGATGTGACGGCATCACACAGGATCAGCTGATCGATGTCACTAATGGCATCGTCGTAGTCAATACTCTCAGACAGCCATTGATGATTGCCACGTGTGCCGCCTGGAATGACGTTTTGTTCGGCAAGCTCTCTTGTCTTGGTCAAGACAGGAACGTCCTTGCTAGATATGGTGATCCCCACTTGACCTCCCTGAGCAATTTCAAGGCTGTGACCAAGAAGGCCAAAGCCGGTGACATCCGTACAAGCATTGACGGAATAATTGGCCATAGTTTCGGCGGCATATTTATTTAATGTGGCCATGGTGTCCATCACTTCGTTCAATTCATCCTTAGCCAGTAGATCTCTTTTAATGGCAGTTGTTAAAATGCCAACGCCGATCGGTTTAGTTAAGATCAATCGATCGCCTGGTTTCGCACCGGCGTTCGATATAATCCGCTCGGGATGAACCGTTCCAGTGACAGATTGTCCAAATTTAGGTTCTTGATCGTCAATGGAGTGTCCGCCGACTAAAGCAGCCCCTGACTCAGCAACTTTGTCGGAGGCGCCGGATAAGATATCTGCTAATACACTTTGATCGAGTGTGTTAATCGGAAAGCCAACGATATTCATCACCGTTATCGGCTTGCCACCCATGGCGTATACATCACTTAATGAATTGGCGGCTCCGATTTGACCGAACATATAGGGGTCATCCACAATTGGAGTAAAATAATCCAACGTTTGAACGAGAGCAGTATCATCATTAATTTTATAAACACCAGCGTCATCGGACGTATCTAAGCCGACAAGCAGGTTGGGATCAGGTACAGATTGTGGTAGATGACGCAAAACTTGCGTCAGGTCTTCAGGACCAATTTTGCATCCTCAGCCACCTTTGCTAGATAAAGACGTTAATTTAATTTCTTCTCTAGACATCATATTCACCCCTTTGTCTCTCATGAAATTATAAGCGAATGATAAATATTTAACAAAGATTCAGCTTCATATCGGCTCGAATGGTGGCCGGTAATATATTGTTGAGCTGATTGGCCAATGGTTTGTCTTAATTCGTTATTATTTATGAGTTCTTCTGCATGATCAAGAAATTCGCTGGATTCGTCATACAATAGACCCGTTTCTTGGTGAGAGATAATATTACGATTCCCTAGATTATTAGAAGCTATGACAGGGAGGCCATAACTCATGGCTTCCAAGATTGAAGAAGGTTGTCCTTCTGAATGCGACGTGTTGAGAATAACATCCGCTTGCTGATACATTCCGCCCATTTTGTTATGAGGAACTTGACCTATATATTGAACCCAGTCTGAATTTTGTTCCGCGAGTATTTTAACCATGTTTCCTTCCTCGTCTTCAATAATAGGGCCGACTAACCAGAGGCGAATGTTCGGCCTTTTTTCATGAAGGGTGCTCAGCATCTGAATCGCAAACGGGATGTTTTTTACTTTTCTAATTCCCGCAGGAAGCACAAATAAAAATGTATTTGGCTCTTTTTTTATGTTTAAGTTCGTATCAGGGAAATCACGGGTTCCCTGATGAATGGTGAAAGTTTTATGGTCTATATTAGGAACTTCCTTGAGTAAAACGTGTCTTGCTTCATCATCAAACACATGGATAGCTTTAGCACCGGTTAGACAACGCAGGACGTCTTCGCGTCTGTTTTGATCAAACAAATCGTGATTTAAATCTGTTCCTGTTAAAGTGACAATATAAGGTTTTAATGGCTTATTTAACGTCTGCATGAATTGATAAAAACGGTAGGCATGAAATCCATGGACAACATCCGCTGATGGAAGCGAAGGTGAGGGTGTGTCTTCTGTGATTGAAATAATCTTCGTTTCAACACCTAAGTTTTCTAATCCTTCCGATATTCGTCGAACGGTCACGGTATTGCCACGGGGTTGATGAAAATTAGGGGCTGCCAATACAACTTTCAATGCGCGTCATCCTTTAGATCTTGTATGGCGGGACTGTGTGGGAATCGAACCCACCGGAGACGGCACGCGCCTCCCTCAGGGTTTTGAAGACCCAGGAGGACACCAGTCACTCATCCAGCCCCATGAAAAGCACATTTCACATTATACACAGAACGAAATTTTTAATTCAAGTTATGAAGACTATCGTTGTCACTGCTCGCACTTAGAAAGATAGCGAGTACGGGACAAGCGCGTTCCAGAAATACTGTTTTATTGGACACGTTTGTTAAGTTATGGGACAGAAAAATGACAATATGGGACATGTATGGGACAACAGACATATAGGTCAATAAACTTGAATCAGGTTTCTGTCCCTATTAAAGTATAGATAACATGCAAATGAAAAAGCAGGTGAAGCAAAATGGATGAGGCCTATTATACGATTGGCATGGCTGGCCATATCGATCATGGCAAAACCACACTGACAAAGGCGATGACTCATGTAGATACGGATCGTTTAAAAGAGGAAAAGGAACGAAAGGTGTCAATTGAGTCAGGCTATGCCCCTTTAGAAGTGAAAGATGGCCGCCATGTTTCCATAGTGGACGTACCGGGTCACGAGCGATTTATTCGCCAAATGATTGCCGGCGTTGCGGGTATCGATCTTGTCGTTCTTGTGATTGCCGCGGATGAGGGCGTTATGCCGCAAACGAAAGAGCATTTACAAATTCTCGAGTTCCTGGGTGTTCAGCGGTGCATTGTTGCGGTTTCTAAAATCGATCGTGTCGATCAAGAGTTGCTCGATATCGCAACGGAAGATATTAAAGAAGGGCTTGAAGGGACGATCTTTGCCGAGGCGCCATTCGTTCGTGTTGACAGTGTGTCTGGACATGGCGTTGACGAATTAAAACAAACGATTTTCTCGGAACTGGGGAAAGTTAATCACCGGGATGCCTATGGTTCATTTCGGTTGCCGATTGATCAAGTGTTTACAGTGCAGGGACAAGGTACCATTGTTAGAGGGACAATCTATGAAGGGGTTGTTCAGAAAGGGAGTCAACTGACGATCCTTCCTGAAGGTCTTAATGTGAAGCCGCGACAAATTCAAGTCCACCATAAAGATAAAGATCAAGCACGCGCCGGTCAGCGAACAGCGATTAATCTTGGCGGTATTGACAAGAATCAGATTCAGCGAGGGGATGTCTTGGTCACTTCAGACCACTTTTTGGTGACGAACACGATTGATGTGAGTCTGCAATTTGTCGATGACCTAACTTCGCCCGTTAAACAACGATCGCCGGTAAAGATTCATGTGGGTACGTCCGAGGTCATGGGGAAAATTGTTTTTTTTGATCGGAATGAAGTGAACCAGACAAATGACACCGTTTTATGCCAAGTCCGTTTAGAAGAAGATATCGTCGTTCGTCGTGGCGATCGGTTTATTTTACGGCGCCCGACCCCTGTTGAAACCCTAGGTGGTGGCTGGGTGATTCAGCCCAAAGGCGGCAAATATCGTTTCGGTGAAGCAACGGTCGAGATGTTACGAAAAAAGAAGGAAGGAACGCCAGAAGATCTCATCGAAGATGTGTTAACCAAGTATAAGTTACTGGATGTGAAGCAACTCATTCAGTACACATCGCTCGACGAACCCGAGATAAAAGCTGCGATATATAAGGAGGTCGAAGCAGGGCAGCTGTTTGAGATGGCTGGAAATAGATATGGCTTGATGAAAGATTTTACTAAGATTAAGGACGAAGTGACAGAGCAGTTGCACGGCTATCATGAAAACTATCCGATGAGATTAGGCATTAGTAAAGCCGAAGTGGTTCAAACATTCAGTGGAGTGTATCCAAAGTTGTTCATTGAACATACCTTGAATACAATGATCGCTTCCGGAGATATAAAAAAAGACGAGCAATTCCTTGCTTGGCCAGACTTCAATCCTCATTTACCGGCGAAGTGGAAGGTGCGAATGGAAGAGATCATCACTCATCTTGAGAAGGATGGCTTGAATGTGATGAAGTGGGATGATTATGTTAAGGATACGCCGTTGTCGAAGGAAAATGCGACTGAGCTCAATACTTACCTTATTAATACGAAACAGGCTTATCGGTTAACGGATGAGATGTTGATCCATCATACTGCTTTCGATGCCGCTCTATCGCAGCTAAGAGCGCAAACGGATGAGGCGTTTGGGTTGAAAGAAGCGAAAGATGCCTTAGGTGTATCGAGAAAGTACTTGATTCCGTTCTTGGAGTTACTCGACCAGTTTAAAGTAACCACTCGAGTTGATGACAGGCGAAAATGGAAAAAGTGAGTGATTGTCGCTAAAACTGAATTCAAGTGTCGAAAAAAGTGTCTCGGATACCAAAGGATTTAACATCATCGATTGAATTTGCAAGAATGGGGATAAAATGCTGTAGGAGGACATTATTTTATGAGTCTTAAAATGGCGATTGAATTTTGTATGCAATGAAACTACTCACCTAAAGCCGCAGGTCTTGCGGAACAACTATTTACGCATTATCGCTCAGCTATCGATTCGATAGAGTTAGTCCCTAGTTCGGGAGGGGCGTTTGAAGTGACGGTTAATGGCGAGAAAATTTATTCAAAGAAGGAAACGGGACAATTTCCGGATACCGAACAGATAATTGAACTCATAGACGAGCAGTCATGATGATCAGTAGAGGTGCCTCACGATTTGAATGGGAGGCACCTTTTGTGTAGGATAAGTCTAAGTTGTTAGGCCAACGGAGGATTTAAAAATGAAACAATACTTACGACAGCTCCCCCCGGTTCATGAATTACAAAGGGATGGACGCTTTGAGAAAATCTTAAGAACGTCGGAACTATCACAGGACCAGTTAACGAAAGTCATTCAAAATGAGATTAATGATTTACGAGAACAGATTTTAAGTGAAAGTCTGGCAATAGAAAGTTTAGCCGACCAAAGTTTGACGGACCTCATTTTTCAAAACGCCGAGGGAAAGGTGATCCGTGACAGTCAAGACCGCTTAACGAAGGTTATTAATGGGACGGGCACGGTTTTACATACCAATTTGGGACGGGCGCGTTTGAGTGACAAAGCGATTGAGCACGTGGCTGACGTTGCTAGAAACTATTCTAATTTAGAGTATCAGATTGAGGAGGGCAAACGTGGCTCGCGTCATGACATTATTGAGGATTTGCTAAGAGAGGTCACCGGTGCAGAAGCCGCCATGGTCGTCAATAATAATGCCGCAGCGGTTTTTCTTGTATTAAGAGCATTAGCTAAGGATAAAGAGGTTGTCGTTTCCCGGGGCCAACTCGTTGAAATTGGCGGTTCGTTTCGTATCTCCTCGATTATGGAGGAAAGTGGGGCCCAACTCGTTGAGGTGGGGACAACCAATAAAACCCATCTATATGACTACGAAAATGCTATAAGTGAAGACACGGCGATGATGATGAAAGTTCACACGAGCAATTTTAAGACGATTGGTTTTACTGAATCTGTTGCCACTGAGGAGCTTGCTACTTTAAAAGATCAGTACAAGCAACTTTTATTATATGAAGACTTAGGCAGTGGGGCATTATATGATTTGAAACAGCATGGCATAGGAGACGAACCGGTCGTTAAAGATACGATTCAAGCAGGGATCGATGTTGTGACCTTCAGTGGTGACAAGCTTTTAGGGGGCCCACAGGCCGGCATCATCGTTGGCAAAAAGGATATCATTACACAGTTGAAGAAGCACCAATTAGCCAGGGTCCTCCGAGTGGACAAGATGACCCTAGCGGCGCTTGAACAAACATTAAAGACGTATTTAATGGGGGATGAAGCTAGAGAATCGCTACCAACGATTCGGGATATCACTCGAACGGCTGATGAGATTAAAGAACAAACGGAAGGCTTTGTCCAGGACATTCAAGCGGCCACGACGGATTATCGAATGGCCATTCAGAAAAGCACCTCACAAATTGGCGGCGGGACAATGCCAGGCGTTGAGTTACCAACGTTTGTCGCGGCCATCACTCATGAGAAAATGTCCGCTAATGAATTAGCAGCCAATCTCCGAGGAGCAAAGCCAGCCATTGTGACACGTATTCAAGACGATCAAGTCCTTATTGATTTTCGTACGATAACAAGGGAAGACATGCCAGACCTTATTAACGGTTTTCTACAAGTGACACATTTGGCTGAAATATGATATAAATAGTCTAACAATTTATGAGGAGGCATGAACGTGTTATTAGAACAGATTCAAGACCTTCAGTTAAAAGATGTTAACGGCAATATCGTATCGATTAGTGATTATCGTGGCAAAAATACCTTAATATTTATGTGGGCATCCTGGTGACGATGCCGCGAACAACTGCCTGGATGGCAGTCGGTATTGGAACAGCACAAGGATAAGAACTTTGGTATCCTCTCGGTTGCGGTGGACGGCCAGGGACCTGATGTGGTTCAACCTTATATTGAAGGAACAACGTTTACAACCGTCGTGGATGCGGACAACAAGTTAGTCAACATGTTTAATTTCAAAGTAGTTCCTAATGGAATTTTTATCGATGAGGACGGTGTCATTCGTCTGCTTAAAGCAGGGTTCAGCGTTGATGACCCTGATCATGTTAAGGCAGTCGAACAACTCATTAACAAAGAAGTGGAAAAAGTTGAATTTGATGATGATGCTACAGGATCTGGGGAATCTGATCTGCAACTTCAACTCGCACAGACCAAATTCAAACTCGGTATGGAGTACGCCAAGCAGGATAAAAAGGATGAGGCGTTAAAAGAACTGGATGACGCGATCTTGCTTGACCCAGAGAACTTTACCATCCGTAAACAACGCTGGTATCTCCGTTACCCCGAAAAATTTGCACCGGACATTGATTTTGATTGGCAAAAAGAACAATTGAAGAAGGAAAAACAAGAAGAAGAACAACGTCGAAATGAAGGTCTCGTTTGCGGGCCAGATGGTTGTTTTATTTCCTAACTATAAGTAAGCGGCTAACTCATTTGAGTTAGCCGCTTTAAAGTAGACTGATGGTTGTTTCACAGGATATGGTTGGATAGGAGGTTGCCAAGTCTATTAATTATACAAAATATCCCAGTGAAATTTATAAAGTAAGGATGGAATTGATGGATAAGACAAACCAATTATTACGAGCTTATTTAATTGCCTCAGTCGTGCCCCTTTTGACACAAATTAGAGAATGGATTAGTATGTCGGAGGTTGAGGCATTCGGTTTTCGTGTTTTATTTGTTATATTATGGATGTATTTAGTCGTCAAAATAACACAAAAGTTTTCTTCACATACTTTACTTCACATTTTTGCCATACTAATGATTATTTTAATCTTTGTATAAAAGAGGTGGCTAGGAAGGGTACGTGTGTATATCATCTTGGGAAAAAACGTGCGTGCCGTGAAGTTTCATCGAGTACTTCAGGCACGCTTTTACATTATACATATTCTAGCAACTTCAAAGCCGGCTCACAGGCTTCTTCAAGTCGTTGGCGTTTTTCATCAGGTAAGTCCTTCCAAGTATTAGGTTTCGAGCGGATGGTCGCTGCGGCCTGCTCGATCCATTGTTCATTTGTTGCCTTTGTGGCGGATTCAGGCTGAATAAAATCAATCACACGTCTCAGTTGATCCTTTGGTGCATCGACGAGCGTTTCGTAGCGTAGGTTAAGCACTTGATGTGAAGGTAATTTGTCAAGCTCCTCGGAAGCTGAAACCATCGCCTGCGATAATTTGGCTCCAAATGTTTCATAGGGAATTTCAAATTGATTCAATTTCTCGACGTCAAAGTAATCGGGATGCAGCCACTGATATTCACCCAATTGTTCTGGATCGGTGTCGGGATCGGCAGGGTTCACCCCGGTCTTTTTATTCGCCTCTTTAATGGCCATACCCATTTTAAAACCTTGAAAACGGTTAAAGGCCATCACATTTTCACGAAGGTCGCGATATAGAAAGATGAATTTTGCATTTGGAAACATATTAATGAGGCGATCGACAAAATAGACAGACATGCCGGATCTTTCCACGCAAACATCCCGCCCGAATCTTTTAAGTAAATAATCAAATAACCGGCGGTACTGACGATCAAGTCTGTCTTTAGGATATTGGGTGACTACCGATTCAAGTTCTTCATATAATTCGTCTGGATGATCTGTCAAATGGGGAAGGGGTGTCATACTAATTCCCGGTATCCCGGTTTCCATATTGAACCGTGATGTTGGCGTCACCTTATACAAAAGTTCCTTAGGCATGATGCCTTTATCGAAATAACGATGCATATGAGTGGGTGATTTTTTCGAAATAAAATCCCAAAACTGCTGGCCATCCCATCTTTCCAAAGACAAACCAGGCCAATGGCTTTCGTCCTCTTGAAAATCGGTATGAAAGTGAATGAATAAAAAGAACTCAGAGAGGCTGAGTAAGTTTGGATGTGAGTTGATGCAGTTGGAGAGAGCTGTTGATCCGCTTCTCCCTGTTGATATAACAAAAACAGGTTCCGTCATGATTTCTCATCTCCCGTATAAAAATGAACTCGATGAAAATTTTACCTTATCCATGATTTGATACAAGAGGCGAAAGGCTTATGAATAAAGCAAACCGTTATTTTTGAATCTCAACTCTCCAGACATTACACTGACAGTAGAAACGGTAGAGAGGATGGTTCAAATGGGGCAAGATATCCAAGGAAAAGTCGCCTACATCACAGGTGCGGGTAGTGGCATCGGACGGGCTACTGCACTGCAATTGGCAAAAGAGAGCGTCAACGTCGGATTGATCGCTCGTACAGAAAGCAAGCTGAAAGAAGTTGCAAAGGAAGCCGAATCACTTGGCGTGAAGGCGAGTGTCGCCGTAGCTGATATTGCGAATATGGATGAAGCGAATCAGGCGATCGATCACTTACAACATGAGCTAGGTTCAGCTGATATTCTCATCAATAATGCCGGCATTGGTTTACACGGCTCGTTCTTAGAAACGGATCCAAAGGACTGGAAGCACACCTTTGAAGTCAATGTTTTTGGTACATATCACATCACACGCGCTGTCTTGCCGCAGATGATTGAAAAAGACCAAGGGGACATCATCAATATCTCCTCGAGTAACGGTCTTAAAGGTACCGCAGGTTCAACGGCCTATAGTGCTTCAAAATTCGCTGTGCAGGGGATGACTGAAGCGCTTATGCAGGAGGTGCGACGACATAACATCCGCGTCTTTACACTGAATCCGAGTCTCGTAGCTACAGAGCTTGCCTTTGGGGATAAGCTTGATGAACAAGATCAAGAGAAGTTCATGCAACCAGAAGATCTTGCTGAATATATGGTATCTCAGCTGAAGCTGCATCCACGTATATTCATTAAACAATCTTTACAGTGGGCGACGAATCCGTTCTAAATAATGGCTATAAAAGGGTGGCTGTGGAAACCAATCCAGGGTCACCTTTTTAGTTGGTTATTTGATAAAGGAGTCGGATTTCATGTACTTATCTAAATATTCAGCTTCAAGGTCTTTGTCCTCTTCGATTCTAGCATCAATCACTGTTGATATTTGATCAATCAACCGATCATTATTAAAGGTACTGTGATGATTAAAACAATGGTCGTCGTAAAGGACTTTTTCAAGGCAACGCGAAATATTCGAAGCAATACCGTCATTTTCAGGATGCAATATCCAATCAATGTCTTTCCAATCCAAGATTCCTTCATCTGTTTTTATTGGTGTCTGATAGACATCATTCTCCGGGATGTCAGCCAGATATAAGTACAGGCCGCCAAACTCTCCGCCCTCTGAGTTTGTCCAGGTTATCAACCCTTTAAAATATAAACAGGATGGATTAATTTGTGTTTCTTCATGAATTTCTCTAATCATAGATTCTCTAGGTCGCTCATCCTTCTCTAATTTTCCACCTACGCCATTCCAACGCCCCAGCCATGGCGAAAATTCACGGTTGAGTAATAAGATTTTTGTATCCTGTCTGATAAAGCATAAATTGTATTTTAGCATTGGATCTCCTTGTTTTTTAGTGATTGTTCAACTCAAGAGCTGCATCGAATATACTAATCATTTAATCCCTTTCCATTAAGAATGTGCTGCATATATTTTTCAATCCTTGACTCTCGAGTTTTGGATTGTTTGGCTTTAGAAAAATAAAGAATGTATGCTCTTTGCCGTCCCGGCGTCAATGCTTCAAAAGCCGTTTTCAAGGCAGGGATTTCATCGAATTTATTTTGAAGTTCCTCAGGAATGATGAATTCTGTATTCATTTTTACTTCCAAACCGGCTTTTTCAACTTCAATGGCTTCATAAATATAGGATCTCAAGATGGGTTCCATTTCAACTATTTCTTGAATATTGGTGAACCGAATCTGGCGCGCTGCCTGTACATTCTCCGTTTGTTGGATTAAAATCCCATGGGGGTCCTGTAACAAGGCACCTTTGTGAAACAGAAGTGCACAATATTCTTTAAATCCATGTATTAAAACGATGTTTTTTTTCTCAAACGTGTAACAAGGATGCATCCATTTAAATGCTTCGTTCAGCTCACAGTCAAGAACGATATTTCTCAACTTCTCATATTCTTCCTTCCATTTTTGGGTTTTACTTAAAAATTCATCAACCTTAGGATTCATTCTACTATTTGTCATCAAGGATCACCTTTCTTCAGTTTTTCAACAACTGACTATCAAGTAGACCTGGCTTGGAAAGTTATAGGGAGTTTATGTCGCTATTCTGCCCGTTCAAGCATAATCTTCCACAATCTCAATTATTATTCTACACGAATACGTGAAAACTTTCCTCCACAATCTGCGCCGTTTAGAAGAAATACGGGCGCAGATCTTTATTCCAAAAAGTCGCCCCGTACTATAACGTAACTATATATGGTTTAACTGCATTGCTCATGGGCAATATAGTAATAATCTCTCTTGTAAAATTTCTAAGACCTCTTCTGGTACTTCCCTGACCTTGATATCTCCACCTAAGAAAAGTAGCCAATTTGTTATTTCGGTCAATTCTTCGGGATGATTAACATTAATAAAAGTCTTTAGAATAGCAGTGGCTTGGTAAGGATCCATATAGGAAATTGAAACTTTTAAAGGATGATATTTTTTGAACTGGGCAATCGCCCTTGGACCAAGTTCAATGATCAGGTTGTTTTCTTCTTCCTGCTTACTTAGTTTTTCTAAAATTTTTTTCTTACTTAATCTTTCTTTCGTAGGATAAGTTTCTACATCGGTGAGGTTATCGACAGGGAAAATTTGTTTCTTTTCTTCCTTTAAGTCAAAGCCTTCAATCAGCCAAAGGCTTTTTTCTCGATAAAGGTGTAAGAGATAAATTGGATAAGACTTTATTACCTTCCCTTCTGTGAGGGTAATCAATAAATAGCTATCCAAAAGGAGGATTTGGAAAAGTTGTTCTAACATAGGATGGGGAAGGTCTGACAGTTCAAGCAGGTCGGGATTATTAGGGTTGGTCCCTTCAAAGAGTAAGATTTGATTTAATAAAATTAGGTCATCCTGCTGGTTTTCTGAGACGAGGCCTAGTAATTTTTCAGCTAAAGACTGACGACTCTTAAGATAAGGGAGTTGTTGATTTCTTGTGGCCATAAAAGCAATAAAAAGAGCTTTGACCTCATTATCAGTAAAACGGACAGTGGGTAAGACAGAGTTGTTCATGACAAAATAACCCCCATCTCTTCCAGCTTCAGCGACAAGCGGCATCCCCATGGCTTCTATTTCTCTGATATCTCTAATAGCGGTTGAACGCGAGATGTTAAATTCTCGCATGATTTCAGAAATGGTAAAGTGGGACCGGTTGTTGATATACCTCATGATGATATTTATTCGCTCAACTTTTTTCATCGGGACCTCCAAAAACAGTATCATTTTTTGACATGATTTATGGTTATTATAAACCTATCAGGTGAATATACAAATCATTTAATCAATTTAACAAAAAGGAAGGTTTTTTAATATGACAAATTATAACCTAGAGTATAAAGATAGCTTTACCGTTTTAGGTTTGGGTACAGAGCTTAAGAGCAATTACACAGACTACGCTGGCATAAACAAGGAAAAGTCCGACTTTTGGCAGGCCATTAAAAAAGATGGAAGGCTTGACACTTTAAAAGCCATAGCCACAAATGGCTACATTTTTGCTGTGAACGAAGCGGTGAATAACAAGATGATGCATTATGCAGGAGTCCTGACAAAGGTATCCTTACCAGAAGAACATAGAATGATCCAATTTCCTAAAGGAGAATACCTCGTTGTTAAAGGGGAAGCGACAACCGCTGAAGAGTTGAGTAATAAGCTTACTGGCATTGCCTTTGGTCAGGTCTTGCCAGAAACAAAAGATTTTGCCTATGTTGGCGGGCCAAATGCAACGGTTGAGATGGGCCATGAAAACGGCTTAGTATATGGTGAAATGTGGATTCCTGTTGTAAGGAAATAATGGGAGGTATGGAAATGGACTATATCGTTTTAAAAATGTGTCCACAGTTGGCCTAGGACTTAAATAACAAAACAGCACTTCTCTATCTAATTAGAGGGTGCTGTTATCTGTTTAAAGCCTCGTTTACTTATACGGTTACCAACATACTTTTAACTCATTTACCTAACACCATTTTCTGTTCTATTTAAAAGTTTGTGAATCACAAATATCATATCAAACCATGCCACAAACTGGCTCTATTCCTCGAATAACCCATTCTTTTAACATGAACATGTATCCCCTCAGGCGCCTTAATTTGATTACTCAACGATATAAAAAACGGGTTTTATAGTGTCATTCCACAGTCAAGCTTTTCGCTAGATTACGCGGGCGATCAACGTTGTAGCCGCGGACTGTGCCGGCATAGTAGGCTAATAGCTGCAAAGGAATCGCGGCGATAATCGGCATAATAAAGGGATGTGCTTCAGGGATATAGAGCACTTGGTCAACGATGTTGCTGACGGCCGCATCACCGATCGTTGTCACGCCAACAACAAAGGCGTCCCTCGCCTTGACTTCTCTAATATTGCTAATGATTTTGTCCCGTAATTTGTCCTGTGTGGCGAGGGCAATGACAGGAACCCCTGGGGTAATTAAGGCCATCGTGCCATGTTTCATTTCTCCCGCAGCATAGGCATCAGCGTGTAAATAAGCGACTTCTTGTAATTTCAATGTACCTTCTAATGCAAGCACATAATCAAGGCCTCGGCCGATTAAAAATAGGTTATCTTGATCGTCAGTGACTTGAGCAAATTCATCAATCGCATCTTGGGTCATGATCAGTGATTGTTCGGCCGTTTCCGGAAGCCTATGTAAGGCATCTAAGAGTTCGGGCACAGGTGTGCTCTCTGACGGCTTAGCCTTATCAGCCAAGGCAACGGCTAATAGTAATAAAGCCGTGATTTGTGTTGTATACGCTTTGGTTGCGGCAACGGCGAATTCTGGTCCAGCATTTGTACAGATGGTGTAATCCGCTTTGCGCGCAATGTTTCTTCTTCTATTATTAGTAATTGCGATCGTAGGACTTCCGTATGCCTTCGCTTCTTTCAAGGCGGATAAAGTATCAGCGGTTTCACCTGATTGGCTTAACACAATAACGAGATGATCGTCACCAAGTGAACCATGCTCAGAGCTAAACTCCGAGGAAATAGAAACTTCAATGGGCCTATCCAGCACTGTTTCCAGAACTTTTTTGCCGACGATGCCTGAATGATACGATGTGCCGCTACCAACAATATCAATCTTTTTATATTGGTGAATATCGTGGTTAAGAAAAAAGGCATCAAGTTCAGGTAAACTGACACCGCCTTGAGTCAAACGATTTTCCAGCGTTCTTTTGATCGCTTTTGGTTGTTCCATGATTTCTTTTAACATGTAATGCTCATGATCCTGAAGGTGAAGGTCCTCGCCATCCCACTCAATGAATGCTTTATCCGGATTGACAAGCTCGCCCTCGATGGTTTCCACTTTGACCGATTGATGTGTTAAGATCGCTATTTCTCCGTTCTTGATCGGATAAATATCTTTGGTATAAGAGAGGAGAGCAGGGATATCAGATGATAAAAACGCTTCTTGCTCCCCAAATCCCAGAATGAGCGGGTTTTCTTGTGAAACAGCGATGATTTTATCAGGCTCAGCTTTTGACATGATGGCCAGCGCGAACGCACCTTTTAACTGAGGTAAGACTTGTCGGACAGTCTCCACAAAATTCCCAGTATCATAGTGAACTAATAGATGAGGGATTACTTCTGTGTCCGTTTCTGTTGTAAAGGTGTGTCCTTCAGAGATGAGATGTGCTTTCAGATCCTGATGATTTTCAATAATGCCATTATGGGCGACAAAAAAACGTCCCTGATCGTCACTTAAAGGGTGTGAATTCGGCGCGCTTGGTGGCCCGTGTGACGCCCATCTTGTATGCCCGATACCAAGGTGTCCCCTGGTGATCGGATCGAGCAGAAGGGAAGCCTCTAAATCTTCAATCCGTCCCATTTCTTTGCGAACGTTAATGGTCTCTTCATTGGAAATGGCTGTTCCGGCTGAGTCATACCCTCGGTAATCAAGTTGTTTGAGACAATTTAACAGAATCAATTGGGCCGAGCGATTGCCGATGTAGCCAACGATGCCACTCATTCTCGTCACCTCGCATCACTTGAATCAACGTACTTGTATCATATCTCTATTTTACTATAATTGTCGGACTTTTAATATTATGAAATCATGAGGGAAAGGGAATTTAGGGGGAGGTCGTCCCTTAGATAACCTAAGGGACTTACTTACTAAAATTTGGGTTGGTTAAAGTGACTTTGCCAATGGCTTCTCCAGACTCGAGGTATTGATGGGCGTCAGCGACTTCACCAAAGTTAAAGGAACGCTTATCAACTAACGGTCGAAGCTGTCCTTGCTCCACAAGTTCAGCAGCCTTAGATAGAACCTTTCCATGATGATCACGCTTCATGTTATGAAGGAGAGGAATCAACATGAGGACCCCATGAAGGGTGATTCCTTTAGGGCTCAAAAGGGATAAATCGTGTTCAGAGCCTGATAGAATGTTAATCACATCACCATAAAGGGCTGCGGCCTCAATAGATTGGTCCAAATTTTTGCCGCCAACGGTATCGAATACAACGTCAAAGCCTTTTCCATCCGTATATTTTTCTACATAATCTTGAACGCTTTCTGCTCGGTAATTAATCACATGGTCAGAACCCAAGTCTTTTGCTATCGCCAATTTATCCTCGGAAGAAGCGGTCGCATAAACAGTGGCACCTGCCCACTTGGCAATTTGGATGGCAACATGGCCAACACCGCCCGTGCCGCCGTGAATTAACACTTTTTGTCCAGCTTGGATATTAGCTCGATCAATTAACCCTTCCCAAGCTGTTAAAGTGACCAACGGGAGACTAGCGGCCTCTTTCATTGATAGAGAATGAGGTTTATGGGCGACTAAGTCGGCGTCAGCCAGCATATAATCCGCGAGGGCACCACCGGCAGTCCCCCTAACTCCTCCTGCACAGGCATAGATTTCATCACCAGGTTGAAATTGGGTCACACCTTCACCGACATTTTCAATCACACCTGCGACATCTCCATGAATAACCGCAGGCAATTCCGGGGCAAAAATGCTAGGGGCGCCTTTACGGATGCCGACATCCAAGGGGTTCACACTTGAAGCCGCAACTCGGATTAATACGTGTCCCGACGTCGTTTCTGGTCGAGCCATTTCAACCGTTTCGAATGTAGCCGATTCACCATAAGTGTTAAGAACATGTGCCTTCATAGGAATGCCTCCAATCCTTTTAAGTCAAGCTTGCTAGGTCATTATGCACAAAAATATAGGAACCTACTCACTCATGTTAGCATTTGTCTGAACCTTGTCGCGAATCACTTGAACCGCTTCATCAATATTCTTGACTTGAATGGTAACGCTACGGTCATCTGGGTATTGCTCCGCAGCGTGTTCATAGCGGCGGTCATAATAATAGTCAAGCATGAGACTAACGGCAGATTCATAATGGCCAGCTTGTAAATCGTTGTCTATTTGTGTTGCGATGGGTGTGTGAATGCGCTTTTTAATAATACGAAATGCTTCAAGACATTGGTTGTGATGCTCCCAAGGACGGTATTCTTCTAAAATATTCTGGACCCGTTCTTCTAAGGGCATGTCTATAAATATTTGTGTTCCCTGTTCTTTTTTCTTAAGGAGAAACTCTGGGAGGACCGATTTACCGATCCGTTTGCTTTCCGCTTCTAACAGCACATAGGGCGATGCTTGCAGATGGAGCACTTTTTCAACGAGAAGGGCGTCGAAGGTTTTTTGGTTGTGGGGTTCAAGACCAATTTGTCCAAAGACAGAGCCTCTGTGATTAGCCATGCCTTCCAAATCTAAGATAGGGTGGCCTTCTTGCTCGAGGCGCTGTAAGATTATCGTCTTGCCGGTTCCGGTATAGCCATTGAGGACGAAGGCTTCTGGCTTGAAATCTATTTCTTCAAGCGTCTTTACAACCCACTCTCGGTAGGCTCTGATACCGCCTTGTAAACGATAAGCATGGATCCCCATTAAATCGAGAACGGTTGCGGTGGTTCGACTGCGCATACCGCCTCGCCAGCAGAATACAGCCTTATGCTCTGTATTGATCTGACCAAATTGTTTAATGAACTGTGGAAGTTTGGCTGAGACAATTTCAAGCCCCCGTTCTTTAGCCGCTTCCTTACTGACTTGCTTATAAAGCGTTCCAACTTCAGCTCTTTCTTCGTCAGAAAATAAAGGTATATTATAGCTGCCAGGGATGGTGGCATCCTTATATTCAGAAGGTGAACGTACATCAATTAATGCAAGTTCTTGCTTATTTTCTAAAGTGAATAACTTATCTAACGTGATATCTTGAAACAATCTATATCCACCTTTCTATGCTACGAACCATTTATAGCTACGATAAATTATAGGCTCATTATATTAATTTTAATGAAAAAAGTATGGTTTGTAAAAAAGAGGGTCTCGGCTCAGATCATGAACCAATCTATGATTTTTTTATGAAAGTATATTCTATTAAGAGATTGGTGAACATAGAGATAGAGTAAAAGCACTGTTCGGGAAAAATGGTGCAACCCTTAGGGAGGTTATGACAATGGGAGCGTCAGTCTATCAATTACTTGTAGAATCTATCATGAATCGGATGCCAAGTCGGGAAGAAGACCCGGGAGACTTTTTTATCGGATTCGATCGATTGGACCATCCTTATTTGTTATTGCCGACACCGATCAGATTATTGCCGCAAAATGAAGTGTTTACCGTTCGTTTTGTTTGTGATCCGCTCAATAAGTTTCGCTATACATTAGATCATCATTTTACGAAAGTGTCTTACACAAACCTTGTGAATTATCACAATGATAAAGCGTTTTTCTTCGGGCCTGAAGATAATATGTTAAAGCAATTTCTACAAAGTGACATGTATCAAACATATGTTGAATGGTTGGAGCACCTTCATACAGATCTTAGCAGTTGGGTGTAAGAAAGTGATTTAAACACAACCTCATGATCAACTCATTTCTTGTTTAGTTTTTAAACCGTATACTTCAGTTAACTTATAATTTGGGCTTGTTTGGCATAACAAGCCCAATAGCTTGTGCATCATAGTCAAGAAGCATATAATGGGCCTTATTAAAAGTAAGTATTTACTTACTTTTTTATTTTGGACAGGAGGTTATAATTGTGACAACAAAGCGAGTAACAGTCGTAACAGGTGGTGCCAGCGGGATAGGTCGAGAAGGATGTTTAAAATTTGCTAAAAAAGGTGACCAAGTGGTGGTTGCCGATTTTGATGAATCAGGCGGTCAAGAAACAGTTGACATGATTCAGTCAGAGGGCGGTGAAGCGACGTTTGTTAAAACGGACGTTTCCAAGCCGGAAGAGGTTGAGGCCCTTGTGGAGAAAGCCGTTGAGACATACGGCCGCATAGATGTTATGTATAACAATGCGGGTATTGGTGTTCAAGGGCCGCTGTTAGAGCAAAAAATTGAAGACTATCATAAGGTGATTGGCGTTAACCAACATGGTGTTGTTTATGGGCTGATTGCTGCTGGTAAGAAAATGAAAGAACTCGGTATCAAAGGTGTGATTATTAATACAGCTTCTGTTTTTGGGTTCTTAGCGTCTCAGGGGACTTTTGCCTATCAAGTTTCCAAAGGGGCTGTGAAAATGGCGACACAAACCGGTGCGCTTGAGCTTGCAGAGTATGGCATCCGTGTCGTTGGTGTCGCCCCAGGCGGTGTTGATACACCGATTATTCAAGGTTATAAAGATGCAGGTCTGACGGAAACTTTAGAAAGTCATCAAATGAGACATGAATTGATTCAGCCAGAAGCTATTGCTGATGCTGTTTATCTACTGTCATTAGATGAAGCTAATGTTATTAACGGTAGCATTGTCATGCTTGATGATGGCTATGCTGAATTCAAATAGCTATGTTAATAGACCAGCTGATCAGCTGGTCTAATGATTGTCTAGGGGGATGAGTGTGAATAAAGGTGAAAAAACAAAACAATTCATTCTTAAGCATTCAAGGGCGTTGTTTGCAAAAAAAGGTTTCGACGCAACAAAAACAAGTGAAATCGCAAAGGTTTGTGATATATCAGAAGCCACCATCTACAAATATTTTGAGAGCAAGAAGGCGTTGTTATTAGCCTGTGTCACGCCGAAAACAGAGTTAACCACTTCTACAGAAGACGTGAGTCACCTCTCTCTTGAGGCCCTAATTGAGCGGTATGTCACAAATTTGCTAGCCCTAATTCAAAACAACCGGGAACAGTTTGAGATATTATTTAATGAAACCTATCATCACCCTGAATTATCCACGCAATATGTGCAGCAGATTCACCGTGAACGTCCAGAAGAGATGGAAATTGAACGAAGAATTCGTCAAGGTGACATTCATACAATTTCCGACTTCTTTTTATTTACTGTTGGCATGATTTCGGCTGTATTAGCGATGACTACGCACAAAGAAATTCATGACAAGACTGAAGTCAATCACTTTACGCCTGACATGATTCGCGAAGTTAGTAACTTCGTTTTATACGGAATTAAGGGGAATAAAAGTTGAAATGCTGGAGGTAACTACAATGGTGATCATACATGGATGGATAAAAATTAACCCAGAACATCGGTCTGAATTCCTTGAAAAAGCAGACCGGGCTGTGAAGCAATCGCAAGCAGAGGAGGGTAATCTCGGTTATCGTCTTTTTGAAGCGGTGGACGAGACAAATACGTTTATGACCTTAGAAAAATGGGCTGACCAGGCTGCTATTGACAAGCATAAGAGAAGTGAGCATTTTAACAACTTTTTAGAGTCAACTAAGGGATGGATGCTTGAACCCCTTCAAATTGATGCCCATGTCATCCCTAATAATGATGAAAAAGTTGAGGGATAAAGTATAACAACAGAGGGAATCCTTACAAAAATTAAAACTTATGATAAGCGTCCCCGCATAAATACTAGGCGTATGTTAAAATGAGAACGAACTAGATTAGCTTTGACACTAGCAGGATTCTATGGCATAAAAAGAGCAGTGCACCATAAAACGATGTTTGAATCATTTGTGGTTATGTTATCTAAGTCTGAAAATGACTTATTTTATCAAAGATAAGCCAGGAGGAAAATGAAATGAAAATACTAGTTGCAGGCGGGGACGGCTTTTGTGGATGGCCAACGGCATTGTATTTATCCAACCAAGGTCACGATGTCGCTATCTTAGATAGTCAAGCTCGACGGACATGGGACGATGAATTAAAGTCGAATTCATTAACTCCCATTGAGTCATTGGAAAATCGGGTGGCTATTTGGAAAAAGATAACAGGTAAAAACATTGATATTTATAAAGGCGATCTCACGTCTTATGATTTTTTACGTGAGGTCATGAAGCAAACAAAGCCTGAGGCTTTTGTCCACTTTGCAGAACAGCGCTCGGCGCCTTATTCAATGATTGACCGTGAACATGCTGTGTTCACACAAACCAATAATGTTGTTGGTACATTAAATGTGATTTACGCGATTCGCGAAATGGCTCCTGATTGTCATCTGATTAAATTGGGAACAATGGGAGAGTATGGGCAACCGAATATTGACATTGAAGAAGGTTATCTCCGTGTCGAACATAATGGCCGGGAAGATGTCCTTCCTTATCCAAAACAACCTGGATCAATGTATCATTTGTCTAAGGTTCATGATAGTCACAATCTCATGTTCGCCTGTAAAACGTGGGGACTTCGTGTCACAGATTTGAACCAGGGGATTGTTTACGGACTGCATACCGAAGAAACAATGATGGATCCAGGCTTAGTCAATCGTCTGGATTATGATGCCGTGTTTGGTACCGCGCTTAACCGCTTCTTAATTCAAGCGGCCATCGGACACGATTTGACTGTATATGGCTCGGGAAAACAAACACGTGCGTTTTTAAATATTGCTGATACGGTTCGGTGCATTCAAATTGCCGCAGAAGAACCGGCTGATCAAGGGGAGTTTCGGGTATTCAACCAGTTCACTGAAGACTTCTCTGTCCTTGATCTTGCTGAAAGAGTGCAAAATATCGCCAAAGAAGAGGGGCTTCAGGCAGAGATTGGCCGTCTGAATAATCCTCGTGTCGAGAAAGAAGATCATTACTATAAAGCCATTAACACGAACTTAATTGATCTAGGTTTAGAACCCCATTTACTAACAGATGATGTGTTAAGGAACATTCTCAAAACTGTGATTAAGCATAAGGATCGCGTGATTAAAGAAAATGTTATGCCGCAAATTACTTGGTAGACCTGAAAGACCATTAAGGCGGGGAATTAAGTATGAAAATTGCAATTGTAACTGAAACCTTTCTACCTTCAACCGATGGCATTGTGACTAGGCTTTGTCATTCGATTAGATGGATTCAAGAACAGGGGCATGAGGTATTGATTATCGCTCCGGACCTAGGTGTCAAAGAATTTGAAGGAGCCAAGGTCGTTGGTATCCCAGCTCGTTCGTTTTTCTTATATAAAGGACACAAAAAATTTGCCTATCCAAACAGAAAAATTGGACGAGCTCTGAAGCAATTTGCCCCTGATCTTGTTCACGTTGTTAATCCCGCTTTAATGGGGGCAGCGGGCATGTTTTATGGGCGATGGGGGAAATGGCCGCTTGTCGCTTCCTATCATACTCATATACCCAAATATGCTGATTATTACCGTGTATCTTTTGTCAAACCGGTATTATGGTGGTATTTTCGGCTGTTACATAATCGGGCTGACTTGAATTTATGCACCTCCCAGTCTGTTGCGTCTGAATTAAAGGAACAACGATTTAAGAATGTTGAAGTGTGGAAACGCGGGGTTGATACGGAGCGGTTTCATCCTGACTTTTACAGTGAGGATATGAGGCATCGCTTATCAAACGGTAATCCAGCTAAAACATTGCTCCTATATGTCGGCCGGTTAGCGGCAGAAAAAGAAATAGAAAAAATCCGCGACTGTTTAGATCGTAACCCCGATTTTGGCCTTGCCATTGTAGGGGATGGACCCTATAGAGCATCCTTGGAGGACCATTTTCAAGGAAGGAACGTGGTGTTTACTGGGTTTCTTCATGGTGATGAGTTGTCTCAAGCCTTTGCTTCTTCGGACGCTTTTGTTTTTCCGTCAACAACGGAAACGCTAGGATTGGTGATTTTAGAGGCTATGGCGTCCGGACTGCCAATGGTCGCTGCCAAGAGCGGGCCGACATGCGAGCAAGTTGAAGACGGTGTATCCGGATTGTTATATGATCCTGAGGTTCCAGGTGATTTTGTTAAAACACTCGAGAAATTGAATGATAAATCTTTGCGTGATGCCATTTCTGAACAAGCCCGAGAAGTGAGTGCTGATTTGGGATGGTCGGGTCAATCAAAACAGCTGCTTGATTTTTATCATCAAGTCCTTCAAGAAAAGGGCGCAGAGTGGGTCTATGAGGTCAAAGGCGAGAATGATCATTAAAGCAGGTCGGAGCTGTTACAGAGTATGACATTGACAGACCGTTTAAAGAAGGTCATCATGCAATACACACAATTTAATTTAATTGGTATCACTAATGGGATCATTGATATTGCTAGTTTTAACCTGCTTTTGTGGTTATGGCCAACGGAGCAGGGTGGATTACTCCTGTTATATAACTCCATTTCCTACTTTCTTGCGGTATTAAATAGCTATATATGGAATGCCCGTTTTACATTTCGTGATAATGTCAAAAAGGGCTGGTCCAAGCAAAAAATTTGGTTTGTTTTGCAAGCGATAGCCAGCTTGTTCATTAGTAATCTGACCTTTTTTCTAGGTAATCAGTTATTGAATTGGATCGGCCTACCTAAGTGGTTAGTGGACAATGTCGCGAAAGGCTTGGCGATGTTTGTTTCGGCAACTGCCAGCTTTATATTTATGAAATGGATTGTCTTTCGGAAAGGAAAGGCAAGATCTAATTAAAGAAAAGGATTTCCCTTTGTGCAACGATAGCGCAAAGGGATTTTTTTATATTAGAAAAATAAGCGGAACTGTCCAAACTTAATCATACAAATCTATGCAACGCAAAAATATTTCCGTGTGTGCCAGCGCATTTTCTCTATTTATTTTTTAATCATATGAATACATAGAAAAAAACATATTTTTTCTATGGTATTGTCTGAATCTTTATATTAATATAAGTGTTAAGATTTCAAAAGAGGTGAGGAAAAGTGGAACAGTTATATAGCCAATTGGATGCTGTTTATGATGAGATTGTAGAAATTCGCCGATATCTTCATCAAAATCCTGAGTTATCTTTTAAGGAAGAAAAAACGGCCGCCTATATCGCTGATTATCATAGGAAATTAGGTCATGAAGTTCGCACCAACGTCGGAGGCAATGGTGTTTTAGCCTATTTAAAAGGAGAAAAACCGGGGCCAACGGTTGCTTTACGTGCAGACTTCGATGCGCTCCCAATTCAAGAGCAAACCGATGTCTCATTTAAATCAGCTAATGATGGCGTTATGCATGCCTGTGGCCATGATGGGCATACCGCAACTTTATTGGGACTTGCGAAAGTGCTGAATGGGATGACATCTGATATAGAAGGTACGATTGTTTTTCTTCATCAGCATGCTGAAGAGCTGCCGCCGGGTGGTGCTATTTCGATGATTGAGGATGGCTGTCTGCAGGGGATTGATGTCATCTTTGGTACCCATTTACAAGCACAGATGCCGCTGGGTGAGATTGGTTACCGAACCGGTGCCCTGCAAGCCGCACCCGACCGTTTTGATATTAAAATACAAGGTGAAGGTGGACATGGAGCCTATCCACACGATACAAAAGACAGCATTGTTATTGGTGGACAGCTCATCAACAATTTGCAGCAAATTATCAGCAGAGGCGTGGATCCCCTGGATTCGGCTGTTGTGTCAATTTGTAATTTTGAAGCAAAAAATCCTTATAATGTGATTGCAGATTCAGCCGAATTAACAGGAACGGTTCGTACTTTTAAAGAAAAGACTCGTAATTTCATAGAAAAGGAAATAGAAAAGGTGGTACAAGGGACTTGCCAAGTGTCTGGTGCTGACTATGAGTATACGTACACGCATGGCTATCCGACTTTAGTCAATTACAAGGAAGAAACAGAATTTGTCGCAGAAGTCGTAAACGATGTGCCAGGTATTGAATCGGTGAATGAGACACCGCCGATTATGGGTGGGGAAGACTTTTCTTATTACTTACAGCATGTAAAAGGAACATTTTTCTTTACGGGTGCGAAAAATCCGGAATGGGAAAAAGCTTATCCGCATCATCATCCGAAATTTGATATCGACGAGCGTGCATTGCTGCATGCTGCGAAGGCCCTTGGGAAGGCTACATTGCAATATATGAAAGAATATGCGAATCAATCATTTAATGAAGTGATTAAATAGTCTTTAAGGAGCCAATGATCGAGCTCTTGTTTTGTCAAATAAAGGAGGCATGGGAAGATGGGCGGACAAGTACTTAATATGTGGAAAGATTGGCGATTGCACTTACTCGTATTTGCAATTGTGATTGTAACAGAATTGATGGGTACACATGAAATACAAATAGGGTCAGGCGTTATTCTATTATTGCCGATGCTTTATGCTGTTGTCATTGGAATTGGGTTATTCTTTACGCCACTTATAAAGGACAAGCAATCCAGCAATGCGGAATCACTTGTCTTTATTTCGGTGACATTACTTGTTGCAAAGTTTGGTGTACAAGCAGGTCCAGCATTACCGAAGTTAATTGAAGCAGGCTGGGCCTTGGTTTTTCAAGAATTAGGAAATTTAGGTACCCTATTTTTGGCTCTTCCTATTGCATTATTTCTTGGGCTGAAACGCGAAAGTATTGGAATGACCCACTCCATAGGGAGAGAACCGAATTTGGCATTAATTGCGGATAAATATGGGTTATCTTCTCCGGAGGGCCGTGGTGTTATGGCCGTCTATATATTTGGTACCGTATTCGGATCCATTTTTATGGGACTAGCTTCAGGTTTTTTGGCAACCATCACCCCCCTTCATCCGTATGCCTTTGCAATGGCAACGGGTATAGGAAGTGGAAGTATGACCGCTGCATCATTGGGACCGCTTGTTGCTGCTTATCCAGAGATGGCTAGTACAATAACAGCATTTTCTGGCGCAAGTAATCTTCTGACATCAGTAACAGGATTATACGCCAGTATTTTCATAGGGTTACCATTAACCGAAAAGCTTTATCAAGTCATAACAAGGAATGGAAATGGGAATTCCGGAAAGAAATCGAAGGTGGTGTCGTAACAGTGCTGAAAAATATTCAAGAGTGGGTTTTACTTTTTATCATTATTGGCTTCATGATCGTTATAGGGAACTGGATTGGATACAATGTTATGCCACTTGAAGCACTTCCGGGTATAATCACGCTAGCTTTGATTAGTTTGGCAGGCTTAATGATACATAAGCTTATCCCTTATAAAAAAATTCCCAGTATAGCCTATATTGGTATTCTAGCGTTCATTCTTACGATTCCAGGTGTTCCAGGTTCCGGGCAAATTGTTGCCTGGACTTCTGAGGTCAATCTCTTAGCGATTACAACACCGATACTAGCTTACGCAGGTATTTCAATCGGTCGTTCATGGGATGATTTTGCTAAATTAGGCTGGAAAACCATTGTTGTTGGCATGTGTGTGTTGCTTGGAACGTATTTAGGATCGGCTGTTGTTGCGGAGATTATTTTGAGATTTCAGGGGGTTATTTAGAATATAGTGGAAAATTAGAGTGTGCGATTGAGGTATGTTCTTGTTTTATGTCTAATAAAGGAAAATTATTGTTACATAGTAATGTTAAAAAATCGGTACAGATTGTTGAATAAATAAATGAATTTGTTAGGAGTCAGCTTGAAATGAACTTATTTCAAAAAGCAAAAGAAATGTCAGCGATATACAGAGATAATCCAAAGGTAGAAGCAATCATTCTGGCTGGTTCTGTATCAAAGAATTTACAGGATGAGCACTCGGATATTGAACTACATATTTTGTGGTCGACTTCTCCAACAGATGATGACCGTCAGCATCCCATCGAAGAAGTTAAGGGATCAATCTTATCGTATGAGCCTTATGAGGAAGAGGAATGGTCTGAAGCGTACATCAGTCAGGATGGGGTGAAGTTTGAAATTAGCAGTTTTTTATCAGCAACTGTTGAACGTTTCATTTTCGATGTGGTAGACAAGTTTGATACAGACTATGATAAACAGTGTATAGTGGCTGCCGTTAAAGATGGCGTAAGTCTTTTTGAGGAAGGAAAGATTAATGAGTTAAAAAATAAGGTTGCAAACTATCCATTGGATCTGGCCGAAAGAATGGTTTCGGAAAATCTTTGGCTAGGTAATCGGTGGAATAATCGTGAAGCACTTTTGAAGCGACAAGACTGGTTAATGCTTTATGATGTCATTTGTGACGTTCAAAAGAAACTATTTGGTGTATTGTTTGGTCTGAATCGTATGTATGTTCATCACCCGGTATTTAAGTGGATGCAGTTCAATATAGAACGCATGACGATAAAACCAGAAAGCCTTGATGACCGCATTACCCGTATCCTAACGGGTGAGCCACAAGATTCAGTAGCGGAGTTGGAAACGTTGGTTAACGAGGTTATTGTTCTAGTCGAGAAATATATTCCCGAATTGGACATCAGTGAACAAAAGAAGCACATTGAATTTGCGAAATAACAAATCAGATATGAAGTGAATGTCCATTAAATCGTGTCTTACGAAATCGGGCGCGGTAATCTAATGACTGCCTTCATGAATCGGACCATTTTGCGAATAAAAAGGAGACTGAACGGATCAATAAAATGCTGTAGCAAGGGGAGATTCATTTGAAAGTTCGGCTGTCGGAGTATGATGAAAATTGGGTCCGAATGTTCGATGATGAAACTCAATTTTTAAAAGGAATATTTGGGGATGAAATAATCAAATTTGAACATTTCGGAAGCACCTCTGTTCCAGGCATGAAGGCAAAGCCCGTTATTGATATGATGTGTCTTGTAAAAGATATCAAGAAAATCGATACATTCAATGAGCAGATGCATTTGTTTGGATACGACGTTGCTGGCGAATGGGGCATTCAAGGCAGACGATTATTTCGCAAAGGTGGGGAAAATAGGACCCATCACATTCATGTTTATCAGTATGACAATCCTCAAATTAAACGACATCTAGTGTTACGAGATTATTTAAGATCTCATCCCGAGGAAGTTGAACAATATAGATGTTTTAAAGAAGAACTGGCTCAACGATATGACGATACAGCTTTCTACAGCAAAGCAAAAAAACCTTTCGTGAAGGAATTGGAACAGCGGGCGTTAAATTGGTTTGAAAACCAATAACCATAGAAATTAAATTAGTGATTGTTCAATCAACGGGTGCATATCCGGAATAGGTTTCGTCCCCTTTTGATTTATAGGACAATCTAATTGAATGAGGTGTTTAATCATAAAACAAGGTTATCATAAGAAAATGGGGATGGGCACGATTTCATTATTGTTATTTATATTCGGGATATTATTTTCCTTTTCATTCGGCAATCGTGAGGCTCTTGGAGATATTATATTAAGATTCTTGGGGCTAAATCCTTGGTCAGACGGCGATACAGGAACGCATTATACAATAATTTATTCGCTCATTTTCTTTATACCTGCATTAATACTGGGGTATAAGTTCAAAAATAACTTGGGAGCTAAATTAGGTAGAATGTTGTCTTTAATTGCAATTATCCCAGGTTTATCATTAGTATTTTATATAATAATTTAATACTGTTAAACGGGCGCGATTCCTTAATATGAATCTCGTCCGATCTACATAT
The DNA here is from genome assembly GCF_900178005.1 of Tuberibacillus sp. Marseille-P3662. NCBI lineage: Bacteria > Bacillati > Bacillota > Bacilli > Caryophanales > Sporolactobacillaceae > Tuberibacillus > Tuberibacillus sp. Marseille-P3662. The sequence continues at coordinate 85,088 of NZ_FXBS01000002.1, read as the reverse complement.
AAGAGAGCCATTTAATTAAATTAGAAAAGGACAATCGAGAAGAAAACCTTAGCTGTTATATGTGATAAACTTAAGAAAACGAGGGATGATGTATCATGACCAAACACAAGATCTATACAATGAGTGTCGCAAGTGTCTATCCCCATTATGTTACGAAGGCGGAGAAAAAAGGACGTACGAAAACAGAAGTCGATGAAATCATCCGTTGGTTGACAGGGTATAACCAGGAAGAGTTAGAAGCGCAACTGGGAAAACAGACAGATTTTGAGACATTCTTTGCGGAAGCTCCCCGACTGAATCCTTCACGGACTTTGATCAAAGGTGTGGTCTGCGGTGTCCGAGTGGAAGACATCGAAGAACCAACTATGCAAGAGATTCGCTATTTGGATAAGCTGATCGATGAGTTAGCAAAGGGAAAAGCGATGGAGAAGATTTTGCGGAAATAATCATTAAAATTCCGATTACCCGAAAAATATCATGGTTAAAGGTTGTAGCCCTTAGCTTTTATTGATGGCTTTTCTCTATGTTAACACCTGTCTTTCTTAGTACCTGTATCTTGGCAACGTTTCTTTTTTATCCTATTAGTCAGGTCGCCTATTGAATTGAAATGACTCAAATTTTTTAGTATTTACATAGAATGGCTAGGTAGACATCAAAGGGAAGGTGACGGTATGAGTTTGATCTTATTGCTTGGTATAGGGCTTATCATTATGGTTCTATTTTCTAGACAAAGGATTATGAATGGGGTGAATGCCCAACATCCATTAGGACAGAAATTAATGCGGGCTTCGTGGTTTCAAAACCACTGGCTCAGCGGATTACTTTTATTCTTTATCAATACTGTTTACTTCTTTTCAGTACTTCTCATTATTTTTTACCTATTAACAATCTTCACAATTCCAGGTATCCATCTGGTTGTTATGTTGGCGGCGGTCATCTTAAGTATCTATACTTGGGTGTTCTTAAATGTGATATGGATCGGCAGCAACCGTGACCGTCTGAAGATGGGAAGTGTTGGCAGCAGTTTTTACCTTTTTTTATTCGTTTATTTCCTATACCGTTTTGTCACATTAGAACCTTCTTATCCAGGGGAAGATATGGTTATGGCAGCCGTTGGCTTGCTGTTTGGCATGATCGTGGCCATTGTTGCTTATTTAACATGTATGGCTTTTACGGCTTTTCCGAGAAGAGAATTACCTCTAATCCAACTAAAGTAACGATCGGAAATGACTGAACCGTCTTGATGGATGTCTTGTATTACGAATATAATAAAGGAAGTAATTTAAAACCTATTTTTTGAAATTTAGAAAAGCGGTGATGGGAATGGAACAGCAAGACATTGATTTGCTTGATCTGTTAGAGAAAAACGGCCGTATGCCTGTGGACATGATTGCCAAAATGTTAGATATGGATGAAGAAGAGGTTTCTAAACGGATAGACAAACTTGAGAAAAATAATGCCATTCTTGGATATTCTGCGATTGCCAATTGGTCGAAGGTGCTGGATTATGAAGGCGTCACAGCCATGATTGATGTTCAAGTGACCCCGAAAAGGGAGGTCGGGTTTGATACTATTGCAGAACGTATCTACCGCTATCCGGAGGTCAAAGCCGTTTATTTAATGTCGGGCGCTTATGACCTATCAGTCTCCATACAAGGGAAAACGATGTCAGAGGTCGGGCAGTTCGTCTCTGAAAAACTATCAACACTAGATTCAGTCATCTCAACAACGACGCATTTTGTGTTAAAGAAATATAAACATGATGGGGTCATTTTTGATTCTGATGATGATGACAAAAGGATTGTGGTGTCACCTTGAGCCGTTTAAAACATCCCGAGTCTTACATATCAACGCAAGCCAGGCAGTTACAACCTTCAGGGATACGTCGTTTTTTTGATTTGGCATCTACTATGGAAGGGGTGATTTCTCTAGGTGTGGGCGAACCTGACTTCGTGACACCGTGGCATGTAATTGAAGCAAGCTATCATTCGCTTGAACAAGGTTATACAGCTTATACAGCTAATGCGGGTATAATGGAGCTCCGCCAAGAAATTCAGCGGTACTTACAGTCCAATTTCAGTGTGAACTATCAACCTGATCATGAGATTATGGTGACCATTGGTGCGAGTCAAGCTATTGATTTGGCGTTAAGAACGATTACGGATCCTGGTGATGAAATCATTGTCGTTGAACCAAGCTTTGTGTCTTATGCGCCGGCTGTAACACTTGCTGGAGGTATTCCCGTTGCAGTTCACACAAAACCGGAAGATGAGTTTAGACTGCAGCCGGAACAAATTGAAGCGGCCATCACAGAAAGAACGAAGGCGATCATGTTATGCAGTCCCAATAATCCCACTGGGACGGTACTTACAAAAAGTGATCTTGATAAGATTGCTGACGTTGTTGAAGCACATGATTTACTCGTATTATCCGACGAAATCTATGCTGAGTTGACTTATGATGACGTGTATACGAGTTTTCCATCCATTCAAAGGATGAAGGAACGGACAATCTTAATTTCCGGGTTCTCCAAGGCGTTTGCGATGACGGGTTGGCGATTAGGGTATGCTGCGGGGCCTGCTGACATCATACAAGCCATGCTGAAGGTTCATCAGTATACGGTCATGAGTGCACCAACTATGGCCCAACACGGAGCTTTAGAGGCATTGAAAAATGGTCGGCGCAATGTTGATGATATGAAGCAAAGTTATAAACAACGCCGGAACTTTGTTGTTCGTTCTCTAAATGACATGGGACTTGCCTGTCATCGTCCAGGTGGGGCTTTTTATGTCTTTCCATCTATCGAAAAGACCGGGCTTACATCAGAGGATTTTGCTGAACAGCTGTTACATGAGGAAAGGGTTGCCGTAGTGCCTGGAAATGTCTTTGGGAAAAGTGGGGAGGGACATATTCGCTGTTCTTACGCGACGTCACTCAAACAACTGGATGAAGCGATGAAGCGAATGAAGCGATTTGTCGAGTCACTATAAGCATAGCAAAAGCCGTCACGCCCCTCAGGTTACGCCGGCTTTTGCTGATTAAACACTCATATCGTCAAAGTTACAAGTAGCTTTCGACCAATCTGTTAGTAGGGTTTATTAAGATTTTCTTTTCGTTGGTCTACTGCCAACACTTCGACCCCATGTTGATCAAGCATCTCTAATATCTCCTTATTAGGTTCAATATCGGTTATGATAAGATCAATGCTTGTAAGGCTAGCGAACTTATAAAAACCAGATAAACCAAATTTTGAATGATCCGCTAGGACAATCACTTGGTCAGCTTGCTCCATCATCTTGTTCTTGACGAAGCCATCGTCCTCATGAGCACTTGTAATCCCTCTTTCGGTAATCCCTAATACACCGATGAAAGCTTTATTAGCACGGTATTCATCCAACTTTTTAATAACGGAAGGCCCATATAAGTATCGATGTTGTTTATTTAATTGACCGCCAAGCAAATGAATGTTAACTCCTAGATGCTCAGTTAATCGGTCGGCTAAGTTAATTGAATTGGTGACAACGGTAAAATTAATATTGGAAAGGTACTCCGCACAAGCTTGAACCGTTGTTGACGTATCCATAATGTTGTTGTCGTCATCACTGACGAGCTGGGCTGCCAACTGACCAATGCCACGTTTTTCTTCAGATACGGCATGTAAACGATCTTCAAAGCCTTTGACTTCTTTTTTCAACGAGGGAAGTAAGGCGCCCCCGCGCGTACGGATAATTGCGCCTGCTTCATCAAGCTTGACTAAATCTCTTCTTGCCGTATCCCGTGAAACTTCACAGAGCTGGCAAATGTCTTCAATCCGAACCCGTTTATGTTTTTTTAAGTAATTTACAATTTCAATCATTCGCTCTGCTTGATTCAAAGCTGTTCAATCCTATTATAAGTGATTTTATGCACAATTATAATTGATAATAAGTTAATATGCAATTATTAATAAGTAAAATTGAGTAATTTTAAGTTGTTTTAATGATTTACATATGTTGATGGACATATACCATTGTGGCTTTTATGATGAGTGAAGATATTCTAAAAAGGGGGAGACATGCATGCGGGCTGTTAACAAGCAACCGATGACACCAGATCATGATCCGTGGGAGCCCTATCTAGATGTCCGCCAATATGGAGGTATGCGGCTATCAAATGTTGAATTCACAACAACCACACTTTGTAATATGCGGTGTGAGCATTGTGCGGTTGGTTATACTTTACAGACGAGGGATCCTGATGCGCTTCCTGTTGAACTCATGATTCAACGCCTTGAAGAAGTGCCCGATCTTCGTGCTATCAGTATAACCGGCGGTGAACCGATGTTGTCGTTAGCATCGGTCAAGAATGATGTCGTGCCCTTGTTAAAATATGCTCATGAACGGGGGATATGGACGCAGATTAATTCCAATCTAACGTTAGATTTAAAACGGTATGAGCTGATTACACCCTATTTGGATGTTTTACATATCACGCATAATTACGGCAGTGTTGAAGATTTTACTGATATTGGATTTGGTGCTTCAGAAACCAAGCCCTCCCTTGAAGTTCGAGAAAAGTTTTTCAATCAAATGGTCTCGAATGCGAAAGCATTGAGTCAGAGGGGTGTATTTATATCAGCTGAGACGATGTTGAACAACCGGACGCTTCCGAACATTGAGGCGATCCATGAACAGATTGTAGCTATGGGGTGCAGTCGCCATGAGGTTCATCCGATGTACCCGAGTGACTTTGCCAGCGCTTTGAACGTTGCCTCTCTAGAGGACATTCGCGACGGTATTCATCGTTTACTAGACGGCCGTGATCAAAATATGTGGATGTTGTTCGGTACATTACCGTTTTATCCGTGCAGTGCTAGCTCAGAGGATCTTGAACTTCTGTCGCGTTTATACAAAGAAAAAAACGTCACGGTCCGAAATGATCCTGATGGCAGGTCGCGGTTGAACGTTAATATTTTTGACGGTGAGATCACTGTAACAGACTTTGGCGATATTCCTTCACTAGGTAATGTGAAGACAACGCCGCTAGCAGAAGCCTATGACAAATGGATGAATACTGATGCAGCTAAAAGCATCAACTGTCATTGCCCGGCTGTCCAATGCTTAGGTCCGAATCTGCTCGTTAAAGAAACATATTATCAAGATGTCGATTTTACCCAGCGTCAAACGAACTTAACGCGCTAAATTTTAAGGAGAAGTAGACACGCATCAACGCATCTACTCTTTAGGTTACTCGTCTTATCTTGAAAAATTCGGTAAGAAGCCATGTCCCTTGGGGAAACCCAAGTCCAATTTGCCATGCACCAATGCCGTTGAGACGTTGGCCGATAATCAATTGCATTTTTTCAGCTATGCTGCGTGAATCCTCAAACCAGACGACATGTGTTTGTCCGTTTTGATCAACGTAATAAAAGAATGGCGATTGGGCTGCTTCTGAATATTGGATCGTCGCGCCTTGCCTAATAGCCAAGTTGGCGGCATCTTGATTAGAAATTGCTGAGGCAACATTTCCTGGGTTATAAGGTAATGTCCAATCATATCCGTATAGAGGGACTCCGAGCTGAATTTTGTCGCTGCTGACGTTTTGTAAGGCGAATTCAACGGTTTTCCTGACTTGATCAATCGGTGCAACAGGACCAGGTTCACTTCCTTGGTAATGCCAATCGTAAGCCATGATGAACATGAGGTCGACAACGGAACCAATGGCACCGTAATCATAGCCCTGCAGCCAGGAGATGTCTTCGCTTGTTTTCGGCGGTATAGCGATTGTGACGGAATATCCTTCAGGTTTTAAACGATCACTAAGGTGGTTTAAAAAAGTTGAGAAAGCATCACGACTTTGATTTGAAATGTTCTCAAAGTCAATATTGACACCGGCGTATCCGGCGTTCGATACAAGTTTATAAATATTCTCAATCAGATTTTGTCTTATGGAAGGATGATGTAGCACCTGGTCAGTTAATTCTGCCTCAAACCCTGAGGACGTTAAATTGGTGATGGTGGCAAGCGGCGCGGTATTACGGCGCCAAGATATCTCAATCGCTTCCGATGCATTAAGCTGACTCAACGATCCATCACTAAAGAAATGATATTCAAAAAATGAAAAGTATGTCGAATAAGGCGTGAAGTTTTGAATCAAATCCTGATCGCCTTGATCACCTGTAATATAGAGATAACTAAATGTTGAGGCCACGTAGTCTGGTGACTCCGGAAGGGTAACTTGAGTTCCGGGCTGCAGGTTGCTTGGGTTTAATGATGGATTTGCGTTCATTAACCGATCTAAAGACACATAAGCTATCCTGGCAATTTGATATAAGCTATCCCCAGGTTGAACGACATAATTTGATTGAGTGATAAGTAATGCGAGACCAGGGACAATATTTGGCTGTACCAAACCGTTAACAAGTTGAAGTTGATTGATAGGGACATTAAATTTTTGGCTGATCGAATACAATGAATCCCCGGATTTAACAGTATAGATAAACATCCTAACCCTCCTCTTTTGGGCTCACTAGCTAACATATGGCCTAAGGAGGGTTTTGTTGATAAAAATTATGTTAGGCTACTTCTCTGACCGTAATTAACCGCGTTTGACGAACATTGGCAGGTCGGTGTGTCCCAATTCTCGAACGTAGACAAATAAGTTGCCCTTATGATTGATCTCATGATCCATGGCTATTTGCAGGAGTTGTCCTGCTGGCATTTGCGCCCCCATAGCTTCTACGACACGATCAAAATCCTCATCGTGCATATCTTCTAGTAGCTTCTGAGTTGCCTCTGTGTAAATATCGGCAAGTTTAGCGAGATTAGTCTCATTGGTTTCTAGTGGTTTCGCTTCACCTTTTTTAGCCAATGAAGCAAATTGATAGAAAGAAGTCAAGATGTGCGTAGCCAATTCTTGAGTTGACATTGATGTTGGTGTTGGTTTGTAGTTATAGTTTTCCTCTTCAATTTTACCTATAAGCTCGACTGTAACATTTCGGTGGGATAAAAAATGCTGGACAAGTTGTTGTGTGCGATCCATCATCGCGCCTCCTTTTTAATTATTCTATCTTTAATTTATGCGATTTCATCGAATGGTTCAAGCCAAAGGCATTCGTGCCGAGGGTATGGGGAGGCGTTTCATTGCAGAATGGATAGGATAACTATACAATTAAGTCAGATATGATATCTATTAAACAAGCAGGTGAATCAATTGTTAGCTGTTAACATTGACCAATTTTCGTATCATGAAGATGAGATGATTTTAAAGGACGTTCACTTTAGTGTTAATCAAGGAGAAATCGTCGGTTTAATCGGGGAAAATGGTGCTGGGAAAAGTACGACAATCAAAATGATCTTAGGATTGAATGATGCTCCAGAAGACGCCGTGACGATTGCCAATGACCGGACACTTGGTTATATTCCAGAACGGCCGATTATCTATGAAGAAATGACGTTGTGGGAACATATCGAGCTTTGTGCTGCGGCCTATGGCATGCAGAACTGGGAAACTGAGGCCAGGCGGGTATTGCGGCTGTTTAAATTACAGGGTAGGGAAAAGGACTATCCTAAGGATTTTTCAAAAGGCATGCAGCAAAAAGTCATGTTAACGCTAGCCTATTTACCTCGGCCAGATATGTACGTCATTGATGAGCCCATTATGGGGTTAGATCCTGTATCGATTAAGATTATTCTTAACGTCTTGCAGGAAGAAAAGGAACGTGGTGCGGGGATTTTAATGTGTACACATGCACTAGATACAGCTGAAAAGTACTGTGATCGACTTGTTATTTTAGCCGATCAAACGATTAAGTTTCAAGGAGACCTTGATGAATTGAAGGGTGTGACTGGGCAAACGGACGGGGACCTGCTTGATTGCTTTACAACGTTATTGGACGGAGATCATAGCTATGATGCTTGATTATTTATTTACTCAGCGGAGAAAACAAGACGCACGGGAAAAGTGGCACTTAATCAAATCTATGCTTGATTGGACGTATGTTTTTTATGGCTTATTGCCGTTAACGGCTTTGTTCATCTATGGTTACATTCGAACATTGCGGCAGCAACCCGTTTGGATGGCTGATATTCCTATTTCTGTTATACATACCATTATCATGATCTTTATTGTCGCCAACGCCCTAAGAACTTATATCAAGCCGGCTGACCAACTATTTTTGGTTCGGCGCTATCAGGCAATGGCTACGTTGGTGAAGCATGGGATACGCCGGTTACTTGTTGTTGAAATTATCCGGATGTTGCTTGTCGCGGCCGTGATTTTTCCTTATCTTTTTAATCATTATAGTTATATTAACCTATTCGTTTATAGTTTTATGTTATTGGCCTTTAATGTTTTTTTTACTCTTTATTTGTACAGTCCATGGCGGAATAAGTGGCTAACCACTTGTTTATTGATCCTTTACATATTGTCAGGGTTCTTGCAGGAATTTTGGTTGTTTGCAGGTATTGCATCATTCGGTTTGGCGGTCTATCTATATAAAATAATCCGTTATAATCAGCAACCGTTCATTCAGTGGTTGGCATTGGAGCAGAAGAAAGGTTCAAGATTGCTCGGCGCCATGTACCGTGCAGCTACCATATCCATGAGCCGGAGTGGTATAGAAAAGGAGTACCAATATTCCATTATAGACCGGTTCATTCAATATCGTTTACCCCTTAAGCGCCGGCTGTTTTCTACCCGTACGCAAAATTGGGTCTTACTTGAATCGTTCATAAAATGGTTCTACCGTCGCCCCCATTATTGGTTCTATTTTCCCGGTGTGTTCGTCGTTAATGCCTTGTCGTTGTATGTTGGTGTGACATGGGTCGTCGCTATTGTGTCGGTTGTATGTTACTTCGTGATGTTGTCAATTCTAAGCTATCTGTGGCGGCGTTTTTTCGATCATCCATTTATGAAGATCTATCGCTGGGAGCAAGCATCGGTCGACCATGCTAAGAGTATGACGCAGACTGTTCTATTTGGTATCTTTGCGGTGTTTTTTGTTGGGCTTATGTTATTACAAGACGGATCAGTATTTTAAGAGCATTCAATTCTATAGAAAGTGGTAGTCTAAATGAAAATCATTGTATGATGATAATTTAAAAGTAAATAAAGCGCTTCCCGTCCAGAGAAGCTGACCGTCGTCTCATCCGACTACCTTAACAAGGAAGCTTTCCTGAGTGATATTGCTGCCGTTTTTAAACGGAGACAGGTGAACAAGGTCATCGCATGGATTCATTCAGAAGGCAACGACGCTTTGCAGGACCTATGTAATGTGACCGGTCAGTTGAATAATGGGGAGTGGGAGATCTTTGACATTAAAGGCAGTCGTGCGTCTAGGCCTACGGAAAATGTCATCCCTAATTATCCAGATCAGTGTATTTACCGGGAAATTATTTTGGGTTTTGTTTATCGCGAGGAAAATGATCGTTCTCGTTGGTTAACACATGAGGAGATATCTGAAGGCGTACTGAATGCTATTCGCTTGCAGCAAGACCGATATATCATAGGGCAGATTGAACCGTGGGTTAAAAGGCCATGACGAGCTGTGGATACTTCGGTCGCAGACTAATTTTTGGGAAGCCGCTTTAGTGTTGATTCCGATATTTCGTATTATTCACAAATCATGTTAAAATAATTTTCAAGAGATTGAATTTTCAATAGAATAAGCTACTCTATTTTAAATGACAAGACCGCTGGAAAAATCATGAGTTAAGAAAGAAGGGGAGATTCATCGTGCCATCATTTGATATTCAAGGTGTCAGTACTGTTGTGATTCAGGTTAGAAATGTTGAAGTGTCAAAAGTCTTTTACAAAGATACGCTCGGCCTTAGTGAAGATTTTGCGGACGGTGGAATGGTTTGGCTGAGTATAGGGGCTGGAGAGCATGCAACGCCGCTACTTCTACATCCAACGGAGCAACCGGAACCCGTGGCAAATGGATTAACGATTGAAATTTCAGTTGATAATGTTGACGCAGTTATTGAAGCAATTCGAACCTCAAAAGGCCGTGTAGTTCAAGAACCGGTTGATCGTGAGTGGGGTGTACGCGAGGCGGTCATAGAAGATCCTGATGCCTATCGGATCTGGATTGTGCAGTCGATCTCCTAAGAAAAAAAGCTTCCCCTCCATCAGATAAATAATTTTCTACCCAAGCATTTCACATATCTTAATATATCACCATATGAAGAATGTAGTAAAATCCGAGGATGATAACTAGAAAAATAACCAAAGAAGACAGGATGTATATAAATTTTTTATTTTTGAACGATCGGGTCATTCCTTGTCGCAAAATCATTCCTCCTTTCAAAATTAATATTTCCGACTCAACTGATCTTTATTACAAGGGAGTCCAATTGATTTGACATTCCCATATTGTCAAGAATATAATCGCAATGTCCAAAGGATTAGACTTTTCATGGTGATGATATGGATAATAGGATTAAGGAATTACGCATCAATAAGGGTTTGACTCAAGGGAGCTTAGCCTATGAATGCGATGTCGTGAGGCAAACCATTAACGCTATAGAAAATAATAAATACGATCCAACGCTTGAATTAGCTTTTAAAATCGCTAGGATATTACAGACAAAGGTAGATGAATTATTTATTTATGACTCACCAAGATAAACACAACTTGTTAACAATGAAGGATATCGTTAAGGAAGGGGACCCCATTTTACGGACGGTTACTGATAATGTCGCTATCCCTCCATCTGATGAGGACAAACAGATTTTAAATAAAATGATGCAGTTTATAAAAAACAGTCAAGATGAAACAATGGCCAAAAAATATCAATTAAGGCCGGGCGTAGGGTTATCTGCTAATCAGCTTGGATTTAATAAAAGGATGTTTGCAGCTTACCTGACAGACGAAAAAGAACAACTGCATGAATACGCATGGATCAATCCAAAAATTATTAGCCATTCAGTGCAAATGACCTATATGCCTTATGGAGAAGGATGTCTCTCTGTGGATCGGCAGGTACCCGGTTATGTTCCAAGATATGATCGAATAAAAGTGAGAGCCTATGATATAGAAGGACAAGAAGTAACCGTCAAATTAAAAGGACATGTTGCGATTGTTGTCCAACATGAAATTGATCATTTAAATGGCATCATGTTTTATGACCATATTAATCAGGACAATCCTTTTGAGTTGCCAGATGACGTTGCTATCAAAAGTTTATATTAATTTTATAAGAGTTATGCACTCTGTATCGCCGGTGAGTGTAGCTCTTTTTTAGATCATCGGCCATCGTCCCACATATGCGGATCGTGTAGAACGTCATTTGATGAGAAATATGCCGCTCCGTTCTTATGAATCGCTTGTTCTTAGAATATGAAGGAGGTAATAAGATGCGTTTAGCGATTGTAACAGGGGCATCACGTGGGTTTGGTGCCGCGGTTGCCCAGCAGTTCTTAGATCAAGGTTTTGTCTTATACACAGTGGCACGTAATGAGAATCAAACATTGAAAGATTATGCGAAAAAACAAAAGGCTGATTACACGCACTTTGTTTGTGATTTATCGTCGCCGGAACAGCAAGTCCAAGTGCTTCATGAATTGACGGCCTCAATCAATGGATTGAAAGATCTGGAAGAGATTTATATTATTAATAATGCAGGGGTTGTTGAGCCAATTAAACCCGTTGGCCAAGCCGGGCCTGAAGAATTGCAGCGTCTCATCAATATTAACGTATTGGCTCCGATGACGCTGACGAACGGATTCGTTCATGAATATCCTTCTGTTCCCTTGTTTGTGGTTAATGTGAGCTCAGGCGCTGCCGAACGGCCTGTTCACGGTTGGAGTGGTTACGGTAGTTCTAAGGCAGCCATCAATTTATATACCCAAACAGCCGCGGTTGAAAATGAGATCGGGGATGCGTCGCATCGCTTTATTGCCTTTAATCCCGGTGTTATGGATACCGATATGCAAGGCGTGATTCGTTCAACTGATCAGGCTTCTTTCAACGATGTTGAACGTTTTAAAGACCTTAAAGCAAATAATAGACTTCGAAGTCCGAATGTCGTTGCTGATGCGCTTATGACATTGATTCTAGGTGATCAAGTCGAGAGTGGTCGTGTCTATGATGTGAAAGAATTATTGTAGGACATGAAAGTTGTGTTGATGAGCACTGGTTGGACAGGTGCTCATCTTTTTAGTATTTTCATTGACGAAGGAACAGGTGTGTTATAAAATAATGGGAACATATGTTTTATTCTAAGGGGATCAATCATGATTCAATTTACCAACGTGTCAAAGATATATCAAGATGGGACAAAAGCGGTGCGCGGCCTCGATTTAAGCATTCAGCAAGGAGAGTTTTTTGTTTTCATCGGGCCGAGTGGCTGTGGGAAAACGACAACATTAAAAATGATGAATCGCTTGATTGAGTTATCGGGGGGAAGTATTGCGATTAATGAGCAAAATATTAGCCAATTTGATATTCATGAACTGCGTTGGAATATTGGTTATGTTTTACAAAAAATCGCACTTTTTCCGCATATGACAATCGAAGAGAATATTGCTGTTGTTCCTGAGCTGAAGAAATGGTCTTATAAGCGTACTCGGAAACGTGTGGATGAGCTTTTAGATATGGTTGGGTTGAATCCGGAGATATATCGAGACCGTAAGCCTAGGGAATTATCCGGTGGAGAGCAACAGCGTATTGGCGTTATTCGGGCGTTGGCTGCGGACCCCGATATTATTTTAATGGACGAGCCTTTTAGTGCCCTTGATCCGATCACTCGAAATAAATTGCAGCATGACATTCTTGACCTGCAGCAGCGGATTAAGAAGACCATCGTATTTGTCACGCATGATATGCAGGAAGCGCTTGCCTTAGGGGACAGGATTGGGTTGATGCAGGAAGGTGAAATGGTTCAAGTTGACGAACCGGAGGCGTTGATTCAGCATCCAGCCAATGATTTTGTTCGAGATTTTATTAAAAGCGGAACATGGGAGGGTCAAATCGGACTGTTCGGTGAACAAGTGCTGCTTTCTGAGGTTTTGGATCCGGAACCGTTGGATGGTGGTGTCAGTCAAAACGTAACTCCTCTACCTTTTGATACCCCATTAAGTGACGCGTTAGGCCGCTTAGCGGAAGAAGCGATGATACCTGTTGAACAGAATGGTAACATTATTGGAACCATCTCTCACCAATCGGTTGTCCAGTACCTAGCTGATCAATCTAAGGATAGGAGGGGCGATCATGGTTGAGTTTTTTGAAGTAATGCGGGAACGACAGGATCAGCTTGTTCATGCACTGGTTGAACATATCCAAATCTCGTTAATAACTCTCGTGATCGCGGTTGTTATAGCGGTTCCTCTGGGTATTTATTTGAGCAAAAAGGATAAAATGGCCGAAAGTGTGATTGGTACATCAGCAGTTCTGCAGACGATTCCATCATTGGCATTGCTCGGGTTAATGATCCCGTTGGTTGGTATTGGCAAGGTTCCGGCGATTATAGCGCTTGTTATTTATGCTTTATTGCCCATTCTGCGGAATACGTTTACGGGTATTCGTGGGGTTGATCCGTCGTTTATTGAAGCGGCCAATGCGATGGGCATGAATAGCCGTAAGCGGTTAATTAAAGTCGAGTTGCCGCTGGCATTGCCCGTTATTATGGCGGGGATTCGTACAGCCATGGTGCTCATTGTTGGCACAACAACATTAGCAGCGCTTATCGGTGCAGGCGGATTAGGTGACATTATTTTGTTAGGTATTGATCGTAATGATCATTTGTTAATTATTCTTGGAGCCATCCCTGCAGCGTTGCTCGCGATTTTGTTTGATGCTGTTTTGCGTCTGATTCAAAAAGTGTCTAAGCGATCTTTAAAAGCGATTGGTGTCGTCGCATTAGCTGTGATAATCATTGGCATAGTGCCATTTCTATGGGGAACGCAGAAAAAGGAAATTGTTATTGGTGGCAAAATCGGTTCAGAACCAGCTATTTTAATTAATATGTATAAACTACTGATTGAACAAGATACAGATTTAGATGTCGCTTTAGAACCTAATCTTGGGAAAACGTCTTTTGTTTTTAATGCCCTTAAATCAGGAGATATTGACATCTATCCGGAATTTACTGGAACAGTGATCACGACTTTTTTAAAAGAAGAGCCGGTAAGCACGAAACGTCAGGCTGTTTATCAGCAGGCTAAAACAGGATTGCATAAGGACTTTGGCATGGCCTTATTGAAACCAATGAAATACAATAATACCTATGCTCTGGCCGTTACTGAGAAAATAGCGGAACAATATAGTCTCAATACGATATCCGATTTAAAACAAGTTGAAGATAAGGTTAAAGCGGGCTTTACCTTGGAATTTACCGATCGTCAGGATGGTTATCAGGGTATCCAAGAATTATATGATCTGCATTTCTCGCATTTAAAAACGATGGAGCCCAAATTACGCTATATTGCTGTGAAGTCCGGTAATATTAACCTTGTTGATGCCTATTCAACAGATAGCGAGCTTGTTCGTTATCATCTTAAAGTGTTAAAAGATGATAAAAATCTGTTTCCACCTTATCAAGGGGCGCCATTGTTCCGGGAAGAGACACTTGAAAACTATCCAGAATTAAGGTCAATATTGAATCAGCTTGCTGGTAAAATAACGAACGAAGAAATGCAGACAATGAATTATGACGTCAATGTTGAGGGACAGTCACCTCGAAGCGTAGCGAAGGACTATTTAACAGAGGAAGGCTTGCTTAACTGATCTAAGAACGAATAAAAAAGGCTATCGATCGTCATGATTCGATAGCCTGGCGTGACTTACGTCGTAAAGTCGGTTGTTGATGATGGCGTGAAGTTAACAACTTCTACGACAATGGGGGTGTCTGCAATAATCGGATCACCTCCAGCTGGAACATCGATCGCTAATGATCCGACGCCGGTTGCTCCTGGTGTATAGGTTGACAAATCATTCATTTGCGGGATGCCGTTTACATATACCTTAAAGTAACTATTATCAGCAGCTAGCTCAGGTAATTCAGTGACAGCCGAACCATCGTCTTGGAAAAAGTCAGCAGCATCAATCGTTAGGGTACTGCCAGCATCGGTTTGTGCTGTCGTGTTATTGAAGAATTTGGTTGCAGTCGGTTCAACATTGGTGGTGATCGATCCACCGATTTGCAATTTCATTAATTGAAGCGCCATAGATTTTCACCTCTGCTTTATCATCAAGTTATGATTATCCTATGAAGACAAAATAATAATGTCTGGACAGAAGCAATAACTGTAGTTAAAAAGTCACAATTACATGAAAAATCATCAATTGTCTGGATATTCAATGATAATAAATTGCAAAATGATCGGCGCTCCTTTTATCGGAAGATCCTTAGATTTTAAGTGTAAAATGCCTTTCTCAATGTCATAAAGGATTTCAGGTTGGAGCACACCGTTAATAAATAGATTAAAATAGGACACCTCAAGTGGATTCAGGATTCCGCATTGACTATACTCTGTTAATTTATCATCATTAGTGTAAATTCGGCGTTGGCCATCCGAAATGGCATAATACGTCTGGGTTTCTACAGGAAGCACATTCGGATGTTGGGTATCATATCGTGGATAAATGCTGCGACATCCTGAAGGTGGTAGAAGTGAAGGACAACGGTGAACTGACGTATATTGCTTTATCTTATTTGCCATGCATGGATCCCTCCCAAACGGTAGATGAGTAAAGCGTGCCAATGTATGTAATTTCTTCTAAGAGACATATCACTATGATATTCATGCAAGTGTTTTTTGTATGGGCATGTGTTAAGTCATCCACAATTATAGGTGCCAGAAAGCTCCCGTATTGACATCTTTCTAATTTCCCTGCATAATACTCTAAAATAAGCAGATATCGGCAGAGAACAGGCTAGTACACCATTTTTCGAGTGTAAGAGATTGGGATTCACCGGCTGAGAGATCCCATCACTATGAGGTGGTCGAACCTACCTGGGAGCCGTCAGGCAAAAACCTGACCGCACCGTGCGTTATCGGATGAAGAGGGGACATCACATGAATGTGTATGATGTCAATCAAGGTGGTACCGCGGAATTTAGATCCCATTCCGTCCTTTGTGATAAGGGCTGAGTGGGGTTTTTTTATGTATAACAATGACGATAGGAGGTTGTTCATATGTTTCAAAAAGTGGCTTTTATCGGTGCAGGTTCGATGGCAGAATCGATTATTACAGGTGTATTGGCAAAAGGATTCTTATCAACTGAGCACATTTGGGTGACGAATCGGGATAATCAAGACCGGCTTGAGCGAATGAAAAATGTTTATCATATTCAAGTAACACAGGACAAACAGACAGCGGTGAACGATGCGGATATTATTATTCTGTCGATGAAACCTAAGGATATCAGTGAAGCAATCCAGTCAATCAAACCATTTGTGAACAAGGAGCAAATGGTTGTATCCGTGTTAGCGGGCGTCTCGACTGACTATATTTCAGACATATTAGCATCTGGATCACCTGTTATTCGAGCGATGCCAAACACATCAGCGGCGATTGGCTTTTCCGCGACGGCCATTGCTGGTGGCCGTTCGGTTAGCGATCATCACATAGATTTGGTTAAAACATTATTTCAAACGATCGGCACCACAACGGTTGTTGACGAGGATGATTTGCATACTGTGACGGGACTATCAGGCAGTGGTCCGGCTTATATTTACTATTTTGTTGAGGCCATGGAAGAAGCGGCTGCTGAAGCAGGATTGAAGCAGGACGTTGCAAAAGAGCTGATTGTTCAAACTTTGGTCGGGGCGGCGGAAATGCTGAAAACATCAGAAGATACCCCTTCAGTATTAAGAGAGAAAATCACCAGTCCAGGTGGCACAACACAAGCTGGACTCGAAACGCTTGAAAAATATAAGTATCAAGAAGCCTTGATGGCATGTATCAAACAAGCCGCTGCACGGTCCATCGAACTTGGCAGTCCATTTCAAAAGAAATAGAACAGTTAAAAGTCGTTTGAAGCGAGTGATATCTCTAACTAAAGATTGAATCACTCGCTTTTTATATAAATTTATTACTTTTTGTGTCAAAATCGACCAGAACGAAAGATCGAATAGATGAGCCATAGAAACATAAGAAAGGAGATGATGAACCCGATTTCGATAGCAGGAATTTTTGCCAAAATACTATTTCCGAACGTGGCGCCTACAATTAAGCCAACCATAATAATGCTGAAGGCAAGTAAGGTGATGCTGAAAGACAAGCGGTTGCCGACACGATCAAGTTTCCGCAGCAATTGATCAATTTGCGGCAGCTGCATTTCAAATTTTGTTTCGCCTCTGTTCATTTTCGTTAGGGCATCACTCACTTGATAAGGTAATTGATATAACATTTTCGTCAAATCTGTTAATTCATCCCATAGTTTTGCAGCGGCATTTTTAGGATGTAAACGCTCTAAAAGCAATTTCTTACCATAAGGCTCAGCCAAATGAATCATACTTAACTCGGGATCCAATTCTGTGACGATCGATTCAATGGTCATGAGTGATTTGCCAAGTAACGTGTAATCTTTAGGAATGATGATCTGATGTTTCTGCGTCGTGTTAAAGATGTCTGTTACGGCACTTTGGATATTGATTTCACTAAGTGGCACGTCGTAATACTTATCACGGAGTTCATCTAAATCAGCCCGCAGTTTTTTTTCATCAATGTCTTCAGGCGTGATACTCATTTCGCGGACAGCATTCATAAGGATATCCGTATCCTTTTTCATTAAGCCAATCACGAACGAGGCAAGATTGTGTTTCATGCTATGACTCAGAATCCCCACTTGTCCAAAATCTATATAAGCGACTTTATTTCCCGGTAAGAAAAACATATTTCCGGTATGGGGATCACCGTGGTAAAAGCCGCTGAGCAACACTTGATTTAAAAACGAATGGACAATACGGTTAGCGAGGACTTTTCTGTTAAATGAATCCGCAGGTAAGTCCTCTAAAGCTCTCAATTTTTTACCCTCAATAAAAGATGTGGTTAACACTTTTTTAGTTGAATATTCCCAGTAGACAGACGGGATTAGGATATTACGGTCGTTAGCAAATTGCTGGCCAACTTTCTCCGTATTCCGTCCCTCTTGGGTATAGTCCATTTCATTCTTTATTGCTGTCGCCACCTCATCCACGATGTCTCTCAATTGATAGTGTCTGGCCCAAGAAAAATGTTGCTCAACAAGCCGGGCTAGATCTCTTAAAATCTCAATGTCGTTTTCGACTTGAGCTTCAATCCGCGGACGGCGAACTTTAACGACGACGTCTTCGCCTGTTTGTAAAGTCGCTTTATGAACTTGGCCAATGGAAGCGGCTGCGGTAGATGTGTTTTCGAACGTTTGGAAGAGTTCTTCCGTCGGTGCACCTAATTCTTCTTCAATCGTTTGCTTAATGAATTCGCTATCAACAGGTGATATCTCATCTTGAAGTTTCTCAAGCTCCTGCGTCAGTTGCCGAGGGATTAAATCGACCCTTAAGCTTAATAATTGGCCGAGTTTGATAAAAGTCGGCCCAAGCTCTTCCATTAATAAGCGTACCCTTACACCAATAGATTTGGCGTTGTCAGTTCTTAGGTCAGCAGCCATTTTCTTTGGCAAAGACAACAGGTGGAATAAGCCTACTTCTTTAACAATGTACCCAAAACCATATTTAACAAGGGCTGTTGCCACTTCCCTATATCGGTTGATATGTCTCATGCGTTTCATGAGCATAACGATTCACCTGCAATAATCTTATTCTTCGTCATGGGATTGACCGTCAAGTTTCGCCTCTAGTCGATTCAGCCGTTCTCTGAGTTTGTCAGCTTCTTCTGTGGTGACAAATCCAAGTTGCTTTAATGATGAACGAATCTCATCGCGAAATGATTCACTCCATTCTTCTTGCTTGCCTTGACCTTTTTCACTCAGTTCGTGAATCATTTGTTTTGCTTCGTTTGGCGCGATATCTCCTTTTGCGACAAGATCATTGACATACTTCTCCGCTTTTTCTTTGCTAGCATAAGCCGCCCCTAATCCAAGGGAAAATCCCTTTTTGATCCAATCGTTCATAATTCGTCATCCTTTCAAGAACAGTCCTCTGTAATAGATACCCGAAAACCGACAAATTTATGCTTCAATGCTATTAAGAATAATTTTATTAACTTAAGGATATCTTAACAAGCATCTTAATTGCTACATAGGGCTGTTATCTATTACTTTTGGTGTGTAAGTGAGATATGAGCAAACATCCTGCATAGGAGGTTATAAGATGGCTAATAAAAAAGTACTTATGGTTGTGACCAATCATACCAAAATTACAGATGATCATAAAACAGGTCTTTGGTTAGAGGAATTTGCCGTGCCTTATAATGTCTTCAAAGAAAAAGGTTATGACGTTAAAGTCACGAGTATTGATGGGGGTGAAGTTGCCCTTGATCCAAACAGTCTTCCTGAAGAGAAAAATGAAGCCTGGGAAGCAGCCGAAAATGAACTGAAAGATACAGCTCAATTAAGTAAAGATGATGCGCAAGGTTTCGATGCTGTGTTTCTACCAGGTGGACACGGAACGATGTATGATTTTCCGGACAGTGAAACCCTGCAATACGTGCTGCAACAATTCGCCGAGGATGATCGGGTCATTGGTTCTGTGTGCCATGGTCCTGCCGGCCTTGTTAATGTGACGTATCAAAACGGTACACCGCTTGTTGAAGGTAAAAAAGTGAGTGCCTTTACTGACGAGGAAGAGAAAGATATGGGTCTTGATCAACATATGCCATTCTTACTAGAATCTAAGCTCCGTGAGAAGGGCGCTGACATCGTTAAAGGCGACAGCTGGAGCGACTTTTCTATCCGCGACGGCCATCTAGCGACCGGACAAAATCCAATGTCAAGCCGGAGTACAGCAGAAAAAGTGGTAGAAGCATTGGAAAGTTAAAATTAAAGTCGGGTGCTCCAAAAGCATGTAGAAAGCTTTTGGAGTACCCTTTTTTGGAAGAGGGCGCAATTGTATGTAAAAGGAGCGCAATTCCAAGTCAAAACGCCGCAAACCGGTTGATATGTTTGGAACTTCTCGAAAAAAGGAATCATGGATTATGGACAAGCCAATATAACGTTACACTAATTGAAGGAGTGTTTTGATATGAGTAATGCATTATTCACAGCCCATGCAACAGCTAAAGGTGGACGTAATGGCCATGTAAAATCGGATGACGGCTTGATTGATTTGAACCTGTCCATGCCGACTGAGAATCCGAATGAAGAAGGCTCTAACCCTGAGCAATTGTTTGCGGCAACGTACGCGGCTTGCTACGATGGGGCGCTCAATCTTGTCGCATCGAATAAGAAGAAAGACATCGAATCGACGACCACGGCTGATGTCAGTTTCTTAAAGGATCCTGAAGACAACGGTTTTAAAATTGGTGTGACCTTAAACGTAAATATGAGTGGTGTCAGTCAAGAAGAAGCTGAAAAGTTGGCGGAGAATGCTCACCAAGTGTGCCCTTATTCAAAGGCAACGCGTGGCAACATTGAAGTCACATTGAACGCAAAAGCTGTTTAAGTAGAAGTCAAGCGTAAAGCCAAGACATAAATGACATAGTCTTGACTTTGCGCTTTTTATTTGTTGTAATGAATTTAATTACCTAATGGAGGCGATTTCAGACAATGAAGTAAACACACAGTCTCGTTCAAGCTACTTAATAACATACGGCGAAAGCCTATGGTCCGAATTAACGGGATTCGTGTGTCTGAAATGAATAGCCTCATTTTATCGATTTTTTAAGTGTACACCCATATCATTGGGCGCACTTTGTAACACAATTAGGCGTCTTTTCATGTCCATCTCCTCAGTATCTGACCACAGGCCAACGCCTGTGTTTTTTTAATGCAAAAAAGATACGGAGGGGTTTGTATGTCTGTTTTTAAAGCCAATGGACTGAGTATGGAAATCAATGGTCAAGCGTTATTTCGGAATGTCGATATAGAGGTTGGAGCAGGTGAGCACATTGCGTTGTTTGGTCAAAATGGCTCCGGCAAAACAACGCTGCTGAATGGTGTGCTCGGACGACATTCATTTGATGAAGGAAGACTGCAGCGGTTCGTCCCATTAGATGAGTGGGGCTGGCTTGAGCAAGCACCGACCACTGGTGCAAATTTAACGACAACTGAATTTGTCCAGTCGGCAGCCAAAGAAAGGTTTGAACTGAAGCAACAGCTGGAATCATTACAATCACAGTTAAAAGATGAGCAGAGTGATAGCTTATGGGAGCGGTATAGTACGGTGTATGACCGTTTCCTGCAACTCGATGGTTATGCTCTTGAATCTGAGGCGGAGGCCACTCTACAACGCGTAAAACTTAATCCCTCAACATGGGCTTTGCCATTCCAGGCATTGAGTGGCGGTCAAAAAACCCGGGCACAATTAGCGCGTCTCATGATCGAAAAACCACAGTTCATCATCATGGATGAACCGACCAACCATTTGGACGGTGAAACATTGTCATGGCTGGAAGAATGGTTACAACATTATTCTGGTGCTGTATTGTTCGTATCCCACGACCGGCGCTTTCTCGATCGAACAGCCCACGCTATCTATGAATTAACTGTGGATGGAAGCCTGCGCTATACAGGTGGTTATACAGCCTATCAAGAACAAAAAGCGATTGAACGACAGACACAGGTTGCGCTTCATAAGAAACAGGAGAAAAAACGCCAAGAATTAATGGATGCGATTAATCGTTATCAAAAGTGGTTTCAGCAAGCGCATCAGGCGGCAGGCAACAATCCTGTTCTTAAGGCAAAAGCGAAAAAGAACGTGACACGATTTAAAGCGAAGGAGTCAGAACTGGAGCGATTGGAGAACGAACAGGTCAAAAAACCACGCGCTGATTCAAAGTTAAAAATACACCTAGATGCCAGTGAATTTAACGCCAGAAAGTTACTGAAAGCGGAAGAGCTTTCATTCTCGTATGACGATCAACCGATGTTTGAGAGAGTAAACTTGTCTATCAATCGGGGTGATCGTATCGCTGTGATAGGTCCCAATGGTTCTGGAAAAACAACGCTTCTTAAATTGTTAATTGGGGCACTGGCACCGACAGCTGGAAAAGTAGCAACACATCCGCAAACGAAGATCGGTTACTTTGCCCAAGAACTTGGTAACTTAAACAATCATCAAACGATTCTCGACAGTTTGCTATCTTTACCAGATATGACCCAGTCCGAAGCGAGGACGCTGCTAGGATGTTTTCTATTCAAGCAGGACGACGTATTCAAAAAAATGCGTGACTTAAGCATGGGTGAAAAATGCCGGGTCGCATTCTTGAAGTTGTATTTAAGCGACGCTAATCTACTTGTCCTCGATGAACCGACCAATTTCCTAGACGTTGACACGCGTGAAATCATTGAGGATATCTTGCAGTCTTATCCTGGGGGGATCGTGCTCGTCTCACACGACCGCTACTTGCTTAGCAAAATAGCCAACCGGGTGATCCAATTAAATAACCACACAGTCCATGATTACCCCGGAGGCTACGATGAATTTATGCAACAAGCTAAGCAGCTCGATCGCGGAGCTCGAGAACAGCATTGGGAAAATGAACGCCAAAGGCTGGAAATGACTTTGACGCAATTAATGACGGCAGATACCACGGGCATGTCCGAAGCTGAGCAAAGGGAACAACTGAATGACATTCGATCGATTCGACAACGGATTGGTGAACTTGAAAAAATGCTTGATAGTTGATAAATGATTCATAAACAAAAAAAACGGTTCAGAACGCGTGGAAACGCGTCTTGAACCGGTTTTGATTTGAATGCCTGTCCGTTTATTGAACACCTTTCGTCCATTCAGAGACAATGTCTTGATGGTTGTCGACCCATTTTCGAGCAGCTTCTTTTGGTTCCAGGCCATTATGGATCATGGACATGATTTTCTGCATATTTTCTTTTTTCCAATGGAATTGATCTAAAATCTTGTTAGCAGCCGGTGAATCTTCTTTTAACCCTTTGCGTGTTAATATTTTGATATCATCCGGGTCGCCGTAAAAGTTTTTCGGGTCTTTCAAGTATTTCAGGTCAAAATCTGAGAAGGCCCAATGCGGTGACCAAAGCGTCACGATAATGGGTTCTTTATTCTTGATGGCTTTTTGCAATGCTGCGGTCATCGCTGTGCCAGAACTGGATTTGAGATGCCACTTATCCAGACCGTATCCCGTCATCACTTTTTTTCGGGTTACTTGCATTTGCCCGGCACCAGCATCAATACCAGTAATCGTCCAATCCGTTTTCTCGCCGATGCCATTTTTATTCTTTGCTAAATCCTCAATAGAGTCAACGTCCATATACTCTGGAACAACGAGCCCAAGCGGTGCCTTGTGAATATGAGGACCAAGGTCAACAAGATTATCTTTGTATTTTTCCCAATAACTTTTATCTGTGTATGGTAGCCAAGCACAAACGGTGGCATCTGAGGTACCATCAGCCACACTCGAATACATGGCCCCTGATGTAATTTGTTTTAAGGTCACATTATAGCCCGCGTCTTCAAGGACAGCTTCCATAACATGGTTACTGGCAATCGCCGATACCCACGCCACATAAGAGAGGGTGATGTCTTTATTACCGAGATTGTCCGCCGTTTTTTGATCCGAATGGTTCGAACCATTACTGTTACCACATGCTGCTAGAGCGATTATAAGTCCTAAAATACAGACTAGGTGAATCAGTTTGTTCTTCCTCAACATAAATTTTAAGTGCCTCCTGGATAAATGAATATATCTCAACGTTGTTGAACATTAGTCGTATGGATGATTGTCATCAAAGGGAATATACTTAAATAAATCGCCGCTTTCAATCGAGTTTACAAGTTTTTTTAACCAATAATAATAAGGTTTTGACTCCTCGAACTGCTGAAAAATGTCTTGTGCCTTTTCTTTTGATGCATTGGGAGCATCGTTTGAATCAATCACTTTTTGTAGCCGTGCTTGAGCATGTGAAATAGCTTCTAAGTTAAGTTGCGCCTCGCGTTCCCATTTCTTAGTGAAAAAGTTTTCAAAGAAACGAAAAAAATCTTTCTCAGCAATATAAGTGTTTTTTCTCGTTCCCTTTTGGAACGTTTTTTTGACGATGTTGAATTCCTGTAATCTTTTAACCCCGGTGCTCATGCTTGGTTTACTCATACCTAGCTCTTCACGCATCTCATCTAATGTCATGTCATTTTCAAGATACATGGTTCCGTACAACGTACCAACGCTTCGTGTGACCCCGTATAAATCCATCGTTTCGGCAAGGGCGTCAATGACCAATGATTTTGCTTCGGAAATGGCCGCTTCAGCATCGTTAACATAAGCTTCACTCATATTAGCCCCCCTTTCATTATGCATTAAGAAAATTATATACGTTTGATACATTCTTCAATATTAACGGATCCTGTAAATATGTCAAAACCCAATATTTTTTAATTGTGTCTTAGCTTTGTCATATCAAAGGTTGAGCATTGTACGGATTTCATCAATCTAGAAGACTCTATTTTAGATTATGAAGCGGCAGAAGGCAAAAGGCCATTGGAAAATCGGATTCTACCACTTAAAACAATCCCAACAACTTGTACTGAAAACTGTTTAAATATGACACCGACACTCTCCTAAACCTGAAATAGATCAAGTGACGTTTTTACTTCTCCTCAGATTAGAAAACACGCGCCCTAAGGACGCGTGTTTTTTATAATGCCTAGTTACTCGTTAACCTTATTAAAGCCATAATTTAAAAGTTTTTTCGTCTCGGTAAATCTGGCTGTTTTCGTGTCTGTGCCAATAACAACGGAAATCACACGTTGGCCATGTCTTTCGACGGTTCCGACAAAACAATAGCCTGCTTGTTTGGTATAGCCGGTTTTCAATCCATCTAAGCCATGATAGGCCAGTTTTTCTATTCCTCTGTCTGGTAACATTAAGTTGGTATTATGATATTGGATGCTTTCTCCACTTTGCTGCATGACAGCGACCGTTTTTTGCGATATGTTCAAAGCCTCAGGATAGCTTTGTATCAAATGATGTGCCAGAACAGCAATGTCCTGAGTCGACATGACATTGCTGGCATTTGGAGAGCCTGTTGAATAAAAACGCTCTAGATCTTGGTTACTAAGACCTGTGCTATTCACAAATTGTGTCTGTTCTAATCCCATTTCATCCGCCGTTTGATTCATACGTTTGACAAATTGCTTCTCACTGCCGGCGACTTTCTCAGCAAGAGCGACTGTGGCGCCGTTAGCTGAATGAATCGCCATCGCCTGGTAGAGTTGTCGAACGGTATAGGTCTGTCCTTTTTTCAAGGGAACGCTTGAGAAGTCAGGGTGACTTGAAACCCAATAAGCATAGCGGCTGATCGGTACTTGTGTTTGCCAGTCTATATCGTGTTCATGAATCGCTTTTAATACGAGATATTCACTCATAATTTTTGATAAGCTTGCTGGTGGATAGGACTGATTAGAATGCTTAGTATAAATGAATTTTCCATTGTCATTGTTCATTAATACCGCAGACTTAGCATTGATGTTTAGCCCAGGTTGATGAGAGTCAGTATTTATTAAGGAATCAAGATTGAATGACTTAGGGTTGAATCCAAATACAATGGCACATATGAATGCACCGACGAGACATAATTGTGTTATTTTCTTGAACATGTAGTATAAACTCCTTGTTTCATGATTTCGTCTATTATTGTAAAGGAGCGTTTTTAAGAATACCGGAACATTTTCTTAAGATAATCTTAAGTTTATACAAACATTCTAACCATTAAACGGTGTTCTTAAATGATCTTAGATGCAACATCGAATTGAGCTGATTAAATCGATCAGTATATAATATTGAGGACTCAAAGGAGGGCTTTATCAGTGAAACAAATTATGGTTGTTGACGATGACCCCGAGATTGTTAATCTCGTTCATATCTATCTGACAAACGATGGCTACAATGTTATTCCGGTTTATAATGGGAACGAAGCGTTATCGGTGATCAGTCATCATCGTGTTGATTTGGTAATATTAGATATCATGATGCCTGATATTGATGGCATGGAAGTCTGTCGAAAAATAAGAAAAGATAATGTTGTGCCCATTATAATGCTTAGCGCAAAAACAGAGGACATGGACAAGATTCAAGGATTGATGACTGGGGCCGATGATTATATGATTAAACCTTTTAATCCCATGGAGTTATTGGCGAGAATGAAGTCTTTACTTCGTCGCTTTCATCTGTTCACTCAACAGGATGGCGACAATAGTAGCCATAAGGATGATGTGGTTCAGATCAATGATTTAAAGATTAATAAGGACTATCATGAGGTAACCTACAGAGATTCGCTTATTGATCTAACGGCTAAGGAATTTGATATTCTTTATTTGCTGGCTAATCATCCTGGTAAGGTTTATAGTGCTGAAGATATTTTTAACTTGGTATGGAATGAGCCTAATCCCTCCAATAATACAGTTATGGCACATATAAGTAATCTTAGGGAAAAGATGGAACGTGCCGCGGGATATAAAATGATTAAGACGGTATGGGGAGTAGGATATAAAATTGATCAATAATAGTCTTAGTGTCATCCAGAAAAGATTGGTGACTCTTATAATAAATGCGGTGTTATTGGCAGGTGGATTAACCTTCCTTTTGTTTCAATTAATATATACAATGGTTGATTATTTACCCTTTTATATGGCATCCATATTTTATTTTATTCATGATTTATTGGGTCAAGTAATCCCCTTTACTTTAATTTATATTGCCTTGTTCTTGGTTTTTATTTTGCTATTGAGTCGGAAATGGTCGTTGGAATTCCAACGGCTACAAGAGAGTACTGATCGCATGATGACCGATCAATTCGATGATCAAGATGCTCCGAAATTTTCTTATCCTGAATGGAGGAAATTATCAGATCATATCAAACAAGTGTCAGATCAGTTGCAAAGTGCTATGGCAGAAGAGCGCAGGGCAGTAGAAGGAAAAAACGAATTGATCACTAATGTTTCTCATGATTTGCGGACACCGTTAACCTCTATCATTGGGTACATGAGGTTAATTGAAGGCGACCAATACATCGATGAGGTTGAATTACGCTATTATACATCTGTTGTCTACGATAAGTCTTTACGACTGGAACGTATGGTGAATGACTTGTTTGAATATACCCGGTTGAACTTTGGCTACCCAAACCTCAATGACGATGAGATTGATCTAATTCAATTATTAATGCAACTGAAATCACAGCTGCATCCACAACTTAATGAAGCTGGGATGGATGTTCATTTATATAATCAAGTTGATCAACTAATCATAACTGCTGACGGTGATAAGTTGGCTCGGGTCTTTGAGAATTTATTAATGAACGCCGTGAAATATGGGAAAGGGACAAAGACGATAGACTTATCCGCTCAGACAAGGGGACATGAGGCCATCATAGACGTGACTAACTACGGTCCGAAGATACCAGAAGCTGAATTACCCCATATCTTTGAACGTTTTTATAGAGTGGAGAAATCACGGGCGGTGGAAACCGGTGGCTCGGGTCTTGGCTTAGCCATTACAAAAAGTATTGTTGACCTTTATGGTGGTCATATTGATGTCGTCAGTACCCATCATGCAACAACATTTAAGGTCGTTTTACCTTTAATTAATCAGTGAAGTATTATTAAAACTTGAAGATGTTGATGATGTTATTAATAAACTAAGTGCTCAAAAAAATAGTCAATCGCTTCTGTAACTTCCTCATCAGTCGGCTGATCACCTTTGCACGGGAAATGGAGTTCCCTGACAAGACTGCCATCAACATGGTTTTTGACACGTAGCATCCCGCTTTTATTAACGTCGCTATAGATGGGTTCGAATTCGTAACCATTTTTCTTAATATGTTCCAAATAATCGTCCTCCTTAGGCAATCGTAGTGTTAACTATTTTTCCAAATTGGCTTAAGTAATATACTGTAGTATTTTGTCGGTTGACACGGCAAATTGGAAAGGTAGTCACGTTAGTTTGGTATGTTATATTTTCTAACAATTGTTTTCGTGGATGAGAAGCACTCATGTAAACTCAACTTATTGATCATTAAGAAGGGAACGATGATTGCATGGTTTACATTCGCGAAGCTGTTCTAGATGACCTACCAGCAATGCTAGATATATATAATGATGCGATTCGGAATCTTACGGTGACGTTTGATTTAGAAGAGGAAACTTTGGAGGAGCGGCGAGGATGGTTTGAAAGTCATGGCGGCCAGTATCCGCTCATTATTGCGGAGCTCGATGGTGAGGTGGTTGGTTATGGTTGTCTAAGTGCTTTTAGAGATAAAGCCGCTTATGCTTATTCAACAGAGTTATCCATCTATATTTCAAGGTATCATCGTGGATATGGGATTGGTCATTCACTCATGAAAGAGATTATTTCTAGAGCTGCTCAGCTTGGCTATCATACTGTTATCGGGAGTATAACCGCTGGTAATGAGGCCAGCGTTCATCTGCATAAAAAATTCGGTTTCGAGTTTGTCAGTCGGTTTAAGGAAGTTGGGTTTAAATTTGGCGAATGGCAGGATGTTGACTTTTATCAGCTCATCATTACAGATTGATTTGTTGGAAATAGTCATTCCAGTTATCGCTACGTCAAAATTCGTCGCTTCCCGCGGGCACGGCCTCAGCTAACTTGGTCAAGAAAACCCCT
The DNA here is from genome assembly GCF_900178005.1 of Tuberibacillus sp. Marseille-P3662. Lineage (NCBI taxonomy): Bacteria > Bacillati > Bacillota > Bacilli > Caryophanales > Sporolactobacillaceae > Tuberibacillus > Tuberibacillus sp. Marseille-P3662. The sequence goes on along the minus strand of NZ_FXBS01000002.1, from coordinate 56,416 downwards.
TGACCAAGTGGATCTTCGACTCGTGCTCCTGCATCTTCAAGCCTATTCAGAGAAGCAAGATGCTTCGTCGCAGTCCAAAGAGGCCTATTCTAAGGCGTTCGTGCTCCTGCATCTTCAAGCCTATTCAGAGAAGCAAGGTGCTTCGTCGCAGTCCAAAGAGGCATATTCTAAGGCGTTCGTGCTCCTGCATCTTCAAGCCTATTCAGAGAAGCAAGATGCTTCGTCGCAGTCCAAAGAAGGATATTCTAAGGCGTTCGTGCTCCTGCATCTTCAAGCCTATTCAGAGAAGCAAGATGCTTCGTCGCAGTCCAAAGAGGCCTATTCTAAGGCGTTCGTGCTGTTCCCGCAGGCGTCTACGTATTTTGACGACGCTTAGAACTTGCCTTTATATCTTATTGTCTGGCTTCCTGAGTATCCTGTTTTAGATTTGTTCCAGCTCTTTCAATCACTCATTCGCTTAGTGCGTTTAAGAATCGTATGTTGTAAAGGAACACCACCCATGCTCACGTTGCGCTCAACAAGAACGTACGATTTCCCGTCTATATTAAAATAACGGTTCCTGCGAGAGGTGACGGTTTTACCCCGGTTCTCCAATTCTTGTTTGACGGCTTCAGCATAATCTTGCAAATTTGTATAACGATCTTCTAAATCCAGAGTAATGTTATCCTTTTTGTACCCCATAAACCAATTAAATCCAAATATTGCAGCTATGAACAAAATGACACCAATGAAGAAGCCCACGGTTAGCCTCCTAATGAACGGTTATATATTAAAATTACGAAGGGTTAACAAAAAAGTTTCGTTTGTTGTTAATTAGGTGAGTTAGATGCTGCCTTTAGTTGTTTCCGCAGTGTCTCGGCTCCAAAGTCAACAATGGATGGTTGGTGGATGAGTCTGGATGTGGCCGATCCCACTTTCCCCAAGGTGATGTCATGGTGTAGTTCATAAGCCGCGCCGATATCAGGAAAGCGGTCTTCGTCGTATTGGAGCTCACTATAGGTTTGCCACACTCTGCTGCCGTTGTGAATAATGGGGCTGCCATTCGTCGCTGTTGGGTATTCCGGAACGCGATGCTCAGCTAAGTGTAAGGATGTATTGCTATCATAACCAACGCCTAGCAGTAAGACATAACCCTCTAGATCATAGACTTTGCCTAAGGGTGATTGTTCACCGAGTCCATCAGCAAGGGAATGATTGCTCACGATCCAGTCGTTATCTTTACCCCAGGCAGCGAAAGAATGAACCGGGTGGTTACTCCTTTTAACATCTGGAAAAGTTCGAAATAATTCAGGGACTTTTCCCATTGAGTAGGTTGGTGTTCGATCGGGATCAAAGGCCGGCATCTCGTTGCGAATCGTTTCCCACCAATCTTCAGGCACAGGCGGGTTTTTCCATTCCTTTGGATCAGACACATTCGCGCTATGCGTTGGGATAATGAGGTTGCCGCGAACAGAAACAACATCTTGCAGGGCTTGAATGACAGTCATTGGCCCACCGCAGACCCAGCCAAGTGCGCTCATGGATATATGGACCATCACAGTCATGCCTTCTTTGATGCCGAGCCGGCGCAAATCGTTGGCTAAAGAATCCCGAGTACGAGGTGCATCAGCATTTTGTACAGTATTTGCTTCGCTCATTGTCATCCTCCCCAATCATTATCGGCGTTAGTGAAAGCCCTTTTAGTCCAGTTTAACATAAAAATAAGCGGTGCATTGGCACCACTGGTTAAGCTCCATTTTGGTATAAAATTGTTTGCGCAATACCGATGAAGTATTCGGATTCATCAATAATATGTTTCATGACAACTTTGCTTGTCGGATTGGACTTGATGGGTTCACTAGATTGCAAGAGTTTATGACAGAAGTCAATGAAGGCATGGCTTTGATCAAGACAAAATTTGACTAAGTTCATCACGTCCACATAAAAGGCCTGGGAGAACATGCCTTTTGAACGGGTGGACGTTTCAATAAATCGCACTACACGTTCATGGGCCTGATTTAATGTTGCTTCCCACTGAGTTAACGCATCAACATACGTTTTCTCGAGCCCGCTAACCAACTCACGAATGACGACCGTATGCTCGGCCTCCTGTTGCTTCCAGAATTCGCACTCATCCAACACTCTTAGGGGCATTTGGCTTCCGTAGTAAAATTGCATGATGTTCACCCTCCGTATGGTTGTTCTACAAAAGGCATATTCAAGAACTTGTTGCAAAAGAACTATAAATTTGCGGCTGTGATCAAAATAGGAACTGTCATATTTGAGGTCAGAGGTCAAACATGAAGGTGATAATTTTATGAATTCATGATATATTTAGAATATTATTATTATATTAATGCATAAATTGTCTGTAAGGACAGTAGCGATGTTAGGTATTCTGCTATAATTCACCGACGCCCCTTCTAAAATACATTTTTTCACTTTTAAGAATTGACAACTTAGACGCTCTTTTTTAACGACTGATGTGACCGAGTGTTAATAAAATCTTATAAAAAAGGGAGTTGAGGCATGTGACCATTCACGACCAGCAGTCTGTCTCGTTGCAGCGGGCGCGCCGCAATACGGTATCTGATTTGTTAGAACGAACGCGGGATCGATCGCCGGACAAGTTAGCGTTGGTTTATCAGGATAAAAGGTTAACGTATGCAGCGTTTGATGATCAGGTGAATCAAACAGCACATGCATTTCAAGAAGATGGTATTGGGAAAGGGACGATGGTGGCGGTTTTGTCCAAAAATAGTATGGACTTTGCTGTCATCAACTTTGCTCTAGCCCGCATTGGTGCGGTAATGGTTCCAATTAATTATATGCTGACGGTATCGGATATCCAGTTTATTGTTGAGCATGCGAAAATCACTGAATTTGTGGCTTCGATGGAATGCGCGTCACTTTTGGATAGCGCTGCACAGGGGAGTCAGTTGAAAATTTTCAACCGTTATCTGATGGATGTACCCATGAATGCCTTGATTCCAGAGGACGTCTCTCATTGGGCGGTTTTATCAACAAGGCGCCATGGTTTGTCTACCAGCTTGGTTGAAGCCGATATTGAGCATGATGACCTTGCGCAAGTATTATATACAAGCGGTACCGAATCTCGACCCAAAGGAGTCATGTTGTCACATAGTAACTTGGTGGGGGAATACGTCAGTTGTATCGTCGATGGCCAAATGGAAGCTCGTGATGTCGCCATTCATGCATTGCCGTTGTACCATAGCGCTCAATTGAACTGTTTTCTGGGTCCTGGGATTTATGTCGGAGCGAGTGGTATTATCCTTGGACAGGCAACACCTGAAGAGATATTAAAAACGATTGAAGAAGAACACGCGACGCAATTGTTTTGCCCACCGACGGTTTGGATTGCCTTGCTTCGTCACCCGGATTTTAGTAAACGGGACTTATCTTCTCTAGAAAAGTGTTACTACGGTGCTGCTATTATGCCAAAGGAAGTGCTGAAGGAATTGTCAGAGCGGTTACCGCAGGCTAAGTTCTGGAATTTTTATGGACAAACAGAGGTTGCGCCATTAGCGACGTCATTGCAGCCGGAGGATCAAATCCGCAAGTTGGGATCAGCCGGGAAACCAAGTTTGAATGTGCAAACAAAAATCGTTGATGACCAAGATCAAGAGGTACCACGCGGTCAGATGGGCGAGATTGTTCACCGGTCCTCCCATGCAATGAAAGGCTATTTACACGACCCCGAGAAGACGGCTGCCGTTTTTGCAAATGGTTGGTTCCACAGTGGGGATCTTGGTGTCATGGATGAGGAAGGTTATATCACGATTGTCGACCGGAAGAAGGATATGATTAAGACTGGCGGTGTCAATGTATCCAGCCGAGAAGTTGAGGAAGTTATTTACCAAATGGACACGGTTTCAGAGGTCGCTGTCATTGGTGCCCCAGATTCTTACTGGATTGAGGCGGTCACAGCCGTGGTTGTTCCCAAACCCAATACCCAACTACAAGAGAAAGACATTCTATCATTCTGTAAAGCAAAATTGTCAACGTTCAAAGTGCCGAAGTTAGTTGCGTTTGTGGATAGCCTGCCGAAAAATCCGAGCGGTAAAATTCTTAAACGGGATTTGCGTGATCAGTTTGAAAATACCGTGATTAAAGATTAAAGCCCAAGATAAGTGCTAAGTTACTCGACAATGATAATAAAACCAATTATAATAAAAATTAGAAACGGGAATATGTATATTATGATTATTATTTTTGAATAATCATAAAAATAACCGAGGTGCTGGTAACACCCCGGTGACAACTTTAGCCGCAAGAAGAGCGGTGGCCATTATAGGAAAAGTAATCACCCTATTAATTGACCTGGTGCAGGGTGGTTACTTTTTTTGGTTTAAAGAAACGACGATAGCGACAATGGCTGTTAGAAACCCGGCTATAAAGATGCCAAAGTTAATCATAAGTGTTAGCGTCTCGTATGTTGTCACGGTATCACCCCCTTTCTGCAAGGGAGTGGTCACCGCCCACCCTGCTTATGAAGTTGTCTAGTTCATTCTATCACAAAACTATTCTTAATAGTTCAAAAAGTGACACGCTATTTACTATAAAAAGGTGGTGTGTCATTTTTTAATGGAAAGGTAGAATTGTAGCACGCCAAAGAAGGGAATATCTCGTTCCTATCTTCGAAATCGCTCATAAGATTCGGACGAAACCATCACTCCCGACAAAGCATCCAAGGCGCGAGCGTCATTTTTCAAGCCTTTCACCTCCGTCTAGAAATACCCTGCCTGTGATTTAACATTCATATGGTCTCTTTGAGATAGTTTTGCACTAATCAAAAGGGAGTGAAAAGGGTATAATGCATCTAAAATTGTCCCCTTTTTCAGAAGGAGTATCGTTATGGATTTATCCTATTACCAGCTTCGTTAATTTTTAAGTATCATCCGATCAGGCGCCGGACGTTTCATCCGATGATCCAAGATATCCGCTTTGAAGCGTTCGGACAGCTTGATCTGCGCCGGTTATGGATACCGCGATCATACAATTAAAAAAGGGGTTGATAGAATGGCGGAGCAAACAGTAGTGAAAGAATTGACGACCGATCAAGAGGCATTGGAGGCGTTCCCTGTTATGCGGCAGTTGCGTCAGCATTTAAATCATCAGACTTACCTTGAGGGCATTCAGAATATGCGTGAACAAGGTTATAGACTCTTCGCCTTATACTATGGGAACGATGTCGTAGCGGTGGCCGGGCTTAATGTCATGATGAGTTTTGCATGGGGACGCTATGTCTGGGTGCACGATTTGGTAACGGGTGAGTCACAACGTTCAAAAGGATATGGTAAGCAAATGCTTGAGTTTATTCATAACTGGGCTCGTGAACAGGATTGCGATGAAGTCGCTTTGTCGTCCGGTGTGCAGCGTACCGAAGCCCATCGTTTTTACGAAGATAAAATGGGCTATCGTAAGAAGAGTTTTGTCTTTCGAAAACGATTATAGGGTGGAAGAAATGCTTTGAACCGATACATTAGTTTGATACGTCGTATCAGTGCTTCCATACATACCTCCATCTAAACTTTTGTATTTTGATTATAGATGTTTTTTTCTTGTAATGCCTGAATGGATGGATTAATATAATAATGACATTGAGAATCATTATCATCAATGTTAAACTTAATTTATAAGTTATAAGATGGAGGGATTATATCATGTTTGTTATGAATGCCAGTTTTACAGTAGACAAAGCCCATGAAGAACGGTTAGCTCAAAAGTGCAGGCAAAATGATCAAGACTTAAAAGAAGCACAAGGTCGGATTTCCCATGAATTTTGGCATAAAGACCATGGTGAAACGGTTGAATATGTCATTGTCTCAAAATGGGAATCAGAGGACGACTTTAAACAGTTTATATCGCGAGAAGATCATGTTCAGGAGCATAAAGCAATGAATAAAGAAAGAAAAGAAAATCCTGAAAATCACTTTAAAGTTGATAAGAAATTAAGATCATTTGAAGTATTTGACGTCTCTTAAGGAACCGGTGCTTGTGAATAGCAGCCACCGTTAGGCAGGGGGGATATGAATGCGTCTTAAGCGTGGGCATTATCTGGGACCGTTAATCGTTATTATCGAAGGCATTGTGTTATATTACATCTCTTACCGATATTATCCTCATATCATTGGCATAACGAATGTGTTTTTAACGGTGATGATGGTCGAGTTGATTACCCTTCTATATTTATTGGTCAAAGAACCGGGTAAAGGGATATTCGTGTTTCATGCTACGCGTCTCATATTATTTCCTGCTTTTTTCGCTGTAGCTTTACCGGAATACAGCTATGAGGAAGCCAAACAACGTGTGGTTGCCCAGAATAATGAAGTTGTCAATGTCATCCAGCCTTCTGACCGCCATGAGAAAACGGTTCCGGTTAACAATCATGTATCATGGTTTCTAAATGATCGGTTTTACTATTTTGTCGTTACAATGAAAGATCATCAAAAGGAATACATTTCGGTGAATCCTATTAACGGTCAGTTAGTAAAATTGGATAAACCGTATTGGGGGAAGCATTAAAATTTATGGCAACTTTGGCTCATTGGAATGACTGTTGTTCTAGCACTTCGAAATAGCGTGATGTCACGGACCCAAACCTAAATTCACCGCCTCTCAAATGTTACTTATACCGCCAAAGATCCAATAATGGCGCCTATAACTATACCAAGCACAATAAAACATCCCATCTTCGCGAACCCTTTTTTTGAAACCGTACCATCCTCATTTTTGTCCTTCCGAATAAACAGATAGCCGAGGAGCCGATCCCCGAGCCCCCGTACATTAATAATAAGTCCGACCTTCTATCAGAAAGCTTCCTTACTCAACTTTTCGATCGATTGCCGTGAGCCTCTAACCTCCCTTGGCACCATTCTAATGTTAAGCTTCCTTTATAATCCGTACTATTTGTTATAAGGTTGAAACAAATCATGGATGGTTTCGTTTGACATTAAGAGAGTATTAAAAGGGGGAACGATGATGTCGGAAGAAACAGCTATTGAACTATCAGGTTTGAATAAGCAATACGGGCGAACAGCTGCTGTTAAATCATTAGATTTGCAAGTGTCAAAGGGTGAATTGTTCGGTTTTCTTGGACCAAATGGTGCAGGTAAAACAACGACGATTAAAATGATGACAGGTTTGTTGGAACCGAGTCTTGGTCAAGCGTGCATTTGCGGTATTGATATTTGGGAGACACCGCTTAAAGCCAAACGTCGGCTTGCTTATGTACCGGACGAACCCAACTTGTATCCAAAATTGACAGCTTGGGAATATTTGCGTTTTATCGGTTCCGTGTTCCAAATGTCTAATGAAGCGTTCCGGACCCGTGCGCATGAATTGCTACATAATTTTAATATCGAAGCTCGGGCTCATGAATTGATTGAAAGTTTTTCACATGGGATGAAACAAAAAGTCGCTTTATCCGGTGCGCTGCTCCATGCCCCTGATGTCCTGTTTCTTGATGAACCAACGGTGGGACTCGATCCTGGAAGCGCAAGACATTTAAAGAATATGCTCCGCCGGATTTGTGATGAAGGAACAACGGTATTTTTATCAACTCATATTTTGGAGATTGCTGAAAGAATGTGTGATCGGGTCGGCATTATTAATGAAGGCGACTTGATTGCTCTTGGAACGATGGAAGAACTTCGCAATCAAGAAAAAGGTGCCAGTCTTGAGGATATTTTCTTAGAAATGACAGGGGATGAATCATCTGCAGAATGGGCTAAGCAATTAGATAAGGAGGACAACTAATGGTTCGCTTACTCCTTCGTAATGAATGGAACCAATTACGCAACCAGTGGCGATATGGCGGAATCAAAGCCTGGATGGCTCCTCTATTTTCAATTATTATTGGGGCGGTTATTTTATATTTTTTAACTAGGGGTGCATATTCAGCAGGATTCATGGTGACAACGCTGAACATCACGGCGCCTATTTCAATCGTATTCATTGTTGCTTGGACTCTTACCTTATTAATAGGGATTCCACAAGTGTTCAAACAATTGTTTTCCGCCAGTGATCTGCAAACGCTATTTACATTACCGATAGCACCCAAAAGTATTTTTATTAGCAAATACTTAAACTCCTTTTTTAACTTACCTGGTCTCTTATGGTTGTTAATGGTCGTTCCTCTAATTGGGCTTGGTATTGGCGCAGATTATGCCTGGATGTATTACCCAGTCTTGATCATTGTGTCGCTAGGTCTAACGGTGATAGCGGTATCCGTTATTTATCTAATTAATCTTGGCTTGATTCAAGTTTTTCCAGCAAGCCGCGCCAATGAATTAATGACCGCCATGAGTGTCTTAACAGGATTGCTCGTCTATCTTCTTGTGCAAATGCCGACCTATATGATGAGTGGTGAATGGTCTGTTCAAGATTTTGCTAATATGTCGGGATTACCCTCGTGGCTTCCGACAACTTTTGGCGCCCATGCTCTCATGTTAGCTTCACGCGGTGACTTCGGTTCATTGCTGCCGACCATTTTAGTCGTTCTAATAGCTTTATTTTTAACGTATTTTGCATCGATGTTCGTGGAAGGTGGTTTTAGAAAAGGATGGATTCGTCTTAGTGAAGGCAGCAAGCGGAGAAAGAAACAGCGCCAAGGCGGGAAACGTCTTTATTCACCTGTTATTCTAGTAGGTCTTAAAGAATGGCACACGCTCAGACGGGATATGCGTGAGTGGGTCACCCTTGTGCCGATGATGTTTTTTATGGTTTTTCCATTGATCAACCTATTTGTTGGCGGGGGTGAGGACCTTCAGGAAAACCCATTGATGCTATGGCTCATCATCCAATGCTTCTTTCTGTTCTTTTTTGGCGTTATTTCAGGTATTTTAACATTAGCCTCTGTTGGTCGAGAGGGGAAGGCTGCTTGGCTCATACGAATCTTACCTTTGAAAGGCTGGCAAATTGCTTTAGGAAAGTTTTGGATCGGTTGGCTCATACCTTTTGCCGTCTTTGTTCTTGCTGAAGTTGTTTTTGGCCTCATTCTATCATGGTCCTTGTTATGGATTCTGACGGGTATCGGATTATTTGGTGTGCTGTCCCTTGGTATGAACGGGATCAGTCTTCTTACCGGGACGCTAGGGGCAAAATATAATCCGAATAATCCGCAAGATCGTGTGCAATTTGGTGTTCGACTGATTGCGGGCTTGGCCAATCTTATTTATATGGTTCTTGCGATGATACCTGTGGCAGTCATTTTGCTGCCAATCAGATTTCAAGAATCGATGGCTGAATTTGCATCCGAAGGAAACACCTTGATCTATAAAATAGTCAATATATTGGCGGTGATCTTGCATGCTAAGGCTGATCATGAATGGGTGACGGTTATTATTTGTGTTCTAGGGGTTCTGCTTTTGTCCGTTATTGTATCCATTGTGACTTTGTGGCTGAGTGCCAAACGGTTTGACCGTGGGGTTCATATTGATATCGTACAAGGGACCAAAGGAAAAGGGCTATTTCAGTCTCCGTTTGCAAGTAACCGATTGAAATAATGGTTAAAAGATCGTCACTTGTGCTATACTGTTAATAACTACCTAACATCTACTGAAATCAGATTGACACGTGTCTAGGATCATGCTAATAATATAATAATACTTTGACTATATATTAATTTCGATGACGAGAAGAGTAAGCTTGATGTTGGATCACAGAGAGCCGGGAAGGCTGAAAACCGGTATTCATCACAAAGCTGAAGATCCCCTCCGAGAAGTCAGCTGAACGAAATGATGATTAGGCTGCACCGGTATTCCACCGTTAACGGATATGACTGAGTGTTGCAGTTCCAGAACTGCAAAATCCGGGTGGTACCGCGGTGATCAACAACCGTCCCTGTTACAAGGGGCGGTTTTTTTAATAGACAGGGGACTGGGCGATAATCCAAGTTTTCTTTAGAAATAAGGGAGGACTATATATGCATGATGTTAATGCGAAGGAACACCCGTTAAACCGGGAAAATCGGGTCAAAGAATTTTGGCATGATGAAAATGTCTTCAGGCGTTCAATTGATGAACGTGCGGGCAATGAAACGTATGTTTTTTATGAAGGGCCGCCGACAGCGAATGGTTTGCCGCACGCCGGACACGTTCTTGGTCGTGTGATTAAAGATTTCGTTGGCCGGTATAAAACAATGAACGGTTATCAAGTACTCAGAAAAGGCGGCTGGGATACACACGGATTGCCGGTTGAATTAGAAGTCGAAAAGCAACTCGGTCTTTCTGGTAAACACGAAGTTGAACAGTACGGCATCGAACCCTTTATTGAGAAATGTAAAGAGAGTGTATTCGAATACGAAAAACAATGGCGAGAATTTACCGAGGCCATCGGCTATTGGCTGGACATGGATGATCCTTATGTTACTTTGCAAAACAACTACATTGAGAGCATTTGGTATATTCTCAGCGACATTCATAAACGCGGCCTGCTTGATAAAGGTCACCGTGTAACGCCGTATTGCCCAAGTTGCCAAACAACGCTGAGCTCGCATGAAGTTGCGCAAGGTTATGAGGATGTCAAGGATCTTTCAGTAACGGCTAAATTCAAAGTCAAGGGCAGTGACAATGAATACTTCCTCGGTTGGACGACGACGCCTTGGACGTTGCCGGCAAACGTTGCCCTTGCTGTTCATCCCGAACTGACCTATGTTAAGGCGACTCAAGACGGTGAGGTTTACATCGTTGCAGAGGGGTTAGCGGAATCCGTACTTGGTGAAGATCATGAAGTCATCTCTAAGCATAAAGGCAGCGAATTTAAAGGAATTAGCTATGAGGCGCCGTTTCCGTTCGTAAAACCTGAGAAGGGACACGTTGTTGTAACGGCCGATTACGTCACCGATGAAAGTGGTACAGGTGTCGTTCATATGGCGCCGGCTTATGGTGAAGATGACTATCGTGTTGTTCAAGAAAATGATCTGAGCTTTTTTAATGTCGTTGATCGTGGCGGACGCTATACTGAAGAGATTGAGCCTTTCGCAGGTCGGTTTGTGAAAGACTGTGATGTGGACATCGTCAAATATCTGGCGAATGATGGTTTGTTATTCCATAAGGAAAAATATGAACACAGTTATCCGCACTGCTGGCGTTGTGACTCACCGCTTTTATACTATGCCATTGAGAGTTGGTTTATTAAGACAACAGCGTTAAAAGATCAATTCTTAAGCAATAATCAGTCTGTCGATTGGCATCCAGACCACATTAAAGATGGACGCTTTGGTAAATTTCTAGAAAATATGGTGGATTGGAATATCGGCCGTAACCGCTATTGGGGAACCCCACTCAATGTTTGGGTGTGCGAATCGTGTGACCACCAGCATGCGCCTAACAGCATCCAAGATCTTCGTGACCGTGCTATTGGTGATGTGGCAGAAGATATCGAATTGCACAAACCATATGTTGACCGCGTTAAACTACAGTGTGATGCATGCGGTGGTGACATGCACAGAGTGCCCGAAGTTATTGACGTTTGGTTTGATAGTGGTTCAATGCCATTTGCTCAATATCATTATCCGTTCGAAAACAGAGAGCTGTTTGAAAAGCAGTATCCAGCTGATGTCATTTGTGAAGGTATTGACCAAACGCGGGGCTGGTTCTATAGCTTGCTTGCGGTATCAACACTGTTCATGGGTAAAGCCCCTTATAAACGCGTGTTATCTACCGGGCACATTTTAGATGAACACGGCCGTAAAATGTCCAAAAGTAAAGGTAATGCGCTTTATCCAATGGATTTGGTTCATGAATTTGGTGCTGATGCCTTGCGGTGGGCGTTGCTAGCCGATAGTGCCCCTTGGAACAATAAACGGTTTTCCAAACGTGTGGTCGCTGAAGCTAAGTCAAAAGTGGTTGATACACTAGCGAATACACATGCATTTTATACCCTCTATGCCAAAATTGATAGCTTTTCACCTGAGGATGTTTATCGAGGTGAAGTGACGCTACTTGACCGCTGGGTGCTTTCGCGGCTTAATAGTGTAGTGGCTGAAGTTCGAGGCGCCTTAGATGAATACGATTTTACCCGGGCAGCACGGCAACTGGAAGGGTTTGTGGATGAACTGAGTAACTGGTATATCCGCCGTTCCCGTGATCGCTTTTGGGGCGAAGGCATGACTGAGGATAAAAAGTCGGCTTATCACACGCTTTATGAAGTGATGACAACGTTGAGTCAAATGTTGGCACCTTATACGCCATTTTTGGCTGAAGATATTTATCATAATCTTACTGGGGAAAGTGTGCATCTGTCCGCATTCCCTGAGGTTGACAATCAAGCGATTGACCGTCAATTAGAACAAGATATGGAAGCCGTTCGCCAAGTGGTTGAGTTATCACGCAGTGTTCGAAACAATGAAGCCATCAAAACCAAACAACCTCTGTCCGAGCTCATCGTGGTGCCAGCTGAAAGTCAAGGTGAATCATTGAAGCAGTATGATACGATTATTAAAGATGAGATCAATGTTAAAAAGCTGACCTTGGAAACATCGTCTGAAAATCTTGTTCAATATGATTTGAAGCTGAACCTTCGGGAAGCGGGGCCACAATTAGGGAAGCAGACGGGGCAAGTTCAGAATTATCTCCGCGGCTTATCTGGTTCTGAAGCCAAGCAAGTCGTTGATCAAGGGTATGCTGAGGTGCCGGTATCCGATGACCAAACCGTCAATGTCGGGACCGATTTGATGTTAATTGAAAAAACCTCAGCTGAAGGCACAGCTATGGCTGCGAATAATGGGTTCACTGTTGTTTTAAATACAGAGATTAACGAGGAACTGCGATTGGAAGGCTTAGCTCGGGAAGTGATCCGTGCTATACAAGATTACCGTAAGCAATTGGATCTACCTGTTGACTTGCGCGTTGACATTGTCATGGACGGAGATGATCATGTTAAGCAAGCTGTTAGACAGAACGAACAATTGATTCGGGAAAATATTTTGGTTAATAGTCTAGATATCAATCATGTTGATCATATGGCAGCATTCCAAGTCAATAACTACGAACTGAAATTAACGATTAAACAGCCAGCCTTATAAAGCTAAAAACCGCTCTCCAAAGACAATTGGAGAGCGGTTTTTTGTTGTTTGAAAGATTTAGATACAGGGTAATATCCGCTAAAAGTCTTAATTGTAGCAAACGGTAGGATAAAATGGTCTCTTGTTGCTCATCCTATGTAAAAAGTTGTTTTTGACAGGGGGACTGTAATATGAAAGGTATCGTACTTGCGGGGGGTAAAGGGACGAGACTTTATCCGTTGACACTTGTAAATAACAAGCATCTGCTCCCGATCTATCAAAAGCCGATGATTTATTATCCGTTATCTGTATTGATGCTGGCTGGTATTGACGATATTATGCTGATTACAACGCCAGATGATCACGAACGGTTTCAGACCTTGCTTGGCGATGGAAGTGAGTATGGCATTAATCTTCAGTACGCAGTACAAAAAGAAGCCAACGGAATTGCTGAAGCCTTCACAATTGCTGAGGATTTTATCGGGCAAGATAGTGTTGCGCTCATCTTAGGCGATAACATTTTCTATGGACAAGGATTTACATCGATTTTGCGTAAAGTCGCCGACGGATTGGAAAGAACCAATGGGGCTACGGTCTTCGGCCACCGTGTTAAAGATCCGGAGCGATTTGGTGTCGTTGATTTTGACGATCACAAACGTGTGCTGTCAATTGAAGAGAAGCCAAAACAACCAAAATCGGATTTTGCTGTCACTGGATTATATTTTTACGACAATCAAGTGGTGGAATACGCGAAATCTTTGAAACCCTCTCATCGAGGTGAACTAGAAATCACGGACTTGAATAATCTATACCGTGAGCAGGGGCAGTTGCATGTTGAGTTGCTTGGACGCGGGTTTGTGTGGATGGATGTGGGGACACATGAGTACCTGCACGAAGCATCCGAATTTATGAAAAACATTGAGCTCCGTCAAGGATTTAAAGTCGCTTGTTTAGAAGAAATTGCTTATTATATGGGGAATATTAATCAAGAACAGCTGACGACACGAGCGGAGCAGTATAAAAATAATGCTTATGGGCAATATTTGTTTGACATAGCGAAAAGCAAACACAGACAACAATACTGGGACCCCATTTTTGGCGGTCACCATGGAGATTTTGGGTGGATGGAGAATGCTGAATAACGATAGTGGAAGAACAGTTTTAGTAACCGGCGGATCCGGGTTCATTGGTTCGAATTTTATCTTATATTATTTAGATCAACATCCCCAGGATACGATCATTAATATGGATAAACTCACTTATGCAGGAAACGCGGATCGCCTACAGGCGGTTGAACAGCATCCAAATTATCAATTTATTAAAGGCGATATTGGTGACAGTGAGATTTTAGAACAAGTGTTTACGAACTATGGGATTACTGATCTTATTCACTTTGCGGCGGAATCCCATGTTGATAATGCGATTCATGAACCGGATCCGTTTATTAAAACCAACTTACTTGGAACCTATGAGTTATTGAAAAAGGCGAAGCGCCATTGGATTGACCGCGGGCAGTCTAAAGAGGGAAGATTTCATCACATTTCAACAGATGAGGTCTATGGGACATTACGACCGGATGAAACGGCGTTTCTCGAGACATCCCCGTATACACCTAATAATCCCTACAGCGCATCCAAGGCTGGGGCTGCAATGTTAGTCAGAAGCTATCAGCAAACGTACGGACTGGATGCCGTGATTACGAATTGTTCTAACAATTATGGTCCGCGGCAACATAGTGAAAAATTAATTCCAACAATCATCCGGAAGGCCTTAGCGGAACAAGCGATTCCAATTTACGGCGATGGCAAACAAGTCCGGGATTGGCTGCATGTGAAGGATCACTGCCGCGCAGTCGATCTCGTTTTTCATCATGGTCAGAGCGGTGAGGTCTATAATATCGGTGGTCGAAATGAGCAATATAACATTCATATTGCAGAGAAGATTTGTGAGTTATTAGACGAATATCAATCCGTCAGGTCGTCTGCAAACATCGGCAGCTACCGTGATTTGATCACCTTTGTCCAAGATCGCCCCGGTCATGACCGTCGTTATTCGATTAATCCAGAAAAAATCGAGAATGAATTGAGATGGAAAGCAGAAATTCCTTTAGCTGATGGCCTTCGTGAAACGGTGGCATGGTATATTGACAACAACATCGTATAAACCAGATATTTCAGTCGTTGCTCCTGTCTATGGGTGTGCATCGTGTCTTAAGGAACTCTATCAAAGACTCCGGAACACCTTAGAACCGATCACTCCTCACTTTGAAGTGATTTTGGTCAATGATCAAAGTCCAGATGAGGCGTGGCCGGTGATGCAGCAATTGTGTGATCAAGACATACGCATCAAAGCAATAGCGTTATCACGCAATTTTGGCCAGCATCATGCAATCACTGCAGGGTTAGATTATACCAAAGGTGACTGGGTGGTGGTCATGGATTGCGATCTACAAGATCAGCCTGAGGAAATTCCTAAGCTCTATGAACAAGCGCAAACGGGTTATGATATCGTCTTTGCCAGACGGACGGAACGGAAAGATCGTTTCTTTAAGCGATTATCCTCAAAAATGTTCTATGCATTATATAGTTATTTGACAGATGAACCCTTTGATCACACTATTGCTAATTTTAGCATCTGTTCACGGCAAGTCATTAATGAAGTGATTACGCTTCGGGAACAGAGTCGTTCTTATCCGTTGTCTCTAAAATGGTTGGGATTTCGGTGGACGGCAGTGAATGTTGAACATGCCGAGCGCCATAGTGGCCAGTCCAGCTATTCTCTGAAAAAATTACTTCGGTTTGCGTTGGATAGCATTACTTCTCAATCGAATAAGCCTTTGCGATTATCAATTAAATTTGGATTTATGGTGGCCTTGATATCCTTTTTATATGGCTGTTTTTTGATTTATAAATATTTATTCCTGTACCAGCCTGTTGCCGGTTGGACAAGCGTCATGGTATCCATTTATTTTATTGGCGGTCTTTTGTTTGCCAATCTAGGTATTATTGGTCTATATATTGGTAAAGTTTTTGATGAGACTAAGGCACGGCCCCTCTACGTCATTCGTAGCAAAATTGGCTTTGATGAGGAACCTGTCAGAATGCTGAAGCAAAAAGGTGAGCGCTATGAACAAAGTGATTGAAACCCCTTGGGATGAGCGGGCTTTAGGGTATAAGACCTATGAAGTTGCGACATGTGATACCGAGACGTTAAATGCGATAAAGGGTCTTGACGGCCACTTTTCCATTAAGGTTCCTCCTTTGGTGTCTAAGGAGTTGTTACATAAACATGGTTTTTACTATTGTGATACACTCTTGGAACCTGTGTGTGATAGAGGTGGGTTCACCCCGGTTTACGAACAGTTTGTATCGGTGAAGCAAGTCGAACAAGTGGACACTCTTACACCCATGTGCCGGAACACGTTCACGTATGACCGTTTTCACCGGGATTTTCATATTGACCCTGAGCAGGCTGATCAAAGGTACGTGAATTGGTTGTATGATATTGCGGACAGCGGTGGCGTGTTAGCATTGTATTATAAACAAGAGCTTGCCGGTTTTTTCGCTTATCATGATGAACGCATTTTACTGCATGCTTTAAAACCCACTTTTCGCGGCCGAGGCATGGCTAAGTATTTCTGGAGTGAAGCGTGCCGCCATTTGTTTTCACTTGGTCACTCATCATTGTCGAGTTCCGTTTCGGCAGCCAATCTGCCGGTGGTCAATTTATATCATTCCCTCGGTTTCACCTTTAAAGAGGTGGTTGATGTTTATCATAAAGTTCAGCCATAAAGCTAGGGGGCTCAAGTATGGGCTATATTTATATCATTGGAACGATCGTCTTTACCGTTTATGGACAACTTATTTTAAAGTGGCGCATGAATCAAACTGAAGGCTTGCCGGAAGACCTGTGGGATAAGTTCTTGTTTTTATTTAAATTGGTGTTTGATCCCTTTGTATTCTCGGGATTGGCAGCTGCCTTTGTGGCGGCGTTATTTTGGATGGCAGCGATGACCAAATTTGCGATTAGTTATGCATATCCATTCATGAGTTTATCATTTGTGTTGGTCGTATTTCTTTCAGCAATGGTTTTTAACGAGTCGATTGGTTGGCTAAAAGTCATCGGATTATTGTTGGTCATCTCCGGCCTTATCGTCTCAAGTCAATCAGCGTAGGTGATCATGATGATACCATTTAATCGTCCGGCAGTCACCGGACACGAGGAGCAATATGTACTATCGGCCATCAATCATGGTGGTTTATCAGGCGACGGCGCCTATACTAAAAAGTGCGAGAAGTGGCTTGAAAGTCACACAAAGGCATATAAAGCTCTGTTAACGCCATCCTGTACGCACGCACTTGAGTTAAGTGCGGTTTTATTAGATATTAGGGAAGGTGATGAAGTGATTATGCCTTCCTACACTTTCACATCAACAGCTAATGCCTTCGCGCTACGGGGTGCTCGTATTGTATTCGTTGATATTCGGCCAGATACCTTGAACATAAATGAGCAGCTGATTGAAGCTGCAATTACGGAACGGACAAAAGCGGTGGTGGTCGTTCACTATGCGGGTGTTGCTTGTGACATGGCTCAGGTGATGGCAGTAGCTGACCAATATCAATTGTACGTCGTTGAAGATGCGGCTCAAGGTGTGATGAGTACATATATGGACCGGCCGCTCGGGGGAATTGGCCATTTAGGTTGTTATAGTTTTCACGAGACAAAGAACTATACTAGTGGTGAAGGCGGCGCATTATTGGTGAATGACCCTTCCCTTGCAGACAGGGCGGAAATTATTCGAGAAAAGGGAACGAATCGCAAGCAATTTTTGCGCGGGCAGGTGGACAAATATTCTTGGGTGGATATTGGCTCAAGCTTGCTTCCGAGTGATTTGAATGCGGCTTATCTATATGCTCAATTAGAGCACGCGGAAGCCATTAATGAGCAAAGGCTTGGTCACTGGGAGAGGTATAATGAAGCTCTTCAGGACCTTAATCGTGATCAAATCATTGATCTCCCTTATATTCCCCCGGAATGTGTCCATAACGCGCATATGTTTTATGTTAAAACGGCTGATTTAGCCGAGCGAACCGCCTTAATGAGCCATTTAAAAGCCCATGATATTACTGCTTCCTTTCACTATGTACCCTTGCATACCGCGGCGGCTGGAAAAAAATATGGCGTTTTTAGTGGTGAAGATCTTCATACGACAAAAGAAAGTCAAAGGCTGCTACGCTTGCCGATGTATTATGGTTTATCGGATCAAGACATAGACTATGTGGCTGACGTTGTTCACCAATTTTATAACCATTCATAGAGACTGGGGTCATCCAATATTACCCATGCACCCATTGGTAACCTTTATTGATCGAATGCTCTTAGAAGAAATCTGTTGACAGGAGGAAGGTTACCATGGCTATTGTGGCTGAACTAAAGCCTTTGCCAGTGACGGAGTTAACTAAAGACGACCCTTTATATAGAGAACTGGAATTATCGATGCAACAGCTTGGGCATTTGACACCTTACCGGGAAACTTTGAATTGGGACGAAGTCTTCGATTCCGTTGAGATTGGCGAAATGCCCTATTTGGACATGCTTAAGAAAGCGGCGGCGAAAAATGATGGTCTCCCGCTATTTATAGCGAAACTCATGAAAGGGCGAACCGTCTTTGAACATATCATGACCCACCCAAATAATAAGGATTATTATTTACCGTTTCATTTTGAACATCCTTATCAAGTTAATATTAAAGGGAATAAAATTTGGATCGGTTCCGCACCACGTCTGGCTGAGGAACTGAAGTGGTTGGAGATGACGATTCAAAATCATTCTTCAGATGAACTGAAAGCATTTTGGTCGCAATTAAGGTACGCCAGTCAGCAAAGTATGAAACATATGACGCCGATCCACTTACAGCAAAGTTAATATGTCTTCCATAAATTCCTTCTCTTAATCGTGGATATAGCTGTTTTCAGGGTAGATAATAACCCATGAATACTATATAGAGGAGGAATCACGATGGCAGACAGACCACGTCAACCCAAACCTGATGACCGCAGTGATAATGTCGAGAAGTTACAGGACATGGTGCAAAACACAATTGAGAATATTGAAGAATCGCATAAAACAATGAAAGATGACGATTTAGATGGGAAAGATCGTGAAGCGGTAAAAGAAAAAAATGAACGGCGCGAAGAGGCCATTAAGGGCATGCGTGCTGAAATGAGCGATGAAGCCAGGGATCATTAAAGTCATTAAGCGGCCTAAACGGCCGCTTTTAATATGTTGTCGATAATTGTCGGATCATGAATACCCTAGAAGAAAATTGTCTATTTATTATAAGTTTTGTCAAAGTGATTGAAATTCTATTCAACACTAGGCATAATTCTATTTGTGCGTTTTTCACAAGAACTATGTATTGGGGTTAGGGAATTCTATGTTGGAGATTAAAAGTGTTAAAGAATCAGAATTACTTGAATCGATTACGAGAAAGCGGGAAGAGATGTTTTCTACAGCGAATCGACAAGGGATGAAAAACAAAGCGACGGTCGAGCGAAGTCGTGAACTTGATATTTTAATCATCATGTATCAACGTATAATGCTTGCTAAGACAGGGACATGAAAAAAAGTAGACAAGCTACTGGTGTCGATCCAATACAACATTCAAGTAAAGAAGCTGCTGAGGGGTTAGCAGCTTCTAGTCGTTTTTCAGTTGTTGCCGGTGGTTAAAAAATGATTTGTAACCAAGCTGAACGAAGATAATCACAGATAAAGAGACACTGCCAGTGATGCCAAGCATGATCGCTAATTGGTATTTTACTGCTAGAACGGGACTCACACCGGATAATATCACGCCCGTCATCATGCCTGGTAAAAAGACAATGCCCATCCCGACCATATTGTTGATTGTTGGGAGAATAGCGTTATCAAATGTATGCTTAATAACGTCATGCGTTGCTTGCTTGGGTGTCGCCCCCAGCATAAGGGCCTGCTCGACGTGGGCTCGTTTGGAAGTCATACTTTCAGTTAAGGCATTGGCTCCCAGGGTCACACCCGTCATCGCATTACCAATCACCATGCCGGCAATCGGGATGAAATAACGCGGGTTATACCAAGGGCTGAAATGAATGACAACAAAGTTAAAGTAAATCAGAGCAATGAGTGTCCCTGATGCCAAAGAGATGGCAACCGCCTTCTTAAGATCGTATCCGAGGCTGTTTTTAACTCTCTGATAGACATTGAAGATCGCAAAACCTTCCATAATTAAGATAATGACGATGGTAAAAAAGGGATTCGCGTGATCAAAGACATAAATTAAGATGTAGCCGACAATCGTGAGCTGTAATGTCATTCGAAACGTCGCAATGATAATTTCCTTTTCACGAGGAATTTTTCTTAATTTGACAATGACGAGCAGAATTAAGATGAAAACATAGGCACTGATTAATTGTAAGAGTGTTATATCAATGATTTTATTCTCCATGAGACGTCACAACCTTATTGATATCGTCAATGCGAATGACGTTATCACTATATGTTTCCGCCATGCTCTTGGAATGGGTGACCATGATCACGGTTTTATTCTTTTTCTTAATAAAATCGATAAAACGTTGCATAATGGATTCTTCCGTGTGGTCGTCTAGTGCCGAAGTCGGTTCGTCGAGCAAATAGACCTCGGCGTTCATTAATAGAACTCGCGCCAAGGCGACTCTCTGTTGTTCCCCACCTGATAAATCAGCGGCATTATCATGAAGATTTTTTTGAAGATGAAACATATCTAACATCTCTTTCATCTCTTCCTCGGTGACATGATCTTCTGCATCTGAAAAGGTTAATCCGATGGTCAGGTTGTGCTTAATATCACCATCAAACATCACAGGCATTTGCTGCAACATGATCACCTCACGTCTTAATTGGATTGGATCGAGTTCATCGATCCGTTCGCCATTATATGTCATTTTGCCTTCATCAGCGGTGATTAAATGATTCAACAGTTTGAGCAGTGTTGTCTTCCCACCGCCACTCTCGCCAACAATACTGGTGATTTGGCCTTCATTAATAGCTAATGAAGGAATGGCGATGATGTCTTTAAATTTGACGTTCGTTAGCTGAAACAAATCCGCCACACTCCCAACATCATTTTTTATTATTATGCCCATTATTTACTTCAAGAAAAAGGTTGGTTATGATAACAGTAGTATATGTTAAAAAAGCAGGTGAAAATCGTGAGTAATAAATCGTGGGGCTGGTTGTTCTTTGCGTTGATTTTATTAATGACGTTGGTTTATTATGTGCTGCAGTGGGATTGACAGACAAATAAAGGCCATGTGAAACGAAACAGAGGTTAGCTTCGTAGAATGAGGGGCATAGCCAACAATTTAGATGAATTCAAAAGTGAAGGGTGGTTTTCCAATGTCATGGTCAGAGATAAGTTCGTTTATCATTATACTTTGTCTTGCAATTGGCTACTTCATCCAAATGCGTGAAATAAGCGCTTTAAAAAAAGAAAATGCTAGGCTTTTAAGGAAATACAATGGATATGATGACCTAAAAGACGAAGCAAAGGAACTGTTAGAAACTTCAACGGAAATGAAAACGATAAAAACAATAAGAGAAAGATATCGCTTGACGATGGTGGATGCTAAGAACATCGTAGACGCGGTCAAATAGTGATAATTCTTAAGAAAAGTGCTCTTAAAGCGGAATCAGCAGAAATTCGCGCCACTAACCTTTTAAGAATAAGGTATAGTACTCAATTAAGAGCGGATACAGCCCTTTGCGGTATAGAAGCCACCTAAAAGGTGGCTTTATTATGTCCAATTTTTTATATTCCATTTAAAATAACCGGGGTTTGCGTTAACAGGAATATTCTTTGAGATAAGAAAAGCAGTGGTGGGTAGGACGTCATCCACTTTTTGAAGAGTGCAAAGATAGGAGATAATCTATTTTGTCTTTTTAATTATTCATCCGATTTAAACATCTGCCATTCTTCATCACCTAATTGTTCCGGAGTGACACCTTTCTTTAATGCATAGTTGTATAGATCTTGAAAACGATAGTTGGGTTTCTGGGTTGATGGAACAGCAAAGACGCCGTCCGAAAACGCCTTTTCAAATTTTTTGTCTTCACGATCCATTTTTTCCTCTGAGACTTTTTTGACTTTAAATCCCGATTCTGTACGGATTACAATATCTTTTAACACCAGCGAACACCTCCTGAAAGGTATGTTTCCACTAATTCATACGAAGCCGAGGTTGGAAAAAAGTAATAAGGCGGAATCCCTCCTCGGGCTCGTACCGCCCCTAGGCTTGTATAGTATTCCTCATTATAGTTTGTTTTAATCGCCAGCCCGATATATCCTTCATAGGACTGTTTGAAACTTAGGAACGCTGCAAAAGCGATAAGAGTTTTCCCGATGCCAGCATATACTTGGGAATGATGCTTCCACTTGTTTTGAGGAGCCGCCTCAATCAAATCGACATCCACTAATTGATTTTGAGCATTTGGAGCAAGAGCGATCAATCCTTGTACCTGGGGATCACCTATAACAAAAATTCCATAAACGTTAAAGGCCTCAATAAACGCCTTCCGCCAATCAAACAGCCATCCATTCTTTTTGGCTACTCTCAGATCCTGAAGATCCTTACGTCTAAGGGATCGAAAACAGATGTCTTTAGTTTTGCCCGTCAAATTTTCTTTAATCATAACGCAGCCTTTTTTATCTTTTTCTTTTATTATAACATGCTTGATCAATTGAAACGTAACCGAGGTTAACATCGTAGAATTAGATGAAATATGCATGTTTGGAATCCGTGACATGACCAAATTTTGAGTGTTTCTCAAAAAAATATGACATGGAGAAAAAGCGATTTGTCCATGGTGATTGTCACCTTGGAAATGTTATGAATTCATATCATGGGTGGTACTGTTTAGATTTTGATGAGTGTGGGTTTGGGCATGAGGCCTTTGACATAGGTGTTCCCCGTATACATTTAATGGCTGCAGACCAATTAGATGACCTGTGGTCCTCTTTTATGGACGGTTATCAATGTCCTTTAACTGAGGAAGCTGTGAGAGTAGGCACGTCCCTTCGTCTCTTTTATATGGCGGGAAAAATTCCCAAACGTTTGGATATTCAAGATATACTAAACAATCCACAGAAACTCATTAGCCGTTACCTTAGTTTCATTGACGTAGAGCTTTCAGGGATGACAAACCTGTGATTGACTTTTGGGATTAAGAAGTTCAATTTCATTCCGTAGAGAAAACAATCTCAGCTAAGCGAAGGTTCTGTTTTTTAGCCTAAGTTTTAAATCTAGGTTTGTGAAAAGGCCCGTTGATTCTCTAAAGGACTTTATGGATGGAACTGTGCCTTCTAGGCAAAAGCGGTCATCCGATAGCTAAAAATATAGAAAAGGAGCAAAGTAAAAAGATCCCTGAATCTCTCATTTATATAGATCACTCAACCGACAAACAAGATGGAAAAATTTCGGGTGGTGGCTGGCCTTATTGTTTGGATGACAATGGGTATGGGCATAAAAATTTTATTACATCAGATTGCTATAAAATCACAGTTGGAATTGCACTTTGCGTACCTGGAATGGCAACTGACGCATTGCGTTACTGCAAAGCATATAAGCGTAACTGTTCACCCCTAATAGGACATAGCAAATACTGGAATACACACAAATGGTATCAAAAACTCCCGTAAAAAGGATGTCATATCATGAAAAAGCACATCATTGTCATCCTTTTGTTTACTTTATGTTTATCACAATTGGCTGGATGCGCTGGTGAACAGCAGGAAAAAGATGATTCTAGAACAATAATGGAGCAAGAGAAAGGTAAACCAGAATTTGCTCAGCAAGAAATCGGCGGTAGTCTTCATAAGTGGTATCAAAAAAATATTACGGGGAAACATGTGAAAATCGCCATACTGGATACGGGAATTGATAGGGAAAGTAAAGACCTTTCAGTTATCAAAGGCAGAAATTTTGTGGGCAATGATCCGGAAAAATTTGATGTTGATAATGGTCATGGCACGAAGATTACCGGGATTATTGGTGCACGAGAAAACCATTTTAACATGCGCGGTATTGCTCCCAAGTCTGACTTATATATTGCGAAAGTGGCCGATGAAAATGGAAACGTTAAATATGAGAACCTCATTGATGGAATTAACTGGGCAATTAAACAAAACGTTAATGTCATTAACATTAGTTTAGAATTCCAAAAAGGGAACTCTAAACTACATGAGGCAATCAAAAGGGCAGCTAACAAAAACATCATTATTATTGCCTCATCAGGAAATATTCTATATCCCGATGACACACATAATTCTTATCCAGGAACATACCCTGAAGTCATTAGTGTAGGCATGCTGAATACGGAAGGTAAGATATATTCCGATGAGTTTAAGAAGAAGAAAGTTGATGTGTATGCCCCGGGGGAAGACATTGTTTCTCTTTGGTTCGATAACAAAATGACGCTTGATACAGGGGTGTCATATGCGACGGCTTATACATCGGGCTACGCAGCTTTAATCATTCAGAAAAAAAGACAAAATGGAGAAAGCTATAATCAACCGCTGATAAAAAATGCATTGCAAGAAAATCTGCAAAAATATATAAAGAGTCAGCGACCTATTTCTCTTGTTTTACTTTTAGCTGTTAAGATGATTAGCATTGTATATGTTATAGGATTAGTGGGCTTCCTGTTAGTGTACTTCATCAGGAAAAGGAAAAGACAAATCAATTTCCCCAAAAAAACAGTCACCATTAGTCTTTCTTTGCTTGTCATCTTGAATATACTGGCTGTGATTGTTTCTCTACTAGGAGGCAAATATCATTTCTGACAAGAGAAGTGTTTCTACCCATGTGAGTTCTGGAGGACTACTGGTTTAAAAATAGCCAATTCCATGTTATAGAATAAACAAAGCAGCCACCGCTCTTATATGGGCAATGGCTGCTTTAACGTATCTGGTTCATTTTATATATGGCAGCTGGCCAGACCATTCTTCTGCAGATAATCTTGATGGTACTCTTCAGCTTTATAAAACGTTGAAGCTGGTGTAATTTCGGTTACGATGGGACGCTTGTAGGCACCAGAATTAACTTTATCTGCCCTTGACCGTTCAGCGGCTGCTTTTTGATCGTTGTCGTGATAAAAAATAGCGGATCTGTATTGTTCCCCAACGTCGTCACTTTGTCGGTTAAGCTGGGTTGGGTCATGATTTTCCCAAAATAAGTTGAGCAAGGCATCATAACTGACCACATTTGGGTCAAATTCAACTTGAACGACTTCAGCATGACCGGTTTTTCCTGATTTCACATCTTCATAGGACGGATTTTCGTAATCCCCTCCAAGATAACCCACTGTTGTCTGTTTCACACCGTCAACGTCCCGGAAAAAGGCTTCTGAACCCCAGAAGCATCCAGCGCCAAAAGTTGCAATCGCCATTTTTGTATAACTCCCTTCGTTGCTTATAATAATGATCATACGAATACAATTAAAAATCCCTCTTCATCAATAAGAAGAGGGATTGGCAGGCTTTATTCATCCGTCTCTTCTTATTTTTCGGCGAATCACCGCAGGAATTAGCACGGTATCCATATGGATCCGTTGCCGAGGTTTCAAAGGGCCAGTCCCTCCACCTCTCTAAATAAGAAGTAAGCTTCATTTTTTTTATAATAAATCTAATATATTCTACAGTAGGCACTGATGTCAATGAATTTGTATGTATTTTTTGCTTAGTTCATCAGAAACTAATCATGCATCAATCATCTAATGACGAAAGGGATGGATTCTCTTGGCAAAAGATGTATTGTGTGAAGTTGAAAATTGTGTCTATTGGGGAGAAGGTAACAAGTGTCATGCTGATGCCATTTATGTCATCAGTCATAATGGGACAAAAGCCTCAGACCAAGAGGAAACGGACTGTAAGACGTTTGAACCTCGACACTAATGAATGAGGAAGACAGCCATACGGCTGTCTTTCTTCACCCAATTTTATCTATAAAATTTATTTTGCCTATAAAATTTTTTCTTAACTACTTGAAAAACAGGA
This sequence comes from Tuberibacillus sp. Marseille-P3662, assembly GCF_900178005.1. Taxonomy (NCBI): domain Bacteria; kingdom Bacillati; phylum Bacillota; class Bacilli; order Caryophanales; family Sporolactobacillaceae; genus Tuberibacillus; species Tuberibacillus sp. Marseille-P3662. The sequence goes on along the minus strand of NZ_FXBS01000002.1, from coordinate 30,344 downwards.
TTAAAAACTGGTTTAATGGGTCATGGCAAAGCCTTTTTATTATAACTTTTTGATTGTGGTTTATAAAATAATTTAACCGATAGATTTGGGGTGACAGGCTGTGAATGAAGAAGAGGCTCAATTAGAAGAATCACGTGATGTGGTGATCAGTGCGATAGCTCAAACCATGGTGATTTATGGCGTTACACCTTCCGTAGGGCGGATTTATGGCTTACTTTACTTTTCCGATCGTCCCTTGTCCATGGATGAAATTAAAGAACAAGTGGCGATGAGCAAAGGCAGCGTTAGCAACGGTCTTAGAGAATTGATGGATACCGAGATGGTCAGTAAGGTTTGGAAAAAGGGGCAACGAAAAGATCATTTCATCGCTGAAAAGGACTTTTTTAAGAACTATTTAAACTTCTTTGCGAAAAAATTACGTCAGGAAAGAAGTGTTTTGCTAAAAGCAACGGAAAAAGCTCGACCTGATCTTCTTGAACTAAGAAACAATACAGAATCAGAGGAGCTGCAAGAACAAATTGATCAAGATTTAGAACGGATTAGCGAAACGACTGACTATTTGGATTGGACCTTGCGCCTAGCTTATGCTATGGAAACACGGGATATCTTTGATTACTTCCCAAAAGTTCGTTCTGACAGCGGCGAGTCCCATGAATGATCCAAATGTTAAAATCGATAACGTTTATCAGAGTAACTAAAAAGTCCTACATGTGAGGGCTTTTTTTATGTATGTAAAGATACTGTATGTCCCATCTTTAATTTGATATAATAGTGAAGATTCATATGATATTATTTGACTCAGTTTTCATAAAGTCTTCAAACTATTTTTTGAATTTGTCTGGTAAGATAGTTTATAAATAGAAAGAAATGGGGGGGATTCGCCATGACTAAGAATCACGAACAAGCAAAAAAGAAGCAGCGACGTATACAAAGAGACAAAGCAAAACAGACAAAAAAACAGCGGCAGTGGATAGTTTTGGGGACCGTGTTTATATTGCTTCTTGTCTTTATCATATTAGGTATTGCTTTGAGCCGGCAGGATTCGTCAGATCAGGACACAAGTCAAAATGATCAGCAAGGGTTGAGTTACGAAGGGCAACCTATGACAGGGGACTCAGATGCTCCGGTTAAAGTCGTGGAATTTGGGGACTATCGTTGCATGTATTGCGGTCAATTCGACCAACAAATTTTTCCGCAGTTAAAGAAGCATTTTATTGATACAGGAAAAGTCCAATTTTACTTTATTAATAATACGGTGATTGATCAGAATTCCGTGAAAGCAGCTAACGCCTCTGAAGCGATTTTTGACTTGGCCCCTGATCATTTTTGGGTGTTTCATCATGAACTGTATGATCGGCAAAAAAGTGAAAACGTCAAATGGGTAACGGACGAGCTGTTAGTAGATGCCGCGAAGCAAACAGTTCCGGAGCTTGATATGGGATCATTTAAAGCAGCTCTAGATGATATGAGTTATAAAGATGAGGTTAGCGGGGATAAATCAATGGCCATGTCACTCGATTTACAAGGAACGCCAATGGTGTTTGTCGACGGTGAACTCATACAAGATCCATTTGACTATAAGGCGATTAAAAGCCGTATCCAAACGGCCATCGAAGGGAAGTCAACCGGCAATGAATGATAGCGGTCTGAACGGTCGCTTGTATGGTGCCTGGTTGGTTGCCATCATCGCGACGGTAGGCAGCCTCTATTTTAGTGAAATTGCTGGATTCTTACCCTGCAAATTATGTTGGTTCCAACGGATTTGTATGTATCCGATGGTAATTCTGCTCGGTATTGCCTGTTTTAAAAATGATCGCGGGATGAGTGTCTATCTGTTACCTTTAACTGTCATTGGCGGGTTGATTTCAATCTTGCATCTCGCTGAGCAACATCTTGGGTTGTTTCAAACGATATGTACAGGAACCGTTCCATGCAGCGGCAAGTATATTCAATGGCTCGGGTTTATGACCATTCCACTTCTTGCTTTGATGGCTTTTATTCTTGTTTCTGTTATGCTATGGCGCGATTGGTATCTCTGGCGGCACGAAAGTAAGGAGCGTTCTTAATTGATATTACGAATCCGACAATCATTGATAGTTATATCCGTGCTAATATTGATTATAATGATGATTCATCCGGTTAGCGCTAAGGATGATTCAAAGAAGCAATATATGATTACAAAAGTCACTGGTGTTTATCAAATGACGGTGGAACAAAGCAATAAAATGGAAGTCAAAGTTATTCAATTTAATCAGGATCATCCGAAAGATACAAATGAACCTGCGTCAGATGTGAAAGTATCAGCCGTTTTCCAAAAGGATCAGCAAGCGAAGCCTTTCTCGTTACAGCAAACTGATGATGGCTTATATCAAGGCGATGTTACATTGCCAGAGTCAGGCGAATGGAAGATGGTCGTGATGACTACGATGGATGGGGAGACTGTTGCCACTCATAACGAAACCATCACTGTTGAAAATGCTTCAAACAGTATGATGTGGTTCATCGGTTTAGGTGTTGGGATTGTATTATTGGTCATACTTTTGTTGATCTTTCGCAGACGGAAACCACAAGAATCTTAATGAAGGAACGGTCCTTTTTGGGGGACTGTTCCTATTTTTTTATCTCGTATGTTTTAAAAATATTACAAAGTGAATATAGCGAAATGTCCTATGAATTCGGCAACGAGACATGGTCAATCCCGAATGAACTAGGCGCTCTCTAATACTTGTAACACAACTGTAAGTTATGAAGTGTGTTGTTAGTCAATATCAGTATGATAGAGAATGTTTTTTCAGAGGAGGGTGCTTTATGAAAGCCAATTATGCCTTGTTAAAGAAAGCAGCGGTTACGACGACATTAACGGGAACCGTTTTGGCTATCCCAACCGTAGCGAACGCTCACTTCGGAAACGACCTAATGGCAAAGGGCATGAAGGATGACCATGTTAAAGAACTCCAAAAAGTTTTACATAAAGAAGGCTATTATAAAATCAATAAAACCTCAAACTACTTTGGAGCCGCTACTGAGAAGGCTGTCCGTGATTTTCAAAAAGAACATGACTTGAAAGTAGATGGTTTGGTCGGCCCTAATACGAAACAGGAACTGAATAAAAAGGTTGAATACTCTGGTGAACTGTTGCATCAAGGAAAAAAGGGCGAAGAGGTTAAGACGATTCAAGAAGATCTAGAGAAACTAGGCTATTATCGTGGAGATATCGACGGCATCTATGGTTCAAAAACAAGACTAGCTGTGTTGCGCTTTCAAAAAGAGAATGATATTAAAGTCGATGGCATTGTTGGTCCCAAAACGTTTAAGGCCATGCATCATGATCCTGAGAAGCGAAAGGTAGCGGCTACAGCAACTAAGTCGAAAACAACAACGAATCACACTAATAAGACCGCCCAGTCCAATCATTCTAAAGAAGAGAACAACCCACCAAAAAAAGCACAAACGGCCGTGAAGGAACTTCACGTCGAAAGTACGGCTTATACAGCCTATTGTTCAGGTTGTTCTGGAACAACAGCAACGGGTATTAATCTACGCGCTAATCCCGGTGCTAAAGTAGTAGCGGTTGATCCCGACATCATTCCACTTGGCACAAAGCTCTATATTGAAGGTTATGGTTATGCGGTGGCGGGTGATACAGGTGGAGATATTCAAGGCCGTCGAATTGATGTCTTTATGTCTGATCGAGAGGAGGCTTTGGATTGGGGCAGGAAGACGGTTAAAGTAAAAGTTTTAAATTGATGAATTGAACCCTCCTGTTTGCTTCAGGAGGGATTTTTTTGTTGATACAGAAATGATTATTAGCCGATGCTAAGACGTTCTGTAGGACGCAGGAGAATCGGAAGGGGTGTAAAGTGGTTCGATGATGACGTTATAATGAGCTTCAACGTCTTCCATAGGGTAAATTTTTAACTTGCTTTGATTGCTAAGAATAATGTCAATATTACCTTTAAGAATGTCCATCGGGCGTTCCCCTACTAATTGGCCTTGGTATTCCTCGAAATAGAGGTCGTCCAATTCCCGGCGGAAAGTAAGGTCCATAAAGGCATTAACGAGAACGATTGTTTCACCTTTTTCATCGATCGCGTAGTAATAGTTACCGTAATGGTCGACAATTAAATCACCGCGTTTTTTGATATTCATGACGGTCACCTCAGTTTATAAAGTTATTCTTAATTGTAATACTTATAAAGGGTCAATGGAAATAATGAGACGATAGATAAAGGGAGTGGACATTTTTGCAAATTGAATTCCTTGGAACGGGTGGTGCGATTCGAACGCCTCGACCGGGTTGTCATTGTCAGGTATGTCAGGAGGCTAGAGTCAAGGGGGTTCCTTACAGTCGTAGCGGTCCGGGGGTTTTTATCCATGATATTCAGTTATTGATTGATACTTCAGAAGATATCGCGATGCAGCTCAACCGGGCGAACATCCCATCTGTTAAAGCGTGTTTGTACTCTCATTGGCACCCTGATCATACAATGGGAAGAAGGATATTTGAAACCTTGAATGCCGACTTTAGTCAGTGGCCGCCGGTTAATGGCATGACGGATGTTTATTTTCCTGAACAAGTGGCTGCTGATGCTGAGGCGTACCTTGGGATCCGCGACCATTTTGCATTCATGGAAGATAAACAAAAATCCCTCAGGACGCATACGATCTTGGATGGTGAGCATATTGTTATCAGCGATGTAACGATTACACCGTTGCGGCTAGCGGAGGATTATGTTTATGCTTTTATAATAGAAGATCACCATCATCGTGTTTTAATCGCGCCCGATGAATTAAATGGTTGGATCCCGGATGAATCACTGCAACATATGGATCTCGTCATTTTACCTACAGGTGTATTTGGAACGCATCCCCTTACAGGTGAACAGCATCTCGCTGAGAATCATCCAGTGCTTGATGAGGAAGCGACGTTCCAGGAAACGTTACATATCGTTGAGCGGTTAGCACCTAAGTGCTGTTATTTAACCCATGTGGAGGAACCCGATCGTGTCAGTTACGATGACCTCTGTCAAGTGGAAAAACAATTACAGGCTAAAGAATTGCCGATATCATTTGCTTATGATGGTCTGAAGGTTCATATTTGATATGCTAAAATAGTAGTATAAAAACCAGTAGGGAGATTATTATGCCAGACCAACCACAGGCTAAGAATAAGAACAATTTTAAGAATAAGGGGATTTTGGCGACGATTGGCGCCCTCATTTTGACTAAGCTTAAGTCGATCTTTGCATTACTCAAGCTGTTCAAATTTGGTGGTACGTTTATTAGTTTATTTATTTCATTAGGGGCTTACGCCATATTCTTCGGCTGGACATTTGCCGTTGTCCTCATATACCTTCTTTTCGTCCATGAAATGGGGCATTTAATTGCTGCTAAGCAAAAAGGCTTGAAAACAAGTCCCGCCGTGTTTGTGCCTTTCATGGGTGCCGTTATTGGTCTTAAGGAACAGCCTAAGGATGCCAAAATGGAAGCTTATATTGCATATGCGGGACCATTGGCGGGGCTGATTTCCATCATTCCTGGTGTGGTCATGTACTATTTTGATGGCGGGCTGATATGGGCATTGGTCATTTTTCTAGGGTCTATGCTGAATCTGTTTAACCTTTTTCCGGTATCACCTTTAGATGGTGGGCGCGTTGTAGGTCTGTTATCGACAAAACTTTGGTTTGTCGGTTTGATTGGCATTGCGGTATATTTTTATTTTACCAAGTCTCCGTTAATCCTGTTAATCTTAGTCTTCGGGCTGTTTAACTGGTGGCACCGTGTTCGGGATAATTATCGATTGCGCCGGTTAAAGTTAAGTGAAAAGGCACTTGAGGACCGTCGGGAGTTGCTTAAGGAGCTCCGGAATGACTTGTTTTACCAACACTCATTTCATGATGAAGATGGACCGATTCGTAATGAAGGGATGATATTTTATCTCGTTCGCCATTACAGAACAAAGGCGCAGTCTATTGAAGATGAATTAGCGCCGGTTAACGAGAAATGGTATATTCCATTTTTTCAAGATGACAAAAAATTGGCCCGTGAACAGCTGCGTGAAGAGAAGCAAAAGTATATTAATATGATTCAAGCTGTGCAGGCCATTGAAGATGACGAACAATGGCAATCTCAGATGAGCAGTCTATTAAAGCAGTTACAAAATATCCGTGAAGAACAGCAGACGATGGAGACCTATTACGAAGCTGATACGAAAACAAAATGGAAAGTATTTATTGCCTATATTCTTTTAGCTATCATCTTATCGACAACTTTGTATTATTCACAAATGATCTTAGATTCGATTCGTGGGTATAGTCAATTTATGTAGTTAATACACATGGGTAGACAACAGTTCTATCCATGTGATTTTTAATAAATATTAAGTTAAATTCATTCGTTTATTGGGGGAGGTTATGAGATTGGCTGATCGGGAACATGCAGTCATTACGGTGAATGATACGGAGTATCATGCTCATCCGGGCGACAATTTAATGACGTTCATGCATCAAATGGGTATGGAGCTTCATGGGCTTTGTTACCATGAAAGCTTAGGACCGATTGCGACGTGTGATACGTGCACTGTAGAAGTCAATGGTGAATTAAAGCGTGCCTGTAGTACAGCGATTGAATCCGGAATGAAGGTGAACACGAAAACGCCGGACGCTGAGCAAGCCCAAAAAATAGCGATGAATCGAATCCTCGTGAATCATGAATTGTATTGTACGGTCTGTGATTATAACAACGGAGCCTGTGATGTGCACAATACAGTGAAAGCGATGGGAATTGAACATCAGGATCAGCCGTTTGCGTTCAAACCTTATGAAGAGGATCCTTCAGGGAGTTTTTATCGTTATGACCCTGACCAATGTATTCAATGTGGCCGCTGTGTCGAAGCGTGTCAAAATGTCGAAGTGAACGAAACACTGTCCATTGACTGGTCACTGGATCAACCCCGGGTGATGTGGGATGGTGGAACATCGATTGATGACTCAAGTTGTGTTAACTGCGGTCAATGCGTGACCGTTTGTCCATGTAATGCCTTGATGGAAAAGTCAATGGTTGGGGAAGCCGGTTACATGACGGGTCTTGAAAAGGGGACAATGCGTTCGATGATCGATTTAACGAAAAAAGTAGAAAATGGCTATGGTACATTAATGTCAGTATCGGATTCGGAAGCGGCGATGCGCGAGGAACGGATTGAAAAGACGAAAACCGTGTGTACGTATTGTGGCGTGGGCTGTTCATTTGATGTATGGACAAAAGATCGAAAAATCTTAAAAGTTGAACCACAACCGGATTCACCTGCCAACGGTATCTCTTCTTGTGTCAAAGGAAAATTTGGTTGGGATTATGTCAATAGTGATGAGCGCCTGACCAAACCGTTAGTGCGTAAAGGGGATCGCTTTCATGAAGTCGAGTGGGAGGAGGCATTGGACGTTATCAAAACTAACCTGTCATCCATTAAACAAAAAGATGGAAGCGATGCCATTGGTTTGATTTCATCATCGAAAGCGACCAATGAGGAGTCATACTTAATGCAGAAATTAGGTCGACAAGTGATCGGGACCAATAATATTGATAATTGTTCAAGATACTGTCAGGCACCGGCCACAAAAGGATTGTTTAGAACTGTCGGCTATGGTGGTGACAGTGGTTCAATGTCAGATTTAGAAAAAGCGGATTTAGTCATAACCATTGGTTCTAACACTGCAGAGTCCCATCCGGTGCTTGCTTCCAAAATTAGGCGGGCGCATAAACTAAACGGTCAAGGGCTTATAGTTGCTGATATTCGTAAGCATGAGATGGCAGAAAGAGCAGATGTATTTATCCAACCAAAGCCCGGTACTGATCTTGTGTGGTTATCTGCTGTAACTCACTATATTCTAGAACAGGGTTGGGAAGATGCCGCTTTTTTATCAGAACGTGTTAACGGATTAGACGATTACCGAGAGCATCTCGAAAAATATACATTAGACCAAGCGGAACAAATTACAGGTTTGTCGAAGGCTATGTTGACAAAAGTTGCTGAGACGATTCATAACGCTGGTTCTGTGTCCATTTGTTGGGCGATGGGGGTTACACAGCAGAAAGGCGGGAGTGACACGTCTACAGCCATTTCAAACCTTCTATTAGTCACAGGCAATTATGGTCGTCCTGGGACAGGGGCTTATCCGCTACGAGGTCATAATAATGTCCAAGGCTGCAGTGACTTCGGTAGTATGCCGAATACATTCCCTGGTTATGAGCCAATTGATAATGATGAGGTGCGTAAGCGCTATGAACAAGCTTGGGGGACAGAGCTCCCAGATGAACCGGGGTTGGATAATCATGAAATGGTTGAAGCGATTCATGATGATCAGCTGAAGGCCCTCTATTTGCAAGGTGAAGATATGGGTATCGTTGATTCCAATATGAATCATGTCCAAGCGGCTTATGAAAAACTGGACTTTTTCGTCGTTCAGGAATTGTTCTTAACAAAGACGGCCCAATATGCGGATGTTGTTTTACCTGCCGTTCCAAGCTTAGAAAAAGCAGGAACATTTACGAATACCGAAAGACGCATTCAACGATTGTACCAAGTGCTTGAACCGTTGGGTGATGCTAAGCCAGATTGGCAGATCATCCAGTTGATAGCGAATCACCTGGGGGCAGATTGGCGTTATCATCATCCATCAGCAATTATGGATGAAGCTGCTAGTCTTGCCAACTTGTTTAAAGGGGTTAGCTATGACTTACTTGAAGGGTATCAAAGTTTACAATGGCCGGTTAGAGCTGATGGAACGGATGAGCCATTGCTGTATACCAAGGCATTTGCATTTGAGGATGGTAAGGCTCGTTTGTTCCCTGTCGATTGGACCGAAACGACAGGCACGGATGATGAGTATGATTTACACGTTAATAATGGTCGCTTGCTTGAACATTTTCATGAAGGCAATATGACTTATAAGTCGGAAGGCATTACGCGTAAAACACCTAAGGCTTTTTTTGAAGTCTCTCCTGATTTGGCGGAAGATAGAGGTATTAAAGATGGATCAGTCGCCCGGTTAGTGTCAAGACACGGCGCTGCCAAGGGTCATATCCTTGTGACCGACCGCGTAAAAGATAAGGAAATCTATGTGCCTATGAATGATAACGGCGAGGCTGCGATCAACCGGTTGACGTCTAGCGAGGTTGATAAGGACACTGATACACCGGCTTATAAGGATACGGCTGTGCGAATGGACGTTTTGGAAGTTGAAGGTGCACGACCCATGCCGGATAACAATCACCGTTATGGCAAGCGGACACCACAGCAAGGCGTCCTTGTCGAGAACAAATGGGCCAGAGATGATTACGTTTTTCCAGGTGAAGTCATTCGTAAGAAAAAGGAGATGAGTCGACATGGCAAAACCGATAACCGATATTGAACCTATAAAGATGTCTGAAGATGAGCAAAAGCAGAAGGATACAGAAGACATCCTAACAGCTCTAATAGACAATAAGGCATCGGTTCTGGAATGCTTGGAATTATTGCATCATTTACATGAACGCGGCATCCTTGAATTGCTGAACGGCATGTTCGGTCAAGGTGACAGGGTCATGGGAATAGCGGCACGGGAATTCAATAAACCCGGCATAAGTCATTCTTTAGATCACATGATGAATATGGCGCAAATGCTGGGTGAGATTGATGTGCATCAATTCAAAGGGCTGGCGACGAATATTAACGAAGGCATGAGCAATGCGGCAAAGCATTTAGAGGCTGGGGAAAAAGTGTCGATGTTCGATCTTGTTAAAGCATTGAAAGACCCAGAGATTAATCGAACGGTCACAGCGTTACTAAGTTTTTTAAAAGGCGCAGGTAAAGAGGTCTGATTTTCTCATTTTATAAAGCCAAAAAAAGGGGCTGCCGTTTAGACAGCCCTTTAAGTATGTCTACTTAAAGAAGTCCTTGTTCAATTGGATGTACTGCTGCTCTTCCTCAGGAACTTCTTCCTCAGGATAGATGGCTTCTACCGGACAAACGGCTTCACAAGCTCCGCAATCGATGCAGATATCAGGATCGATATAAAACATATCGTCGCCTTCGACAATGCAATCAACCGGACATGTTTCAACACATTCGCCTGATTTTTCTCCGACACAAGGTGAAGTGATAACAAATGCCATTGGTGTTGAACTCCTTTCTATAATCTTGAGACATTATACTCTATAGAATCTTACACTATCCTAGTATGCCGAACTTCACAAAAAATTTCAAACCAAAAATTCATATGAATGGAAGCACAGGCTGGCAACATAACTCCAAAAATACAAAGCAAAATGGAACAATAAGGAGTATCATGTTAAGTAAGGGGATAAAACATAGAGATTGAGTGGAAATGAAAAACGAGCCATCCGAACACACATCGGATGGCTTGAGACTTGACTTATAAAGTTTTTACAACTTCAGTGTCTGGATCAGGTGCGCCGCTTGGCGGGCCTATGTCCTGATGTTTAAATATAAAAGTAGTGACTCCTCCAAACATCAATGAAGCAATAATACTGATTTTAAGCATTTTATTCATAAGATGCACCCCTTTAATTAATATCGTCTCGTGTTTTTTTGGCTAAACGATAGTATTCGCTCGCCCGTTTATAATGTTTTTTATTATAATATATATCTCCCAAAACTTCTGCGTATTCAACAATTTTGTCTAATCTTTTAGAACTTTTGTAGTAAGGTAACGCTTTGTTCTTTAGCAAATTCTCATATGAATGGTCGTAAATTTGATTCGCTTTCTTGTAAATGATCTCCAAGAATAAAGGGTACTCTTTACCGTAATTTCCACATCTTATCAATTCTCTAGCCCTGTCCAACTCCTTATTGCATTGAGGAATATCATTTAGATAATAATAAGACTCGGCAATAGAGACTTGACTGGACACCGCTAAATGACTAGTCTCACCAAGTAAGTCTATTATATTTTTAAAGTAGTCAATTGATTGGTGAAATTCATTATTATACGCACTAATCACAGCAAGGTTGTAATAAACAACCGATTTTCGATAATCATCATTTAATAGCTCAATAAACTTCAAGGCTTGAGTATAGTGGTATTCGGCTTGGCGGTAATTTTTCATCGCCCGGCTGCTAATGCCGAGTATGACTTGGCAATCAGCGATGCGTTTTAAATTATATTGTTTATTAAAAATATCCAACCCTTTGTTGGCATAGTCCATGGCTCTTGTGAATTGAACATGATTACTATGAACGAGAGCAATTTGGTACCATAACTCACCGGTTTCTGCTTCTCCCAAAGTGAGTTCTTGGATGGCCTTCTCAGCCTTTTCAAAATGGACGATCGCATCGTCATAGGCATTGACAGCGCCATAGTAGATGCCGAGAAAGTGATGATAATAATAAAGCAATTCGTCATCCATCAGTTCATGATATTGCTCGACATTGGCTATTCTTTCTTTGGCTTTTTCAAAATTACTTTTTGCTGTTAAGTATTTTATTTGGAACAAATCAAACCTTATGTTCAGTAAGGGAGATTGTGCTTTTCCCAAACTTTCCTCAATCCGGTCTTTGTAATCTTCATAATCATAAAAGACTTTGTCCCTGATTTCTTTGTACCAATGATCCAAAAGTCGCCTTGTTTCCTCAAGTTGAGCTTGGTTGTCGACATCCTCATAGGCGATGCCTAAGCGATCACATAGGAGTTTAGCGACTTCATCGCTGGATTTGTCCCCATGTTCAATCTTGCTTAGATAGGACACGGAACAAATCCCTTCCGCCAATTTCTCAAGGGTCAGACCAGTCTGCTTCCTATAATATCGTATTCGCTGTCCTATCATAAGATTCCTTCCTTTAACAACTTGGGAAAATTGTCTGTTAACACCCTTGTTCGTCCTATGACTTTCGTACTTTTTTCCCAATAAAAGAGTACCAGAATTTCTGTTATTATTATTATACAATAGATATACATTTTGAAAAGCTATTTTCCTATAGTTTAAATCAAAATACAGCAAATGTTAACCGCTTTTACAGATGTTTACATTATCTAAACACAACAAATACACAGGACTTTTGTACCGAGCTATTTATATTTAAGGAGGCTGGTTTGATGCGTTCGCAGTCAGTATTATTTGAGGATATTCGTCGACCTTTGATTAATGATATTCCGAATCCCGCTGATTTTGAAGAGTTTCTGATTGATTCGGAAGGCAAGTTGTGGTTAACCTCAAAAATGGATAAGTGTCAAGGGACATCAGAAATCCACGTGTTTTGCGGACAAGGTCACCTTTTGGAACAGAAATGTGTCAAAGGAAAAGTGTCGCTGTATGAATCCAGTCATTGGTTAGTGGCCGCTTGCGAAGGGGAAGATGGTTACGGCTATGTGTATCAATTCGATAAAACGGCAATTACGCTTCTGAATGAATGGCAAATTGACGGCTTTTTATGGGATTTAGCGATTGACCACAATCACCTGCATGCAGTCAGTTACTCACCCAAAGATAACCATGCTTATCTAACAAGCATTAGTACTTTGGGAAAAGACAGTCTATGTTTGGGAGAAGGTTTTTTCCCAACCGGCATTATTAAATACGGTGCAGGCTTTTATGTGACGACATGTCAGTTGACTGAGCCAAACCGTGGCAAGTTGTTACAACTCGATGAATCAGGGATTATTGTAAATACTGTGATTGTTGATACATCTCCCCGTCAATTGTTCAGATATGATGGTGATTTGATTTTACATGGTTTGAATATGGAAACAGGCAGAGCTGACCATCTTGTCTATATTCACTTACAAACTTTGAAGGCCGCGACCTATAATATACCTAAGACAAAAGATATACGTGAGCAAAACCAACATTTGCTCTTGTACAATGATGATAAACAATCGCTCTTTTATTGGAATCACCAAAAGCGGAAAGTGACAAGCGTGATTCATTTGTCCCGTACTTTAAATTCCTAGCTGCTGGTAGCACCTACCAGCAGCTTTTTTTGCATAAAATAGTCATTAATTTCACAGTATAAGGCAACTAACCAATGAAAGGATGACGGTCTTGTCAACAGTGGTGTCAGTCGGGCTGAGCAATCCACCTTATGTTCTGGCGCAAGAAGAAGTGATGGACTTTGCCAGAGACTTTTACCGAAATGATTTTTCGGACGTCGAACGTTTATTAAAAGTCTTTCATAATGGGGACATTGAGCGCCGGTATTTTTCAGCACCAATCAAGTGGTTCAGTCAGCCTCGAACGCTGAAAGAAAAAAATGATCGCTATTGTGAAATGGCTGTTAGTCTAGGGATAAAGTCGATTAATGATTGTCTCAATCAGGTCGATTACCTTTCAACGCCTGTTGAAGCCACAGCCATTGATGCTATTTACTTTATATCCACAACGGGCATGGCCACGCCCAGTATTGAAGCCAGGATTATGAACCAATTACCATTTGATGTCCACACTAAACGGATTCCTATTTGGGGACTGGGTTGTGGGGGCGGCACCGCTGGACTAGCTCGTGCTGATGACTATTGCCGTGCTTACCCTGAAGCTAATGTATTAGTTCTTTCGATTGAATTATGTAGTTTAACGTTTCAATATGGTGACCGCTCCAAAAGCAATTTAATAGGAACGTCATTATTTGCTGATGGTGCTGCTTGTGTGCTCGTTTCAGGCGAACAATCATCGTTGAAAAGTAAAATTCAGCTCCCGATCGTTCCTAAAGTAAGAGGGAGTCAATCGACATTAATGCCTAACTCCGAAGAAGTCATGGGTTGGGATGTTCGTGATGAAGGGCTGCATGTTGTTTTTTCAAAAAGTATCCCGCATATTGTCGAAACATGGCTTCAACCTGAGGTGAAACAGTTTTTACAGCAATATTACCTTGATATATCAGAATTGCATCACTTTATTGCTCACCCTGGTGGTCGTAAGGTACTTGATGCCTATGAAGCCATATTTAATCTTGAACGCCAGTTTACGGACAATGCTCGTAACATTTTACGAAACTACGGAAATATGTCATCGCCAACCGTTTTATATGTCCTAGATCGGGCGATGAGGCAAGCCGGGAATCCCGGTGAGCAGGGACTGGTTGTATCCTTGGGTCCTGGTTTCACCTCTGAGTTACTGCTACTCGAATGGGTTGACGCGTCATGAAGTTATTTGTGGCTTTATTTTTGATAGTGTTGCTGCAAAGAGGAGTCGAGTTGAGCATAGCGAAGCGGAATGAACGGTCTCTCAAGGCTTATGGGGGGATTGAGAAAGGGCAGTCACATTACCACTTAATTGTGGGTCTGCATATCGCCTTTTTTGTAAGCCTGCTTCTTGAGGTGCTTTTTATTGGTGCCCGGCCAGCCCCATGGTATTGGATTCCTTTAGGTTTTTTCCTTCTTGCCCAAATTATACGTGTCTGGGCATTAACGTCATTAGGTGTTTTTTGGAATACGAAAATTATTGTCTTACCCGGTGCTGATATCGTTACGAAAGGGCCATACAAGTATGTAAAACATCCTAACTATCTAGTCGTGGCTGTAGAAATATTAACCTTGCCGCTAATTTTCCAGACTTATTTAACAGCGATTGTATTTACTGTCTTAAATGCGGTGTTAATCTTGGGCGTACGTATTCCTGAGGAAGAGCGGGCATTAAGAGGGGTCTGACCAGGTCAGACCCCTCTGTGAATATTGTATAGCGAAACAGGTGCTAAAATGAATCCAGCCAACAGGCCGAATAAGTGACCTAATACATCGACGGAAGCGGGTGAGAAAAACGTAAATAGGACGCTGATGACCAGAATAACCATGACGATGTTCATATCATTCTTACTCATAAGGTCCCGCCTAATAGCTACCATATAGAGATAGAAACCGAATAAACCGAAGATAGCCCCTGAAGCTCCATAGAAGATTACATTGAAACCCCAATCACTAAAGAAAAAGGTGCCAACATTGGCTAATATACCAGACCCTAAAAAGGCAACGATAAATTTGATTTTTCCTAACATCCGTTCCAATGCTGGACCAAATAAAAATAATGAAAAGCAATTAAAAAACAAATGCGATAGGCCGAAGTGAACGAAGATGGGTGTAATGAGCCGCCACCATTCATTATTAACAGCAACGCTGTAATGATGGCCAACAATTAAGTTAAAAAAAGCATTTAAGTTGAGAATAGGGCCAAGCGGACCTGATACAAATAAAGCATGTAATAGAAATATCGCAAGGTTTATTGCTAAAATGGTGGTAACAATAGGGTATAATCGAGTGAAAGTTTTAAAATCTTCATGTCTGATAAACAAGGTAACAGACCTCCTCCTGTAAAAGGTTGTGAATAAATGATTATTGGAACAGGTGTCGATATCATTGATTTAAACCGGATCAACCGGCTAGTTGAACGTCATCAATTTATACATCGTATTTTAACATCTCTAGAGTACCACAAATTTACCACTTTATCTGCCAATAGACGGACGGAATTTTTGGCGGGACGGTTCGCGGCCAAAGAAGCATTTGCCAAAGCTCTGGGGACGGGGATTGGTTTAGAACTTTCTTGGCGCGATATCGAGGTACATAACAATGATCAAGGAAAGCCGGAAGTCACGTGTGAGCGTTATAATGATTGCAGAGTTCACTTAAGTATTACCCATTCTAATGAATATGCTGTTGCTTTTATCGTTATTGAGGACAAGGAAAGCTAGTCTGCATATTCCTTATGGTTGTCTCATATATTTTTAGTGCGCTGGGAGGGACTATTGTGCAGGTCGTATCACGAGATGACATGCAGCGTATTGACCGGTTTGCTAGTGAACAAATCGGTCTTAAAGGTGAAATGTTGATGGAAAATGCCGGCCGGGCCGTCTTTCATCACATCAAGAAATTACTGCCATCAGCAGGCAAAATAGGGGTGATGATCGGCAAAGGAAATAACGGGGGTGATGGGTTTGTCATTGCCCGTTATCTTATGGAGGCGGGCTATCAGGTTTCTGTATGGGTTATTCCGAATAACCAAAGTATCCAAGGTGATGCAGCTATTCATAAGGCTATTTTACAAAAATGCGGGGGTCATCCGAAATTTTTGCAAGACTATGAGTGGGAGGCGCTTTTCGAAGATTGGCATTCATGTACAATCATCATTGATGCCTTGCTCGGTACTGGTATCACGGGAGTGCCAAGGGAACCTTACAGACACCTCATTCAAGCTATGAATCAGTTGGAGCAGACGGTCGTTTCGGTGGATATACCCAGTGGAACGCCTGCCAATGGCGGTCAGTTTGATCATGAAGCGGTTCAAGCAGATTATACGATAACTTTACAATGCCCTAAAATGGGACGGTATACGTATCCGGCTGCCAACTTTTATGGGGTTACTCAAACGGCTGATATTGGTATTCCCTATCAGGCTGTTGAACGAACAATTGAACATCCGGGGGTATCGGTTTGGCAACGGCAGCATGTTTTACAATCATTGCCGAATAGGGCTGCAGACGGTCATAAAGGAAACTATGGCCGCGGCCTTCTTGTCGCAGGCTCCAAGCGAATGCCTGGAGCGGCAGCACTAGCTGCTCGCGCTGCTTTAAGATCTGGCATTGGCTTATTGTCGGTTGCTGTGACGGCGGAGGCAATCCCCATTATTGGCGCGAATGCCCCTGAAGCTACTTTTACAACGCGTCAGGATATTGATCCTTCAAAATTTGATGGAGTCGCGATTGGGCCGGGGATGGGCGTTGACGAACAAGCACGGCAGTCTCTAGCTCAATTGTTGAAAAGTGATCAGCCGTTTGTCATCGATGCCGATGGACTTCATTGCCTGAAGGATGATTTAGAGACTTTGGCTCAAAGAAAGGGTATTACCGTGTTAACGCCTCATCCAGGTGAAATGGCGCGGCTAACGGGGGATGATGTTAACACGATTGAATCGGATCGATTTGGTATTGCCCGGGCATTTGCGACCCGTTATGGTATTTATCTGGTATTAAAAGGCCCCTTCACGATCATTACGACCCCTGAAGGTAGACAGTACGTTAATGAAACAGGCAATCCTGCTCTAGCCAAAGGGGGTAGTGGCGACGTGTTAACGGGCATGATCTTGGCGCTCCTAATGCAATATGAAAAACCCATTCATGCTCTTAATAATGCCGTTTATTTGCATGGGCAAATCGCTGATAGGCTCATTCAAGAGGAACACTCACCTTTAGATGTTGTGGCGAGTGACCTTACCCAGCACATTCCAAATATTTTGTATGAATGTTATCGTGATGCGACTAGCTAGAATAGAATCCCTCCTTTGTCACTGAACCTGAGACAAAGGGGTTGGATATAGTGAAGAAAGCATTGGCAATTTTCATGACAAGCGTTATGTGTATGTTTGTCTTGGCAGCTTGTGGTGAAAAATCTCAGGAAGATGTTATTAAGAGTTTGGAGAAAAAGACAGAAAATCTAAAAGGCTATAAAACTCAAGCGACAATGGTCTTTCACCAAGGCGACAAAAAGCAAAAGTACAAGGCGGAGATCTCGTACAAATCATCTGACTTTTACAAGATTGTATTGGATGGAGGTGAGCAGAGCAATAAGCAAATGATCATCAAGAATGATAACGGTGTCTTTGTCCTAACGCCGGCTTTGAAGAAGAAGTATAGCTTTGAAAGCAAATGGCCGAATAATCGTAGTCAGTATTATCTTTATCAATCATTGGTTACGGATATTTTAAATGATCCTGAACCTGATTTCGAAACAAAGGATGACCAGTACGTCTTTACAACAGCCACAAATTATAAGACAAAGGAATTAGCGCATCAAAAAATTGTCCTAAACAAAGACCTTGAGCCTAAGAAAGTTCAAATTATGGATAAAGATATGAATACGGTTATCGATGTTTCATTTAATGATTTTAAATTTAATCCAGAATTTGAGAAAGGCACATTTGATGAAGATAAAGCGATGAGTGCAGCTAGGATTGAAAAGCCAACAATGGCCAATCAAGATAAGGAGCTCACGGTTGTTCGTCCCAATCTGAACTGGGAGAATACAAAGCTTGCTCTAGTCAAGAAAGTAAAAAATGACGACAAAGTCCGTCACGTCATCAAATATGAAGGTGACCGTTCTTTCACTTTAATTGAATCAAAGAGTGATGTCGCAGAAACATCTTCAACCGTTTCTGCTTCAGGGAACCCAGTTGATTTAGGGTATGCGGTTGGAACAATCACGGACGGTTCGTTATCTTGGAGTTATAATGGCACTGACTTTTATCTGGCATCAGACAACTTGACGCAAAAGGAAATGATTGAAGTTGCTGGTTCTATGAATAGCGGTCTCGTCAAATAATAGGGTTCATGTTGAAAGGCCTGAGACATCACGGGCCTTTTTTCTTTGGGCTCATAAGCCGTGAGTCAGTTCGACGGTGCCGCAGGAATTGGCGTAGTTATTCGAATATCCTTACATTGAAGAACTTCCTTTAACATTTGACAATTAAGATTTGGGAAATGATAATTTATATATAATTTATTGAGGGAGGAGCCCAAGGATGGAACGAAAATATTATCGTGATACCTGGGCTGAAATCAATTTGGATGCGATATCAGCGAATGTCCGATCATTGCGGTCACATCTTCCGGGTAAAACCGAAATCATGGCTGTTGTTAAGGCGGATGGATATGGCCATGGTGCATATCAAGCTGCTGTGACCGCTTTAAATGCTGGCGCGACTTGGTTGGGTGTCGCTCTTCTTGATGAAGCGTTAGAGTTACGTGAACAAGGCGTGCAGGCTCCTATTCTTGTTATGGGTTGGGTTCGCCCAAAAGACGTTGCGGTTGCTGCTGAACATCATATATCTTTAACTGTTTTTCAAGAAGAATGGTTGGATCAAGCACAGGCGTATTTACCGAGCTATCAAATGTTATTTTTGCATCTAAAAGTGGACACGGGCATGGGACGAATAGGCGTCCGGACAGTTGGGGAACTTGATGGTGTGATTGAAAAAATTAAGAGTGATCGACAATTCATTTTAGAAGGTGTGTTTACACACTTTTCGACGGCTGATGAAGATGACCCGACCTACTTTAATTTGCAGTATCGAACGTTTAACCACTTTTTATCTCAACTGCAGAACCATAAGGTGAATCCAAATATCGTTCATTGTGGGAACAGTGCTGCAGCACTGAAGCATGCTGATAAAATGTTTAATGCGGTTAGATACGGTATTGCTATGTATGGTTTGTCACCAGGTAAGGACATGAATGCTCATTTGCCATTCCCGTTAGAAGAAGCCTTTTCTTTAAAGAGCCAAATCATCCATGTCAAGAAAATGAACCGTGGTGAAGCGATTAGTTACGGTGCAACGTATTATACCAATGGTGAGGAATGGATTGGAACTGTTCCAATTGGTTACGGTGATGGGTGGCCACGACGATTGCAAGATGCCGAGTTATTGGTGGGTGAACACAGGTGTCCTGTAGTTGGGCGAATATGCATGGATCAATTGATGTGCCGCTTACCTGAGGCCGTTCCGATCGGCACTCCTGTGACATTGATCGGCTCTTCACCTAGTGGAAGTGATGGCATCGCCGTTGGGGATATTGCCGAAGAGCTTGAAACGATTCCCTATGAAATACCTTGTATGATTAATGCAAGAGTTCCAAGGTTATACTTTAAGAATAAGGGGCATATGGATGAATAGTTCGGTGTTTTTGCGAGAGAAGCTTTGCAAACTGTTCGATCTAATGATAATATTTAATTTGGAATCTTATTGTGCGAAGTGACTGGGTTGGAGGTGCACCTATGCCTGAATCAAATTCTGAAGAGGTCGTCGTAGAATTACCACAACAGATTATAAGAGAGTTAGATGGTATGGCGCAGAAAGAAAACGTTAATCGGAGTGAATGCCTTCGTCGAGCAGTAAAATTGTACCTTCGTGAGCATAATAAACGCCAAATTCGCGAATCCATGCGACAGGGCTACATGGAGATGGCAAAGATTAATCTTAATATCGCATCTGAAGCGTTCTTAGCCGAAGAGGAGGCTGAAAGCACCCTCGAACGCCTAGTTAGCGGGGTGTAACGGGTGTGATAGTAAAACGCGGCGATGTATATTTTGCTGACCTGTCTCCGGTTGTTGGATCCGAACAAGGCGGCGTCAGACCGGTTTTGGTCATCCAAAACAATATCGGTAATCGGTTTAGCCCAACGGTGGTTGTTGCCGCAATTACTGCTCAAATCCAAAAAGCCAAACTTCCTACACATGTTGAAATTGATGCGCAAAAATATGGCTTTGACAGGGATTCTGTTATCCTGCTTGAGCAAATCCGAACGATTGATAAACAACGTTTGACGGATAAAATTACGCATTTGGATGATGACATGATGAATGGCGTTGATGAGGCTATTCGTATTAGTTTAGGCTTAATTGACTTCTAGCGAAAGTTGTCCGCGATAAAATCGGGCAACTTTCCTTTTTTTGTTGAAGATTTGTTTATTCAATGAAATAATAATTATAATTATTCTCTTATAGAAAGAAGGTTGACCAAGGGTTGAACAAATCAGTGATACAGTTGATTACCGACAACAAAACATCAATTATTGAACGTTGGATGAGTGAGATGGGTGATGTCACGCCGGAAAGTGCGATTCATTCTACTAATGAAAAAATTGCTGAAGCCAATAATGAAACATTTGCTCACTTAATTTTCAGTTATATGGCTAAAGACGGTGACTTCACTCAGTTGAATGAATTTGTCAAGAGAATTTTAGAGTTCGGCTACCCGCTTAACTATTTGACAAGAGGTTTGCAATTGTTTCGCAGGGTCATGATTGAGGTAACGGGCCATGAGGCGAACGATACTAAAGAACTTTTGAAAATCTACCAAGACATTGAAGCTATCATGGATTCGATTTTTAACCGGTTAATTGAAGATGCCACAGAACAATGGGAAAACACGGTTGCTATGCAGAAAAACGCGCTTTTGGAATTGTCAGCACCGCTCATACCCATTATGGACTCCATATCAGTGATGCCGCTCATTGGAACGATTGATACGGACCGTGCCAAACTCATTATGGAAAATCTATTAAATGGTGTGATTGAAAACCGATCGGAAGTGGTTTTGATTGACATTACCGGGGTCCCTGTAGTTGATACTATGGTTGCACATCATATATTACAGGCAGCGGAAGCCGTTCACCTTGTTGGTGCTGAATGTATTTTAGTTGGCATACGTCCGGAAATTGCCCAGACTATTGTTAATCTCGGGATTGAACTTGGTGAATTTCCGACGAAAAGTACTTTGAGAAAAGGTATTGAGACAGCTCTTGGTATGACAAAGCGAAAAATTGTGGACACGGATCAGGAGGCTTGACATTGCGAATACCTATTCTGAAATTACACGGTTACTTACTTACAACAATACAAGTTGAATTAGATGATCAAACAGCCATCCAATTTCAAGAAGATTTATTGAAGAAGATTCATGAAACAGAAGCTAAAGGCGTTGTGATTGATTTAACGTCGGTGGAACTGATTGATTCGTATATTGCTAAGATCCTTGGTGACGTTGTGAATATGTCACGTATGTTAGGGACAAAGGTTGTTTTAACTGGTATTAGGCCAGCTGTTGCAATTACTTTAATAGACCTGGGAATCCATCTAAAAGGGGTGCCAACCGCTCTTGATTTAGAACAGGGTCTAGATAAATTGCAACAGGAATTGGAGGGGTAATGATGGGGACCCAATCCAATATTGATATCAAAAATGAATGGGATATTGTTAATGCCAGGCAGCAAGGAAGATATCTGGCTAAAGAACTTGGCTTTGGTCATGTTGACCAAGCTCGAATCACGACGACAATTTCTGAACTAGCACGAAATATATATCTATACGCACAAAAAGGAACGATCACAGTAGCCGCCTACCATGAGGCTGGGAGAACAGGGTTAAAGATGGTGGCAAAAGACGACGGTCCTGGTATTAATGATGTTAAGAAAGTCATGCAGGATGGATATACGACCTCAGGAGGCCTTGGGGCTGGACTACCAGGTGTTAAACGCCTTATGGATTCATTTGATTTGCGCTCCCATCAGAATGAAGGGACAGAAGTTGTGGCCATTAAATGGCTCCGTTGAACTGAGAGGAGACAGGGGATATGTTGGATCAGGAGAGTATGCAGAAACGTTATGAACAATTTTTGTCTGAATATTTAGCTAGGCGGGATGAAAAAAATCTCTATAATGGGCAAAAAATCAGCCGTAAGATGATTGAACAACATATTTCGCCTGAAGAAGTTGTCAGTACCCATGTTGATGTGTTAACGAAGTTATACCCTGAGATGAGTGATGATTTACATGCTTCATTTGACTTTTTATTGGAAGTTATGATGGGATATGGGTTCGCTTATCGAGAGCATCAAAGTCTGCGGAATTGGCAACAACAACTTGAAAGTGAAATTGAAATTGCTTCCGATGTCCAACAATCGCTGTTGGTAAACGATATGCCAGATGTTGAAGGTCTCGAAATGGGTGTCATTAGTCGTCCAGCGAAGCAAATGAGTGGCGATTACTATCACTTTGTCCGTGATGGACAGAATTCAATTAGTGTCGCTGTAGCCGACATTATTGGTAAAGGTATACCGGCAGCTATGTGTATGTCGATGATCAAGTATTCGATGGACAGTGTTTCTGAACAACGAATGGAGCCAACGGCCATGTTGGAAAGCCTCAATCGAGTTGTTGAACATAATGTGGACTCGAGTATGTTTATCACGATGTTTTACGGTGTTTATAATTCCATAAAACACCGATTCTACTATGCTTCGGCGGGGCATGAACCTGGGTTTTATTACTCATCAATGGATCAGCAGTTTTATGAAATGGAAGCCAGGGGATTGGTTCTTGGAGCGACACGAGATACAAAATATGTTGAATACAGACAGGATTTAAACAAAAACGATATGATCATTTTACTTTCGGACGGGGTCACAGAATGCCGTACGGAAAGTGGTTTTATTGAGCAGGAAAAGATATTAGACATGATCCGGTCTAGAATTGATGAACGTCCGCAAGAGATTGTTGAAAGGGTCTATGAAGAGCTAGAAAGATTGCAAGACTTTGAATTGAGAGATGATTTTACACTTATCATTATGAAACGAGATGTTTAAAGGGCGTCGATGAGGGGTAATTGATTATTTAAGGAAGGGAACATCGGCCAAATAGCGTAACGATTTCCTACGAATACCGATCCTAATACGGCCTGATGTTGTAACATGCAAGTTTAAGGAGGATGGAAGCTTGAACTTACATATCGAAGATCAACTCATTAATGAAAATAAATACCTTTTGAAAGTCTCGGGAGAAATTGATGCTTACACGGCACCTAAGTTAAAAGAAAAATTATTACCTCTGACAGAGCAAGCAGGAATAACCATTGTTATAGATCTTGAGCAAACCGAATATATGGATAGTACAGGTTTGGGGATTATTATTGCTGGATATAAATCAGCGTACAAAAACGAAAGTTACATCCAAATTCAAGGAATGACCCCCCGTGTTAGAAGGTTATTTGAAATAACGGGTGTCTCAGATTTGCTCATGGATCAGCAGTCACTAAAGGAGGGACAGAAATGAGTCAGCAAGTTGACTCCGTAGAGCTTAAAATTCCAGCCAAATCCGAGTACGTTGGGGTTGTTCGATTGACAGCTTCAGGTGTGGCCTATCGCATGGGATACTCTTATGATGAAATTGAAGATATCAAGGTTGCTGTCTCAGAAGCGTGTACCAATGCCGTTAATCATGCCTATCACGGTGTTGATTCCGGCCAAATTGCTATTCACATAAGAAGTTATACTGATCGTATGGAAGTTGGGGTTATTGATGAAGGCTGCAGCTTTGATTACGAGGATAAAATCAAAGAATTAAAGCCTATTGATGCCGGTGTAAGTATAGAACATGTAAATGAAGGGGGTTTGGGACTATTCCTCATTGACACATTGATGGATCAAGTTAATATTAGTGGCGGCTCGGGTATCAATGTCATTATGACAAAGTTTTTGGACGAAGATGGGGTGTTGAACCATGTCAACAAAGTCCAATCAATCGAATGAAATGATGAAAGAAAATATCTTAGATTTTATTAAGCGGTATCAGGAAGATACGGACAATGAGGAGCTTCAGTCATACCTTGTTTCTTATTATGATCAATTAGTTGCATCCCTTTCGCGCAAGTTTGCAAAAAATAAAGGCATTGAAGAAGATTTGTATCAAGTAGGTATGATTGGTTTATTAGGGGCTCTTAGGCGTTTTGACACATCTATGGGACGTAGTTTTGAATCCTTTGCAGTGCCCACCATTGTCGGCGAAATCAAACGCTATATGCGTGATAAAACGTGGAGTATTCATGTCCCGCGGCGAATTAAAGAATTAGGTCCCAAAATTAAACAAGCTGTCGAACAATTAACAAATGACAAGCAACGATCACCTTCCGTCCAAGAAATAGCTGCTTATCTAGAAGTGACTGAAGAAGAAATTCTTGAAACTATGGAAATGGGTAAAAGCTATCAAGCTGCTTCTGTTGATAGCCAAATGGACGCTGATCAAGAAGGTGGAACGGTTACTTTGCTGGATTTAGTTGGCCAGACAGACAAAGGTTATCAGAATGCGAACGAACGTTTGATGTTGGAAAAAGCTTTTAAAGTGCTTAGTGACCTTGAAAAAAAGGTAATCACTTGTACGTATTTTGATCATCTGAGTCAGAAGGAAGCCGGAGAAGCCATTGGTATTTCACAAATGCATGTGTCAAGACTGCAGCGGAGAGCTCTTCGGAAACTCCGGGAATCATTGGCAGATGAAGGAATGACATCAACTCATGTTTGAACATCATTATCTTAATTCGTTTGACATTGTGGTTTTTCAAAAAGCTAAAGGTGATGATAAGATTTGTGGTGACAGTTACCTCGTTCAAGCTGATGATCAGCATGTATTATGTGCTGTGGCTGACGGATTGGGAAGTGGTGAATGGGCTTGGGAAGCTTCAAGCCAGGCCACACAAACGATTGAAACTTATTCGAAGGAATCGCTTGATTCCGTGTTAGGGCATGTCAACGCATCTTTGTTAAAAACGAGAGGGGCCGTTGTGTCCGTTTTGCGTATTGCTCCGGAGACGAATCACTTTGAATTTTGTGGCATTGGCAATGTTAACGTCAAAATTGTCAGTCCGGATGATTCTAAAAAAGTGGGACATCCTATGCCTAATCCGGGCTTTCTGTCGGGACGTCCGGTTGACCTTAAGCATGAGCAACACTATTTTCCATCTGAAGGCTGCTTTGTCATTTATTCAGATGGTATCGGTCTTATTAATAATACAATTAAGGATATTGCTAAACGATTTGAACAAACCTCTCATGAAGTTTTTTTATCTGAGTTACAAGCACTTTTATCATCTGAGTCTGTTAGTGATGATATGACATTCATTATAGGCCAACATCGACCACAGTTCTTCTGATATTTTGGAAGAGCTTTTTTACACTAAAAGGAGGACAAGATATTTGGATACGACAACTAAGCAAAGTGTGCTGACTCGTATCAGTCAGGATATTGAAGTCTCATCGAAACAAGTGAGCAATGTTATTCAATTGCTTGAAGATGATAATACGATTCCTTTCATAGCACGGTATAGAAAAGAATTGACGGGGGGCTTAGATGAAGTCCAAATTAATGATATTTATGAACACTGGCAGTATGCAGTAAATTTAGATAAGCGTAAGGAAGAAGTTATTCGTTTGATTGAAGAGCAAGGTAAACTGACGGAAGACCTTAAACATAGTATTTTGCAAGCGCAGAAATTACAAAAGGTTGAAGATCTTTACCGGCCTTATAAGAAAAAACGGCGGACACGTGCAACGATTGCTAAGGAAAAAGGTTTAGAGCCGTTGGCCGATTGGTTGCTGCTTTTGCCCGATACCTCTATTGAAGAAGAAGCGAGAGGCTACATAAATGAAGACAAGGACGTTCATACCGTGGAGACTGCGGTGGCGGGTGCTCAAGATATTATTGCGGAAGTGATTTCAGATGATGCTAAGTTACGCGAATGGATCCGTGATACCACCTTCAAAAATGGGGTTATTGTAACGAAAGCAAAGAGTAAAGAACAGGATGAACGCGGGACATATGAGATGTATTATGAATATGATGAGCAGGTCAAAAAAATTGTCCCTCACCGGGTGTTGGCGATTAATCGCGGTGAAAAAGAGGATATATTGCGAGTGTCAGTAGAGGGTCCTGAAGACGTTATCCTTAGATTTATTAAAAGCCAATATAGTAGAAAGGCTACAAATGAGGCTGCTGATTTGATTGATCAAGCTGCTGAAGATAGCTATAAGCGTTTGATAGCGCCTGCAACTGAACGGGAGATCCGACAGAGACTAACAGAGACAGCTGGTGAACAAGCGATCCATATTTTTTCGGAGAATTTAAGACATTTACTGTTACAACCGCCAATGAAAGAAAAAATTGTTTTGGGCGTGGATCCAGCTTATCGTACGGGCTGCAAACTCGCTGTTATTGACCAGACAGGTAAAGTGCTTGATATAGCAGTAATTTATCCAACACCGCCTGTTTCCAAGGTGAAAGAAGCAAAGGATAAAGTCCTCGGCTTGATTCGACAGTATGAAATTGAAATGATCGCGGTTGGTAATGGGACGGCTTCGAGAGAAACCGAGCGTTTTATTGCTGATGTGCTTAAAGATGTTAATGATCCCATTTATTATCTTATTGTCAATGAAGCCGGTGCCAGTGTATACTCCGCATCTGAAGTTGCTCGAGAAGAATTTCCTAATTTTCAAGTTGAGGAACGCAGTGCTGTCTCCATTGCGAGGCGTTTGCAAGATCCCCTATCCGAATTGGTGAAAATTGATCCGAAATCCATTGGTGTCGGTCAATATCAGCACGATGTGTCTCAAAAGTCATTGAATGGTTCTTTGACATTTGTTGTCGAAACAGTGGTTAATAGGGTCGGCGTCAATATTAATACCGCTTCAGCTTCATTGTTGCAATATGTTTCCGGAGTTTCAAAAACAGTTGCCAATCACATCGTGAAACAAAGAGAAGAAGAGGGTCGATATACGAATCGTAATCAGTTAAAAAAAGTCCCCCGTCTTGGTAATAAAACCTTTGTTCAGTGCGCTGGTTTTCTAAGAGTCCTGGATGGGGATGAACCGTTTGACCATACCCCGATTCACCCTGAAACTTATACAGAGGCCAAAGAGCTTTTAAAAAGCTTAGACTGTGATAGCGGCGATATTGGAACCGAACGATTAACTGAGCGGTTGTCATCGGTGGATATTGAAGCCAAAGCAGCTGAATTGAATATCGGTGTCCCAACGTTGAAGGATATTATGGAGGCTATAAGCCGGCCTGGACGTGACCCGCGGGATGACGTGCAAAAACCATTGCTTAAAACTGATGTTCTTGAACTTAAAGATTTACATGGTGGTATGCACCTACAAGGCACGGTCCGCAATGTTGTTGATTTCGGAGCCTTTGTAGATGTTGGTGTCAAAAACGATGGGTTAGTACATATATCTAAGTTATCCAACCAATTTGTTAAGCATCCTCTTGACGTTGTCCACGTCGGTCAGATTGTTGATGCATGGGTTGAATCCGTTGATCCAGACAAGGGACGTCTCGCCTTAACCATGATTCCAGCTTCTAACTAATGCTTTTTTATTGAAAAGACCTTTTAATTTACATTAAGATAAAACAAGAAAAGAGGCACTGTTTCATGAACAGTGCCTCTTTCTATAAAAAAACCAACATTGATTGAGTAATTTGATTTGATACCGGTCTTTTTCCAAATAGGCGTTTCTAAGTTGTTTCATAAACCATACCGGCATTTTAGTAATGTGAACCTCCTTTGTATGTTTTTTTTTTTGTGTAGTGACTATCTTATGCATGACAGCTTGGCAAAGTGCAAAGAAATTAGAAGGTGAATCCATTGACTGATGATGAGTTGCAGCAGTTAGTTGAATCAGTGTCCATAGAAAGCTTTAATACTCCTTTTAAACATAAGGCAACTTTCAATAATCGTTTAAAAACAACGGGTGGGAGGTATTTGTTAAAAAACCATCATATTGAATTTAATCCTAAGCAACTTCAATACTTTGGAAAAACTGAGTTTATTAAGATTATTAAGCATGAATTATGTCATTATCATCTTCACCTAAGAGGAGACGGGTATCGACACAGGGATCTGGCGTTTAAAAGGCTGCTGAATAAAGTCGGGGGATCAAGGTATTGTAGGCTCGTCCCAGGGACAAAGAAGTCCAATAAGAAAACGGTCGTTTATCAATGTCAATCTTGTTACCGCATTTACCATAAAAGGCGAGAGATGGATCCGAAAAAGTATGCTTGCGGTCAGTGCAAGGGACGAATAAAAAAAATAAAAACGATTGTTGACGATGCTTAGCATTATATGATAAATTATAAAAGTCGCTGATGAGCGGCACAGAAAAAAACGGCAAATAAATTTTGGTGTTGACAAGATATTAAAGATCATGTATTATTAATAGCGTCGCATTTCAACGGAAGCGACATTATTCCGCAGTAGCTCAGTGGTAGAGCACTTAGCGCTACATCGTCGAATAGACTGCGTTGAGGAATACGATTGTTGTATTCCGAACTTATTGCGATACTTAATCGGATATGCTATGCTGAAGAATGCAGTTTGGGCATTCCCGACATTAGACATTATGTTATATTCCTTTTATGAAATTGTAGTTCTTAATATTATTCCGCAGTAGCTCAGTGGTAGAGCAATCGGCTGTTAACCGATCGGTCGTAGGTTCGAATCCTACCTGCGGAGCCATATGGAGAAGTACCCAAGTTGGCTGAAGGGGCTCCCCTGCTAAGGGAGTAGACGGGCTTCCCGTGCGAGGGTTCGAATCCCTCCTTCTCCGCCATTTGAACATCATAAAGTGGCCCCTTGGTCAAGCGGTTAAGACACCGCCCTTTCACGGCGGTAACACGGGTTCGAGTCCCGTAGGGGTCACCATATAATGAGGGTCTGTGGTGTAGCGGTTAACATGCCTGCCTGTCACGCAGGAGATCGCGGGTTCGATTCCCGTCAGACCCGCCATTATTTATTGGCCCATAGCCAAGCGGTAAGGCACCGGTTTTTGGTACCGGGATGCGCTGGTTCGAATCCAGCTGGGCCAGCCATTTTTTTGAGCCATTAGCTCAGTTGGCAGAGCACTTAGCGGTACATCGTCGAATAAACTACGTTGAGGAATACGGTTTTTGTATTCTGAACAACTTGAGATACTACTTTTATATAATGGCAAAAATAAATACAAGTTTTAGGGACACCATGAGCCATTAGCTCAGTTGGCAGAGCATCTGACTTTTAATCAGAGGGTCGGAGGTTCGAATCCTCCATGGCTCATCATTAGCAAGCGGGTGTGGCGGAATTGGCAGACGCGCTAGATTTAGGATCTAGTGTCTTACGACGTGAGAGTTCGAGTCTCTCCACCCGCATGTTGCATCAAGGGAAGTTTGCGGTCGTGGCGGAACGGCAGACGCGCTAGGTTGAGGGCCTAGTGGGGGTTAAACCCCGTGGAGGTTCAAATCCTCTCGACCGCATTTTTATTAAGCGCCCTTAGCTCAACTGGATAGAGCGTCTGACTACGGATCAGAAGGCTGAGGGTTCGAATCCTTCAGGGCGCACCATTATCGGGAAGTAGCTCAGTTTGGCAGAGCACTTGGTTTGGGACCAAGGGGTCGCAGGTTCAACTCCTGTCTTCCCGACCAGCCAAAAAAGATGGTTTTTATATAAGCGGGTGTAGTTTAGTGGTAAAACAAGAGCCTTCCAAGCTCTGGTCGTGGGTTCGATTCCCATCACCCGCTCCACTTTTTAAGTTTAAAACTATTAATATATTTGTGATAACTTTATGGGCCTGTAGCTCAGTCGGTTAGAGCGCACGCCTGATAAGCGTGAGGTCGGTGGTTCGAGTCCGCCCAGGCCCACCATTAAGTCAATTAATTATAAGTGTTGACGCACTTTTAATTAAATGTTACATTAAATATTGTCGCTTTTTCAACTATCTTCTATTGAAGAGGGTGGTTGACAATAGAGTGTCTCCTTGTTACAATTGAAAGGTCGCTCTGAAGCCAATCGATAGATTGCTCTTTGAAAACTAAACAAAACTCAAGCGCTGTTTGAAAGGAACCTCTTTTCAAACATAGCCAAGGGTCAAACGCAACAACTTTTATGGAGAGTTTGATCCTGGCTCAGGACGAACGCTGGCGGCGTGCCTAATACATGCAAGTCGAGCGCGAGATATTCTATGATCTCTTCGGAGTGATTAGGATGGATCGAGCGGCGGACGGGTGAGTAACA
>NZ_FXBS01000001.1 GCF_900178005.1 Tuberibacillus sp. Marseille-P3662 | reverse complement strand
CATCCTGTGAGCCCGGTGGTGATGGCGAAGAGGTCACACCCGTTCCCATCCCGAACACGGTCGTTAAGCTCTTCAGCGCCGATGGTAATTGGGGCTTTGCCCCTGTGAGAGTAGGACGCCGCCAGGCGATTATGGAGGATTAGCTCAGCTGGGAGAGCATCTGCCTTACAAGCAGGGGGTCGCAGGTTCGAGCCCTGCATCCTCCACCATTATAATTAACATATTAAGAGCATCATAAGCCATTAGCTCAGTTGGCAGAGCACTCAGCAGTACATCGTCGAATGAACTACGATGAGGAATACGGTTTTTGTATTCCGAACAAATTGAGATACATCCTTTGTATAATGGCGAAAATATAATTACAAGTTTCAGGAACATCATGAGCCATTAGCTCAGTTGGCAGAGCATCTGACTTTTAATCAGAGGGTCGGAGGTTCGAATCCTCCATGGCTCATCACATCAAGCGGGTGTGGCGGAATTGGCAGACGCGCTAGATTTAGGATCTAGTGTCTTATGACGTGAGAGTTCGAGTCTCTCCACCCGCACCATGATGCGGAAGTAGTTCAGCGGTAGAACACCACCTTGCCAAGGTGGGGGTCGCGGGTTCGAATCCCGTCTTCCGCTCCATATTGTTTGAATTGCGCCCTTAGCTCAACTGGATAGAGCGTCTGACTACGGATCAGAAGGCTGAGGGTTCGAATCCTTCAGGGCGCGCCATTCATCGGGAAGTAGCTCAGTTTGGCAGAGCACTTGGTTTGGGACCAAGGGGTCGCAGGTTCAACTCCTGTCTTCCCGATACTATAAGGGGCCTTAGCTCAGCTGGGAGAGCGCCTGCTTTGCACGCAGGAGGTCAGCGGTTCGATCCCGCTAGGCTCCACCATTTTTGTTGACAGATATTACGTGGACTGATATATTAGGTTCCACATTTCTTAAAGCATAAAGGTTTGACATTGCTTTGGAATACTTGTTAAAATAGTTGAGTCGCAAAAAGTTAGAGAATTAGAGATTGCTCTTTGAAAACTAAACAAAACTCAGAAGCGCTGTTTGAAAGGAACCTCTTTTCAAACATAGCCAAGGGTCAAATGATAGAAGAAATACTTTTATGGAGAGTTTGATCCTGGCTCAGGACGAACGCTGGCGGCGTGCCTAATACATGCAAGTCGAGCGCGAGATATTCTATGATCTCTTCGGAGTGATTAGGATGGATCGAGCGGCGGACGGGT